>NZ_JBTLMO010000035.1:0-100161 GCF_054462255.1 Streptomyces sp. SD15 | reverse complement strand
CGGAACGTGCCGTGGACCGGCGGGTCGAGCCGTCCGCTCTCCGAGCGCGGGAAGAACTCGTACCACGCGCCGTACAGGGCGCGCTCGCGCTCCACGAGCAGGGGCAACGGCTCGGAGGAGGTGACGAGTTCGCGCAGCGGATGGCGGGCGAGGACCTGATCCACGTCGGGGGTGCGGGCGGCGGCGAGGCGGGACGAGGCGGGCCGGTCGAGGTCGCGCAGCGCGTCAACGGCGGCGAGGACGACGTCCCTTGCGCCGCTGCTCTTCGGGAGTCCGGCGGCGGCCCGTTCGTACAGCCGCGCGCCCTCCTCCAGGACCAGTTCCGTGTCGATGCCCGCCGGGATCTTGATCCCCGCGTGGTGGCGCCAGGTGGCGACCGGGTCGCTCCACGCCTCCACCGTGTACGTCCAGAGGCCCGGCTCCCCGGCGGAGACCCGGGCGCCCCAGCGGTCGGTGCCCGGGGCCAGTTCGCGCATCGGGGTCCAGGGGCCGGGGCGGCCCTCCGGATCGTGCAGGACGACGTTCGCGGCGACCGCGTCGTGGCCCTCGCGGAAGACCGTGGCCGAGACGTCGAAGGCCTCGCCGACGACCGCCTTGGCGGGCCGGCTGCCTCCGAGGACGACGGGGCGTACGTCGAGGACGGGTATGCGTCCGACGGCGCCACCGGGTTCGGTGGAGGGTTTCTCCGGGGTGCGGGGGCCGGCGTCGACCCCGCGTATGGGGGGTGTGGTGGAGGTGGTCGTCGGGGGTGGCGACGTGTGGTGCGTGGCGGGCATGACCGCTCCTGTCCGCGTCAACGTGGGTGGGCGGATGACGGTGTGGGGAGGTGGGGCCTGCGGGGTGTACCGGAGGAGCCTTCCCACCCTATTCGGGTGGGCAATCCGGCTCTTTGTTAACTACTCACGCGTATATCTGCACACAAGACCGGCCTCGTCCGGTGACGGCGAGGCCGGTGCCTGTCTCCTGCGGTTTTCCAGGGATGGTCGACCCGCGGCTCGTCAGGGCTCTCTAGGGATTGTTGACCTGAAGCAGCCTGTTCGGTGAGCCGAGCCCCGCGCCGATGACCTTCCCCGGCACCGCCCGCCCCACGAGCGCCTTGCCCACCTGGGCCGGGGTCGCCTTGCGATGGTCGGCCAGATAGAGCGCGGCCGCGCCCGCGACGTGCGGGCTCGCCATCGACGTACCGGAGTAGGTCGCCTTCCCGGTGTTGCTCACATACGAGGCCGAGGTGATCGCCACGCCGGGTGCGAACAGGTCGAGCGAGGAACCGAAGTTCGAGAAGCGCGCCCGGGCGTCCGCCTTGTCGCTCGCGCCGACCGTGAGGGCCTGCTTGACGCGGGCCGGGGAGTAGAGACCGGCCGGAAGCCCGTCGTTGCCCGCCGCGATCGCGTACGTCACCCCGGAGGCGATGGAGTTGCGTACGGCGGCGTCCAACTGGGCGTTCGCGTACCCGCCCAGGCTCACGTTGGCCACCGCGGGCTTGTGCGCGTGTTTGGTCACCCAGTCGATGCCCGCGATGACCTGGGCGGTGGTGCCGGAGCCGGCGTTGTCGAGGACGCGGACGGCGACGACCTTGGCCTTCTTGGCGACGCCGTACGTGGTGCCCGCGATGGTGCCGGCGACATGCGTGCCGTGACCGTTGCCGTCCCCCGCGATCTTGTCGCCCCCGACGAAGTCCCAGCCGTAACTCGCCCGGCCGCCGAAGTCCTTGTGCGTGATCCGGATGCCGGTGTCGATGACATACGCGGTCACGCCCTTGCCCGCCGATTCGGGCCAGGTGTAGCCCTTGTCGAGCGGCAGGTTCGGCTGGTCGATCCGGTCCAGGCCCCAGGACGGCGGGTTGCTCTGGTGGTGGTCGAGCGTCACCCGGGTGTCCTGGACGACCGAGGCCACGCGGGAGTCGGCCGCGAGCCGCCGGGCCTGCCTCTCATTGACCTTCACCGCATAGCCGTTGAGCACCGTGCTGTAGGTCTGGCTGATTTTCGCCCCGTACTTCTCGGCGATGCTCTTTCCCGCCGCCGACGGAGCCTTCGTTCCCCCCTTGAGTGTCACGAGGTAGCTTCCACTGACGGAACCGGGGGCACCGGCGCCGAGTATCTGCCCCTGCGGGGCGGCGTGCGCGGGTGGCGGGATGGCCGAAAGTACCGCGACCGTCGTGACCGCGGTGACGCATCCTGCCCAGCGCAGACGCCTCTGTCTCGTCTGTGCCATGACGTGAGTTCCCCTCCTCGACTCGGCGTACGGAGGCCGGAGGCAAGCGGTGCGGACCGGTCCGTACCGGGTCCGTACCGTGCTCGTACCGCGCCCGCACCGTGCTCGGCCGTACGCCACTTGGCAGCCTCTCGTGCGGTGTGAAGTGCCACAAGGCCACCCATGAGGGCGGAATCGGCCATATCGGCCGTGGCGTACACGTGAAGGTTGCGGCGAATTTCCGCCGCAGTCACCGGGGCGGGAGACTCGGCCCACCCGCGCCGGAGTTCTTCGATGCGCCGTGTTGCGGAGGCAGCCTCGCCGCTAACGTCGTGGGTGACGAAGGGCGCACAAGGGGGTGCGTCCCTCAGCCGCGTACGTGGTGCTGCGTACGTCTTGCCGCTGTTTGCGACCCGCTGCGTACGTCTCGCCGCTGTTTACGACCTGCTGCTTACGACCCGCTGCTTACGTCCTGCTGTTCACGCCCTTCGTGAAGGTGGAACTCGTGAAGGCAATCCGCAGATTCACCGTCCGGCCCGTACTCCCCGAAGCCCTTCACCCGCTCAGCGACCTGGCGCGCAATCTGCGCTGGTCCTGGCATGCCGAGACCCGTGACCTCTTCCAGTCCGTCGACCCCGAGCGCTGGGCCGTGGCGGACGGTGATCCCGTACGCCTGCTCGGCAGCGTGTCGTCCCGGCGCCTGGCCGAACTCGCCGAGGACCGCCGCTTCCTGCGCCGCCTCGCCGCGGCGGCCGACGATCTGCGCGACTATGTGACGGGCGAGCGCTGGTATCAGACCCAGCCGTCCGAACTCCCCGCCGCCATCGCCTACTTCTCGCCCGAGTTCGGCATCACGGCCGCGCTGCCCCAGTACTCCGGGGGCCTCGGCATCCTCGCCGGCGACCATCTCAAAGCCGCCAGCGACCTGGGCGTACCGCTCATCGGCGTGGGACTGCTGTACCGGCACGGCTACTTCCGTCAGTCGCTGTCCCGGGACGGCTGGCAGCAGGAGCACTATCCGGTCCTGGACCCGAACGAACTCCCGCTCGTTCCCCTGCGCGAGAGCGACGGCACCCCGGCCCAGGTCTCGCTGGCCCTGCCCGGCGGACGCGCGCTGCGGGCCCGGGTCTGGCTGGCCCAGGTCGGCCGGGTGCCCCTGCTCATGCTCGACTCCGACGTCGAGGAGAACGACCTCGGCGAACGCGGGGTGACCGACCGGCTGTACGGCGGCGGCAGTGAACACCGGCTGCTCCAGGAGATGCTGCTGGGCATCGGCGGGGTGCGCGCGGTACGGACGTACTGCCGTCTCACCGGCCATGCGCAGCCCGAGGTGTTCCATACGAACGAAGGGCACGCGGGTTTCCTGGGCCTGGAGCGGATCGCCGAACTGGCCGCCGAAGGAATGGACTTCGAGGCGGCGCTGGAGGCGGTACGGGCAGGCACCGTCTTCACCACTCACACCCCCGTCCCCGCCGGAATCGACCGCTTCGACCGGGAACTGGTGGCCCACCACTTCGGCGCCGACGCGGAACTCCCGCGCATCGACGTCGAACGGATCCTCGGCCTCGGCATGGAGACGTACCCCGGCGGCGAGCCGAACGTCTTCAACATGGCGGTGATGGGGCTGAGGCTCGGCCAACGGGCCAACGGCGTCTCGCTCCTCCACGGCCAGGTCAGTCGCGAGATGTTCTCGGGCCTGTGGCCTGGCTTCGACCCCGACGAGGTCCCGATCACCTCGGTGACGAACGGCGTGCACGCGCCGACCTGGGTGGCACCGGAGGTCTTCCGCCTCGGCGCCCGCCAGATCGGCGCCCAGCGCACCGAGGACGCGATGACGGTCGGCGGCTCGGAACGCTGGGACGCGGTGGCGGACATCGCCGACCAGGAGATCTGGGATCTGCGCCGGGTGCTGCGGGAGCAGCTGGTGCTGGAGGTACGGGAACGGCTCGCCGCGTCCTGGCGCCAGCGTGGCGCCGGGACGGCCGAACTCGGCTGGATCGACGGGGTGTTGGACCCGGACGTCCTGACGATCGGTTTCGCGCGCCGCGTCCCCTCGTACAAGCGTCTGACCCTGATGCTGCGGGACCGCGACCGCCTGATGGACCTCCTCCTGCACCCGGACCGCCCCCTCCAGATCGTCGTGGCGGGCAAGGCCCACCCCGCCGACGACGGCGGCAAACGCCTGATCCAGGAACTGGTCCGCTTCGCGGACGACCCGCGCGTACGCCACCGCATCGTCTTTCTCCCCGACTACGGCATGGCGATGGCGCAGAAGCTGTACCCCGGCTGCGACATCTGGCTGAACAACCCCCTGCGCCCGCTGGAGGCCTGCGGCACGAGCGGCATGAAGGCGGCGCTGAACGGCTGTCTCAACTTGTCGGTCCTGGACGGCTGGTGGGACGAATGGTTCCGGCCGGACTTCGGCTGGGCGATTCCCACGGCGGACGGCACGGCCACGGACGACGACCGCCGCGACGACCTGGAGGCGGCGGCGCTGTACGAACTACTCGAACAGCGTGTCGCCCCCCGCTTCTACGAGCAGGGCCAGGGCGGACTCCCCGACCGCTGGATCGAGATGGTCCGCCAGACCCTGACCCACCTCGGCCCGAAGGTGCTGGCCGGCCGGATGGTCCGCGAATACGTGGAACGCCTGTACGCCCCCGCGGCCCGCGCCCACCGCTCCCTCTCCCCGGACACGGCCCGCGAACTCGCCACCTGGAAGTCCCGCGTCCGGGCCTCCTGGCCGCAGGTCACCGTCGACCACGTCGAGGCCTCCGCCGCCACGACCACCGCCGAACTCGGCACCACCCTCTCCCTCCGCGTCCGCGTAGCCCTCGCCGACCTCGCCCCCGACGACGTCGAGGTCCAGGCCGTCTCCGGCCGCGTCGACTCCCAGGACCGCATCACCGACGCGACCTACGTCCCACTGAAACCGGCGGGCGGCCCCGACCTGGAGGGCCGCTGGCTCTACGAGGGCCCACTGCCCCTGGACCGGACGGGACCCTACGGCTACACGGTCCGCATCCTGCCCACGCACCGGCTGCTGGCGTCCAGCGCGGAGGTGGGGCTGGTGGCGATTCCTTCGGAGGAGGTGGGGGAGGGGGCGGGGGTCTTGATGCGCTGACCCACGTGCGGCGGATCCCGGGGTCCTCGCCCGGATCGGCGATTGGCACCAGGCGGCGATTCCGCTCGCGAGCGCGTGGGGCGGCGGGCTGGTCGTGTGCCGCTCGATCCGGGCGAGGTCGACCCGGCCGCGGGCCTGGGCAGGGAGCGGGTCGTCAGCGTCCTGCGCCGCTGACGAGCCGTTGCCGGGCCGTCGTTGACTCGGTCGGCGCCCACCCCGTACCGGTCCCTGCTCGTGGACACCGAAGGGTGGTTCCGGATCAGGACCGTTGGCGCGCCGCGGTACGGCGACCCTCGTGATGGCGAACTGCACCAGTCGACTCGCGGAGGTGCCGCGTTCGCGGCCACTCAGTCGAGACAGAACTCGTTGCCCTCGATGTCCTGCATCCCGAGGCACGACTCGTTGAAGCCATCGGCAAGCAGTAGTCGCCCGCGTACCGCGCCGAGCGCGACCAGCCGTGCGCATTCGGCCTCAAGTGCGGCCACGCGCTCTTCACCCACGAGCCCGGTGCCGATCCGCACGTCAAGATGCAGCCGATTCTTGACGGCCTTGCCTTCGGGAACGCGCTGGAAGAACAGTCGCGGGCCCACACCTGAGGGATCAATGCATGCGAACGCCGCACCTTGACGCTCAGGCGGCAGTGCGCGATCGAAATCGTCCCAAGTGGCAAACCCCTCCGGTGGCGGCGGTACGACGTACCCCAACACCTCGCACCAGAAACGAGCGACGCGCTCAGGTTCTGCGCAGTCGAAGGTGATTTGGAACTGCTTGATCGACGCCATCGGCCCATCGTAGAGGCGGGGTCCTTCGTCGTCTCCACGGGCCCGCCCCTGGCCAGGTTGTGGCGCATGCGGCCGACTCTTGGCGATGAGTGGGACCTTGGGCCGTGGGATGACGATCCTGACAGTGTCCCCACTGGAGGAGGTCCTGGCGGACTTCGGGAACGTCGCCTGCGCGCAGGTGAGTTGTAGCCACGCCCCAGTACGACGAAGGAGCGTACGGGGGGCAACCCGCCCGCCGTGAAGTTCACGGTCTGTGTGCGGGCCGATTCTCTCTGTATCTATGCTCGACGCAGTGCGTGCCCTGACGACGACGTCATGGCAGGAGGGAGCCGGTATGTCTCAGCCGAAGCAGCTCGACCCCGTTTCCATGGGGGAGTTCTATGGCGCGGAGTTGCGCAGGCGGCGGGAGGACGCGGGGTTGACGCAGGGTGGGCTCGGGGACTTGGTGTACTGCTCCGGGCCGTACATCGGGCAGATCGAGATCGCCATCCGTAGGCCGCAGTTGGATCTGTCGGAGCGGATCGATGGGGTGCTGGGGGCGGACGGGTTCTTCCGGCGGTTGTGTGCGGCGATCCTCAAGGCGTCGAAGTTTGCCGACTACTTCGCGGCGGCCGCCGAGTTGGAGCGTCGGGCGAAGGCCATCTGTGACTTCGCCACGATGGTGGTGCCGGGGCTCCTTCAGACCGAGGCGTACACCTGTGCGCTCGTCCGGTCCGCGCGGCCCCTGGTCGATCAGGAGAAGATCGAACAGCTCGTCTGTGCGCGGCAGGAGCGGGCGCGGGCCCTGCTGAAGGATCCGGTCGATCCCGAGTTGTGGTTTGTCATTCATGAGGCCGTGCTGCGGGTGCCCGTTGGCGGGGGCGACGTGATGCGCGAGCAGTTGGAGCACATTGCAGAGGTCTCCCGTGGGCATCGCGCGATCGTGCAGGTGATGCCCTTCTCGGGTGGGGTCAATCCGCTCCTGTACGGGTCGATGACCCTCATGACCTTCGCCGAGGAGCCGCCTGTGGTGTACACCGAGAGCGCCTACTCAGGACAGTTGATCGAGGACCCGGCAGTGGTCGCGAACTTCGCCAAGTCCTACGATCTGGCTAGGGCCGCCGCCCTGTCACCGGAGGCGTCCCTCGCGTTCATCGGCCGACTCGGGGAGGGCTACACACCATGAACAGTTCGTACGACCTGCGATCCGCCCGCTGGCGCACGTCGTCGTACAGCAACGCGGACGGCGGCTCGTGCGTCGAGGTCGCCGACGGCGTCCCTGGTGTCGTGCCCGTGCGGGACAGTAAGACGCCTGGTGGTCCCGTGATCCTCGTTTCCGCCGGGGCGTGGCTGCCGTTCGTTGGCGCATTCGCCAAGTAACCCATCGCAGGCGGTGGGTGTACGAGGGGCGACTGGTGGGGGCGGCCGGGGTGTTGATGAGGTGAGCGCGTGATCCTCGACAAGAGGAGCGCCATGCTGCTGGTGCTCATCGGATGCGGGGCCACTTTGCGCAAACGCGCCGGCCGCTGGGTGCCCCGCGTCGAGTGGGATCTCGTCCAACTGGTTTTCGGCGTCGTGGCAGCGTGGGGGCGGCCGGCGTGACGGTGGTCGTGGCCCGGTTGCTATGGCGGTGGGGGTAGGGGTAGCGGTCGGGGCTCGGTGCCCCGTCAGATTTGTTCGTGCGGGGCGCACAGCCGCCGCAGTACCTTCCCGCACCGCTGGGCGTACGCGTGCTGCAACCCCCGGGTTGCGGCGCCGCCCGCGCGGGCGTACCACCTGGCCGGGCGGCTGAAGGCGGTGATGGTGAGCCAGACGGAGCCGTCGCCCGTGCGGGTGATCTCGAAGGCTTCCTCGCCGCATTCGGGGTGGCCGGTGAGGGTGCCGTACGCCCAGGCGGTGCGGCGATATTCCTCCGTTGTCCAGACGACGCGGCAGGGGGCCTTGATGGGACCCAGGCCGACCGTGACGTCGACTCCGGGGGCCGCCTTGGCGGCGTCGGAGGTGATTCCTACGCCCACCGCCCGGTGCAGCTCCCAGGTCATGAGGGCCTCGGAGGCGCGGCGGAAGACAGCCTCGCCCTCGCCTATCCGGGTGCGGACGTGCAGTCGGTGGAAGCCCGGTGGGCAGCGGTCCTCGCGGGTCGCGCCCACGTCCTCGTACGTGTAGGGCATGGGGGACAGCGTAGGGCGGTACCCGGAGTTGCCTTCTCTCCGGGTACCGCCCTGACGGCTACGTACCGGTTAGCTCACGTTGACCGCGGTCCAGGCCGCCGCCACCGCCGCGTACTCCGTGCTGGTGGAGCCGTACAGCGACGACGCCGCGCTGAGCGTCGCGGTGCGGGCGCCCGCGTACGTGGTCGTCGACGTCATGTACTGGGTCAGGGCCTTGTACCAGATCTGGCTGGCCTTGTCCCGGCCGATACCGGTGATCGTAGAGCCGTTGTAGGTGGGGGAGTTGTAGGTCACCCCGTTGATCGTCTTGCTGCCGCTGCCCTCGCTCAGCAGGTAGAAGAAGTGGTTCGCGGGACCCGACGAGTAGTGGACGTCCAGGTTCTTCAGCGTCGACGACCAGTAGTTGGCCGACGCGCCGTCCTTGCTCGGCTGGTCCATGTAGCGCAGCGGGGTGCCGTTGCCGTTGATGTTGATCTTCTCGCCGATGAGGTAGTCGCCGACGTCGTTGGAGTTGGCCGCGTAGAACTCGACCGCCGTGCCGAAGATGTCGGAGGTGGCCTCGTTCAGACCGCCGGACTCACCGCTGTAGTTGAGGCCCGCGGTGTTGGAGGTGACGCCGTGGGTCATCTCGTGGCCGGCCACGTCCAGGGAGGTCAGCGGCTTGACGTTGCCGGACCCGTCGCCGTACGTCATGCAGAAGCAGCTGTCGGACCAGAAGGCGTTGACGTACGCGTTGCCGTAGTGGACGCGCGAGTAGGCGGCGACGCCGTTGTTCTTGATGCCGCTGCGGTTGAAGGTGTTCTTGTAGAAGTCCCAGGTCGTCTGCGCGCCGTACGCGGCGTCGACGGCCGCGGTCTGGTCGGTGCCCGAGCTGGAGGCCACGCCGGTGCCCCAGGTGTCGTCCGCGTCGGTGAACAGGGTGCCGGTGCCGGAGGTCCCGCGGTTGAGGTTGTACGTCTTGTGGCTGCCGCGCGTGCCGTCGGTCAGCTGGTACGTCGAGCCCGACAGCGTGGTGCCGAGGGTGACCGTGCCGGCGTACAGGCTCTTGCCGGTGCCGGTCTCGATGCCCTGGTACTCGTAGAGCTTCTTGCCGGTGGCCGCGTCGGTGATGACGTGGAGTTCGTTCGGGGTGCCGTCGTCCTGGAGGCCGCCGACGACCGTCTCGTAGGCGAGGGTCGGCGTGCCGTCCGCCGCCCAGATCACCTTGCGGGGCGCGTTGTCGGCCTCGGTCTTCTCCGAGCCGGCGGCCTTGGCGGCGGTCAGGGCCTGCTTCTCGGCCTTCGCGATGGTGATGGTCGGCTTGACGGACGCCACCTTGATGGTCGCCTTCGTCGCCTTGGTGACGCCCTCGGTCTTGCCGGACGCGGTCTCGTGGACGACCAGGTCGCCGCCTAGGACCGGGAGTCCGTCGTACGTGCGCTCGTAGCGCGTGTGGACCGTGCCGTCCGCGTCCTTGGTGACGTCTCTGACGACGAGCTTCTCCTCGGCGCCGAGGCCTATCTCCTCGGCGGTCTCGGGAGTCGCCGCCTCGGCCTGCTGGATGAGGGAGGTGCGCGCCGCGGGGGACAGCTGAACCTGGGCGCCCGGGAGGGGCGCCTTGGCCGTGGGGGCCGCCGGGGTCTCGGCGGAAGCACCGGTGGTCATACCGGTGGCGAGCAGAGCTCCGGCCGCGACAGCGGTGGCGATGGCCAGAGTAGTGCGCTTGTGACGCGCGTAGAGGGGAGTCACGCAAGCTCCTTCTGTGGGGGAGTCCGGACGGCATGGGGTGGCCGTACGGACGGTGTGAAGTTGCGGTGCGGGTGAGCCGTGCGGTGGAAGAGTGGCACCTGGGACGCGTACATGTCATGAGGGCGATCAAACCTTGGCCAAAAAGCGTCCGTTGGATGAAGATCGCTGTACGCAATACGGAATCGATCTAGGTAAATGGGCCACCAAGGGAAACCCTGGGCAAGGCAAAGAGGGCGCCGCCCCGGGGAGTTGAACCACCGGGACGACGCCCTACCCTTGTCGTGCGTTCACTCGCGGTCTACGGGAACGTCAGCTTCCAGCTGTTGATGGTGCCGACGTCCTGCGCCGCCTGGTCCTGGACCCTCAACTGCCAAGTACCGTTGGCCACTTCGGAGGAGGCGTTGACCGTGTAGGTCTCGTTCACGTCGTCCGCCGAGTCGGAAGAGCTGAAGGGCTTCAGGGTGTACGCCGTGCCGTCCGGGGCCACCAGGGCGACGACCAGGTCACCGCGCCAGGTGTGCGTGATGTCCACGGCGACCTGAAGGTTCGTCGGCGCGTTGCCCGTGATGCCGGTGACCGCGAGTGACGAGGTGACCGCCGCGCCGTTGTCCGGAATCGATACGGAGGTCGTGCTCTCGAACGACGTACCGGTGCCGCCACCGCCGTCGCCGGGCCGGGTGCCGACCGCGACGCCCGCCCACGCGTTCTGTACCGCCGTGTACTCGGCGCTCGTGGTGCCGTACAGCTCACCTGTCGCCGCGAGCGTGCCGGTGCGGGCCGCCGCGTAGTTGGTGGTCGAGGTGAACTTCGTGGTGAGCGCCTTGAACCAGATCTGCTCCGCCTTCGCCCGCCCGATCCCGGTGACCGGGAGCCCGTCGGAGGTCGGCGAGTCGTAGGTGACGCCGTTGATGGTCTTGGTGCCGCTGCCCTCCGAGAGGAGGTAGAAGAAGTGGTTCGCGGGGCCCGAGGAGTAGTGGACGTCGATCGAGCCGATCCCCGAGTACCAACTGTCCCTGGACGCACCGTCCTTGCTCGGTTTGTCCATGTAACGCAGCGGCGTGCCGTCGCCGTTGATGTTGATCTCCTCGCCGATGAGGTAGTCACCGACGTCGGAGGAGTTGGCCGCGTAGAACTCGACCGTGGAGCCGAAGATGTCGGAGGTCGCCTCGTTCAGGCCGCCGGACTCGCCGCTGTAGTTGAGGCCCGCGGTGTTGGAGGTGAGGCCGTGCGTCATCTCGTGGGCGGCCACGTCGATCGACGTGAGCGGGTTGGCGTTGCCCGAACCGTCGCCGTACGTCATGCAGAAGCAGCTGTCGGACCAGAAGGCGTTGACGTAGTTGTTGCCGTAGTGGACCCGTGAGTACGCGCCCACGCCGTCGCCCCTGATACCGCTGCGGCCGTGCACGTTCTTGTAGTAGTCCCAGGTCAGCGCCGCGCCGTAGTGCGCGTCGGCGGCGGCCGACTCCAGGTTGGACGCGGCGCCGTTGCCCCATACGTCGTCGGAGCCGGAGAAGAGTGTGCCGGTGCCCGAGGTGCCGCGGTTCAGGTTGTACGTCCTGTGGCTGCCGCGCGCGCCGTCGGTGAGGTTGTACGTCGTCCCGGACTGTGTGGTGGTGAGGTCGACCGTGCCGCTGTACACCGTGTTGCCGGTGCCGGTCTCGATGGCCTCCCACTCGTACAGCTTCTTGCCGGTGGTGGCGTCCGTGACGACGTGCAGCTCCTGTGGGGTGCCGTCGTGCTGGAAGCCGCCGACGACCGTCTCGTACGCGACGGTCGGCGTGCCGCTCGCGGCCCAGATGACCTTGCGCGGGGCGCGGTTGACGTCGGGGCTCGTGGCCTTCTCCGCCTTGGCGGCGGACAGGGCCTGCGTCTCGGCCTTGGCGGCCGGCAGCGCGGCCTTCGTGGTCGCCGGCTTGATGGCGGCCCGTGTCGCCTTGACGACGCCCTCGGTCGTGCCCGACTTGGCGGTGTCGACCACCAAGTCGCCGCCGAGGACCGGGAGTCCGTCGTATGTGCGCTCGTAGCGTGTGTGGACCGTGCCGTCCGCGTCCTTGACGACATCGCGGACGACGAGCTTCTCCTTGGCGCCGAGACCGAGGTCCTCGGCGGTGTCCGCCTTGGCGGCTTCGGCGTCGCGTATCAGCTCGGCGCGCTGGGCGGGGGAGAGCTTCAGCGCGATGGCGCCGGGGTTGACCTTGCCCGAGGGGGCCTGCGTGGGGGCGGCGTTCGCGGCGCCCGACTGGACGGCGGCGGCCAGCAGGGCGGAGATGCCGACGAGGGCGACGGCCGCGGCGCGGCGGTGCGGGGTGTGGCGGCGGGGGGTGGGGGAGGTGCGTCTGTGGGAGGAATTGCTGCTCAACACTGACTCCTTCTGCGTGGCCACGGGTCGCGCGGCCAGTGGGGATCCGGGCGGTCGGTACCCGTCCGGGCAGCACAGGGCAGAACAGGGAGAAACGCGGAACCAGTTGCATGGGGGGATGCCGCGACACAGCAGTTGTGCTGTGGGGTTGCTGTGAAGGGGTCCTGGGAAGAGTGGCAGGAGATGCCACCCGCTGTCAGGAGCGCGTCAACAACTTGGCTGGAAACGTTCCGTTCTCCGGGTGGCCATGTTCGGTATACGAACCTGTCGGTCGCGGCTCACACCGTCACGACGACCTTCGCCCGCGCGTGCTCCACCTCTAGGTACCGGATCGCCTCGGGCGTCTCGCCGAGCGAGCCGTACGTCCGGTCGATGACCGGCGTGACCTGCCCGGACTCGACGAGCTCCCGCAGCGCCGTCAGCTTCTCCGCGCTTGGCTGCGCGAAGAACGAGAGCAGCCGCTGGCCGACGAAGCGTGACAGGGCCTGCCCCTTGAGGGTGAGACCCACCGGGCCGAGGAGACTGCCACCGTCGGACACGCCTCCGCCGGACAGCAGGAGCGTGCCCGTGGGCGTCAACGCTCGGCGCAAATCCGTCAGCGAGCGGTTGGCCACCAGGTCGAACACCACGTCGTAGCGCTGCCCGTCACGGGTGAAGTCCTCCTGGGTGTAGTCGATGACGCGGTCCGCGCCGAGCGACTCGACGAGCTCCACGTTCCTCGTGCTGCACACGCCGGTCACGTCTGCCCCGTACGCCTTGGCCATCTGCACGGCGAACGTCCCCACGCCCCCCGAAGCGCCGTTGACCAGAACACGCTGCCCCTCCCGCACCCGGCCCAGGTCGCGCAGGCCCAGGAGCGCGGTGTTGCCCGCGAGCGGGAGCGCGGCCGCCTGCTCGAAGGACAGGTTGGCCGGCTTCGTGTCCACGGCGTCCTGCGAGGCCGACACGTACTCCGCGAACGCCCCGTCTGCCTCGCCGAACACCTCGTCACCGGGGCGCAACCGCTTGACGTTCTCGCCGACCGCCTCCACCCGCCCGGCGAAGTCCCGCCCCCGGATCGGCGTCTTCGGCCGACGGGCCCCGAACGACAGACGCGCCAGGTAAGGATGGCCCCGCATGAAGTGCCAGTCGTACGCGTTGACCGAAACCGCGTGCACCCGCACCAGCACCTCGCCGTCGGCCGGCACCGGTGTGTCGACGTCCCTGAGCTCCAGTACGTCGGGCGAGCCGTACCGGTCCTGGGCGATTGCCTTCATCGGGGCCTCCGTGACACCTGGCCTTCGGGAGCGGCACTCCTCACGACGGTAGCGGAGCGACGCGGCCACGGGAATCGGGGAAAAGCCCTAGGGGGCGCACTCGTCTCGGCCCTCGTCCCGGCCCTCGTCCCGGCCCCCGTCCCGGTCCTCGTCGCGGCGCTCGCTGTGCCACGAGTGCCACAGCGCCGCATAGGCGCCGTCGGCTGCCACCAGGGCGTCGTGGGTGCCGAGTTCGGTCAGCAGGCCGTCCTCCATCACCGCCACCCGGTCCGCGTCGTGGGCGGTGTGCAGACGGTGCGCGATGGCGATGACGGTGCGTCCTTCGAGTACGGCGGCGAGCGCACGCTCGGTGTGGCGTGCGGTCGTCGGGTCGAGCAGCGCCGTGGCCTCGTCGAGGATGAGCGTGTGCGGGTCGGCCAGCACGACCCGGGCCAGGGCCAGTTGCTGGGCCCGCGAGCCGTCCGCGCGGTGGCCGGGGCCCAGCTCGGTGTCCAGGCCCGCGGGCAGCTCCCGCACCCAGTCGTCGGCGCCGACCGCGGCGAGCGCCGACCACAACGCGGAGTCAGCGGCGGCCGGTTCGGCGATCAGCAGGTTGTCGCGGACGGTGCCGAGGAACACGTGGTGCTCCTGGGTGACGAGGACGACCTGCCGCCGCAGCTGCTCGGGATCGAGGTCGGCGATCGGCACCCGCCCAACCGTCACCTTGCCCGAGCGTGGCTCGTCGATGCCCGCGAGGAGTCTGCTCAAGGTGGTCTTCCCGGCGCCGGAGGGACCCACGACGGCCAGCCGCTCCCCGGGCCGCACGACCAGGTCGACGCCGCGCAGCACCTCGCCCCCGCGGTCGTAGGAATAGCGGACGTCGGTCACGTCGATCCGGTCGTCCACCGGGGAGGGGGAGCCGGACCCGGTCGCCCGCGGTGCCCGGCCCAGTCCCTCCACACGGGCGAAGGAGGCTCCGCTGCTCTGCAACTGCTCGATCTGGATCAGGATCTGGTCGAGCGGTTCGCCGAGCTGGCGCAGATACAGGGCAGCGGCGATCACCGCACCCAGGCTCATCGCCCCCTGCGCGTGCAGGACGCCCCCCAGCAGCAGTACGCCGGCTACGGGGACGGCGTACGACACCTCCACGATCGGGAAGAACACGGTGCGCAGGTACAGGGTGTGCAGACGGGTCCGGCGGGATGTCTCCAGGGCGTTCCGGCCGGCGGTGACGCGGCGCCGTTGCAGTCCGAAGGCCTCGACCGTGCGGGCGCCGGAGGCGGTCGCGGCGAGGATCTCGGCGACCTCCGAGGTGGCCGCGCCCTCGGCGAGATAGGCGGCGCGCGCCCGGCGCAGATACCAGCTCGTGGCGAACCAGATGCCGGCCAGGCCGAGCACCCCGCAGCCGCCGAGCAGCGGACTGAGGACGAAGACCGCGCCCAGGATGAACAGCGCCTGCACCGAGGAGATGAGCAGCGTGGGCCCGGCGTCGCGCAGGGTGATGCCCACCAGGGCGACATCGGCGGTGCCCCGGGCCGTCAGGTCGCCCGAGCCGGCCCGCTCCACCACCGAGGCGGGCAGCGCCAGCGCCCGCTCGACGAACTCCTCCCGCACCCGCGCCAGCGTCCGCTCCCCGAAGCGGTGCCCCACATACCGGGCGGTGCGCGCCAGCAGCAGCTGCGCCAGCGCGCACACCAGGATGACGAGGGCGGGCCGGTCCACCACCTCCACACCGCCGCCCGCCCGGACGTCGTCGATGATCCGGCCGAGCAGCCACGGTCCGACCAGACCGGCAGCGGCGGCCAGCGCGTTCAGCGCGAGCACGGCGCCGAAGGCGCGTCCGTCCGCCCGGATCAGCCGCAGTGCGGCCCGCCGCACCTCGGCCGGTTCGGCGACGGGCAGGTGCGCGCTCATCGGACCGACTCCCGCGAGTCGAGGACGCCCGCGTCCGAGTCGACGGCATCCGCGTCCGAGTCGACGGCATCCGCGTCCGAGTCGACGGCATCCGCGTCCGAGCCGGCCGCATCCGCGTCCGTGTCCGCGTCGCGGGCCACCAGCGCGCGGTATCCCGGCTCACCGTCGAGGAGTTCGCGGTGGCCGCCGCTCGCCGCTACCTGGCCGTCGACCAGGTAGTACACGGTGTCGACCTGGTCGAGCAGCAGTGGCGAGGTGGTGGTGACGACGGTCGTACGGCCGGATCGCGCGGTGCGCAGCCGGGCCGCGACGGTTGCCTCGGTGTGGGCGTCGAGCGCCGAGGTGGGCTCGACCGCGAGCAGTACTTCGGGGTCGGCGAGCAGCGCCCGCACCAGCCGGACGCGCTGCCGTTGGCCACCGGAGAGGCTGCGGCCCTGCGCGTCGAGGGCCGAGTCCAGCCCGTCCGGCAGTCCGAGGACTATGTCGTCGGCCACGGCGGTGTGGACGGCCCGGGTGATGGCTTCGTCGTCGTGGTCCCGGCGCCCGGAGACCAGGTCGCGCAGCGTGCCCGCGAACAGGTCGGCTTCGTTGTCCGCGACCAGGATCCGGCCACGGACCTGCGTGAGGTCGATCGTGTCCAGGCGCAAGCCGCCCCAGGTCGCCGCCGACTCCGTGTACCGGCCGAGCCGGTCGACGACGGTCGCCGAGTCCGCCGGGCGCACGCCGACCAGCGCGGTCAGCTTCCCGGGCGCCACGTCGACGCCGGATTCCGGGTCGCGCAGTACGGACGGGGACGGCGGAGCGTCCGCGGCGGAGCTGGCGGAGGCCATCGGCTCCAGCGACAGGAAACGTACGACGCGACGGGCGGACACCAGACCCCGGCTGAGCTGGTAGCCGCACTCGACGAAGAAGGCCACCGGCATCACCATGGCCGCCACATAGCCGTACACGGACACCAACTCGCCCACGGAGATGGACCCTTGAGCGGCCAGCCGGGCCGCGAGCCAGGTCACGACGGAGAGGAACAGGGTCGGCAGTCCGAGCGCGAGCGCCTGAACCCAGCTGGTCACCGCCCCGACCCGGTAGCCCTGCGCCCGCAGCTCCTGCGAGTCGCGGCGGAAGGTGTCGGCGTACAGCCCCTTGCCGCCGAGGCCGTTGAGGACGCGCAGGCCGCCCGCGAGGTCGCCGATCCGGGCCGTCAGTACGGCCTGCCGCTCGCGGTATCCCGTCTCCGCGCCCTGCAGCCGCCCCAGCAGCGGTCCCACGACCAGGGCGATCAGCGGCAGCCCGAGCAGCACCACCACGGCCAGCGGCAGCGAGACCGAAAGGAGCAGTACGGCGACGACTCCGTAGGCGATCGTCGCGCCGAAGCCGGGGCCGACGACCGTCAGCGACTGGCTGATCGTCTGGACGTCGCCGACGCCGATCGTGACGACCTCCCCGGCCTCGACCTGGCGCGACAGCGTGGCCCCCAGCCGGGTGGCCTGCCCGACCACGACCTTGACCGTGCGGAAGTTGGCGTCCATCCGCAGCCGGGTCATCGTGCGGTGCCGCATGATGCTCACCCAGGCGTTGAACGCCCCGAGGCCCAGCAGGGCGGCGGTCCAGCCGGCCAGTGCGGCCTGGTCGCCGGGCTCCAGGCCGTCGTCGATCGCGCGGGCGAGCAGATACGGCGCGACCGCCGTGAGGACCATCCAGACGGTGCCGAGCAGCGCCCCGGCAGCGGCCCGCCCCCGCTGTCTGCGGATCAGCCACCACGGGTACCGGCCGCCGCTGCGACAGTCGGGCGTGCCCGGATCCTCGTACGCGTCGATCATCCGTCCCCCTTCTCCCTTCGTGTAGGTTCCCCTTGATCGTTGGCACTGGCTCCTGCGGAAACGTTGAAATCCGGGTGTCGTGAGCACTGACCGCGTCGGTTCATGGTGAGCAATCCGGTCCCTGGTGGTCGGCGAGGGCGGTTACTTTCCGTTGTGCCACTTGGTTTCGTCCGGGGAACTTCAACAGCTGGGGTTATGACGACGGGGCGGTGGTGTGTCCCAGGAACGCTGTGGTGGTCGCCACGAACCGGTCGGCGTCGTCGAGCCATGGGTAGTGTCCGGCGCTGGGCTGGACGACGAGTTCGGCGTTCGGGAAGAGGTCCGCGAACTCGGCCATGGTGTGAGGAGGGGCTCCCAGGTCGGCTTCTCCGGCCAGGAGGAGGACCGGCGGGTTGAACTGGGCGAGTGCGGTGCGGGTGGTGTCCGGGGCGAAAGCGCCGTCGGCGCCGAAGGCAGCGACGATCTCCTGGTTCATCCGCTCGTCCCCGGCGGCCTGATGTGCCTGGGCCGCCTCGTCCCAGCGGCCGTAGGAGAAGGGTGCGATGGCGTTCCAGCTGTCGGCGGTGGCCTTGCCCGCCACGATCGCCTCTAGGGCAGCAAACGCCTCCGGGAACCACGGTTCGTCCCGGCGGAGTTGTGCGGTCTCCAGCCGGAGGTCTCCTGTGATCGTGAGGCCCACGGCCCTGACGCTTGGCGTGATCAGCGCGAGCTTGCTGACGTATTCCGGATGGCGGCTCACGTAGAGCGTGGCCAGATTGGCGCCAGCGCAGTGCGCGAGCAGGTCCATCTGGGCGAGGCCGAGGTGCTCGCGCAGGGCCTCGACGTCGTCGACGAGCCGGTCGCAGCGGCAGGAGGCGATGTCCTGTGGTGTCGCGGACTGGCCGGTGCCCCGCAGGTCCAGCCTGATCAACTGCCGGTGGGCGGAGAGGCCGCCGAGGTTGCCGAGGTATGCGGAATCCGTCGGGCCTCCGGGCAGGCAGACCACCGGAGGGCCGTCTCCGAACACGTGGTAGGCGAGCTTGGTCCCGTCGTGCGCGGAGAAGGTAGGCATGGCCGGGACATTGTCAGCGGCGTTCGGATCGGGCAACCGGGTTTCCATGACGTGCTCGTTGTGGAGTAGGTCAAGCGGTGCCTCGTGCTGGCTTGACCTGCGGGAACGCCAAGAGGGTGGCCGAGGGTATTCATCCGGCTCGGTCCGCTTCTGATGGACTCACTGTCGGGTCTGATGGTCTCAGTGCCGCGTTCTCCTGTGCTTCGAGAAGCTCGTCACTGTGCTCGATTGCAGCGTCGAGCGCCATCATGGGGCCCTCGACGAGGCTCTGCCCCAAGCTTGTCAGGCTGTACTCGACGCGAGGTGGCGCTTCGGCATGTGCGTGGCGGTCGACCAGGCCGCTGGAGAGCAAACGATGCAAGGTGTCGGTCAGGACCTTGTCGCTGATCCCGCCGATCGTGACGCGCAGCTCGCGGCGTCGGCGCGGGCCCGCGCGAAGAGCCGCCAGCACGACGGGATCCCAGGTGTGGGCGAAGAGATCGGTGGCCGCGCGCAGACGGCAGTCAGCGACCAACTCGTAGCAATGGCCTTCGTGATCAGTCATCTCGTCGCCCATCATCGCGCGGTCGTCACGCACCGATCGGTGCGTAACGCCTTCCTTAATGTGACTGCCCAACTGACTGCCACTTGAGAGGAAGCGACGATGCGAATCGGGATCCTGGGAACAGGGACGCTGGCGGCGGCCTTGGGCGAGGGCTGGTCACGCGCCGGGCACGAGGTGTCGATCAGCGGGCGGTCGCAGGTCAAGGCGGAGCAGCTTGCTGAGCGGCTGGGCCACGGAGTGCTCGCCGTCGCGCCGCGTGAGGCGGTCATCGGGCGCGATGCGGTGCTGCTCGCCGTGTCCTGGGACGGCGTCGAGGACATGCTGGGACTGGCGGGCGCGTCCGACGGCTTGCTTGACGGGACGCCGTTGATCGATCCCACGAACGCTGTCGCGCATGGTGTCGGCGGTCTGCTCACCGAGCACGGCGAGTCGATGGCGAGGCGGATCGCCGGGCTTGCTCCAGGAGCTCATGTCGTCAAGGCGTTCCACCTCTTTCCCGCTGGTCAGTGGACGAGCTCTCCCGGCGGTGGCCCCTCCAGCGTGACTGTGGCGATGTGCGGCGACGATGCTGCGGCACTGCATGTCGTCGGCGAGTTGGTGCGTGACGTCGGCGGGACGCCGGCGATTCTTGGGGCGCTGGATCGCGTTCGCCAGCTGGAGGAGGTGGCGGGTTTCGTCATTGGACTGGCGTTCGCAGGCTTCGACCCCAACTCCGCAGTGCCTCGAGTGCCCTCATCGCCTGTGATGGACTGACACAGATTTGGCAGCACCAAAGCTCCACCCGGCCGGTTGGCCGGGTGCAACGATCATCCTCGTGTCTTCACTGCCTGCCATGGAGTGAGAGGACGGAGAAGACGTGGATGTGTATGAAGCCGTGGACAGTCGCAGGGCTGTGCGGGCGTTCAGCGATGAGCCGGTGCCCAGGGAGGTCCTCGAACGAGTGCTGGCGGCAGCGACGCGGGCCCCTTCGAGCGGGAACCTCCAGCCGTGGCATGTGTATGTCGTGACCGGCGAGCCTTTGGCCGAGCTGAAGAGGCGTGCGACGACCAGGGCACTGGCGGGAGATCCGGGGGATGAGCGGGAGTATCCGATGTACCCGGCCGAACTGGCCTCACCGTATCTGGACCGTTTTGCCGCCGCGGCCGCCCAGCGATAGGGGTGTTCACGAGTGCGTCTGACCAGGCAGGACAGAAGCGGTTGAAGATCGCTTCCCAGTCGACCGAAGATCGTTTCCCGCTGATGGGGTGGCCACTCGTGTCCCGTCGCAGGGATCGCCACCTGCGCCTCGGCCCGCTCCTGTCGCAGCAGCGCACCCCGCAGGACCGCTCCACGCGGACCGCGGACGCGACGGAACCTTGATCCTTAAGCTTCCGTGCCTGTTCAATCAGCAGATGACTGAGACCGATGTCGACCTTGGCACCGTCACCGCGCCCTCCGGGATACTCGTGCTGGGGATGGCGAGCTGGATCGACTACTGGCCGCAGGTGGGCCGGCCGCTGTCCGAGTGGGCCCGGGTCGTAATAGCCTCCGGCGGCGGGCACTTGCACGGACCCGAGGACAGTGAGCCGTCTGCTTGGATGTGCGAGGCGATCGCGGTAGCAGCCGCCCCAGACCGGCCCCTGCAGGTTCGGGCCCAGACATCGGCCTCGCCCTTCGACGGGGAACCGACGATCGCCGTCCTGGAGGTCGACCTCGGCCGGCCCTGGGTCGGCCCCGATGGCCGCGAACCCCTGCAGCTCGGCGACCTTCCGGTCGACCGATGTGGCATGGTCCTCGGCGACGCTCAGGCGCTGGACGACTTCACCGGCCTGGACGGACCGTCCACCGACGGTCTCGCGGACGTCACCTACTGGGGCAGGTACGAAGACACCGTCCATGCGCAGTTCGGCGGTGACCGCATCCCGCAGCACCCCAGCGGACATGGGCCGCGCGGGTGGCTCGACCTTCCCCTGGTCGAGGCCGAAGCGGTCGCCGAACGGCTCCGCGCCTGGACCCGAGAAGGCCCCGGCAACGGGCTGATGGTCTCCGTCGACGCCCACACCGACTTCCACCGATTCAACCGAGCCGGCTGGAGCCACCCACTGCTGGCGGGTGCCATCGACCTCGACGGATGTCCAATTCTCGGTCTCGGCTGGGATCCCGGGGACCACTCCATACGCCACCACGGAGAGCGGGGCCACGGACAGGTCTACCCCGCCACCCTCGAAGCCCGCGCAGGCGAAACGGTACTGCGCTGGACAATCCCACCGTACGAACCTGACCTGTGAACCACACCCCGACGTGAAGGGTGCCTGGAGAACTCAGTTGAGCCGGACGGTTTAGCCCGGCACACTCTCCCGATGAGCCACAGCACACAACCGGGCCGCTCGGACGGGCCCTGGTACCGGGTTCGCACTGAGCACTTCGAAGCCGCTTTCCTGCCGAACTCCGGCGAGGATCTGGAATCTGTGGACAATATCGACGTCTTCGTGGACCTGAAGGACGGATCCCGCTGGAGCGCGACCATCATCACCCTCGGACAAGTCGAGGCCATCATGGCTAGATGGGCCGAAAGCGGGGAAGCCCTGGGAGGCCGCTACTTCTGGTGCTCGGACGGCCTGATCGTCCGCGATCCTGGCATCAGCAACATGATCCAGGTACTCACCGGTCTGATCGAGTCCGACGAGTTCACGCAGATCCTTCACCGCCTCGACGGCTGACCCGGCACGGTGTACTACGTGCTTGAACGCCACCAGGCCCCAGCAGCAGCGCCTTCAACCTCCGGGGCGCAGTGACGTGCTGCCATACGTCTATCAGGTCACCAAGTACGACCCTGCCGACCGCGATCAGCACGGCCACTACGTGGGCGTCGAGCCTGCGACCAGTGACCACGGACGGGTCGAAGCCGCATACCTGCAGGCCATCGCCGCCTTTGCCGAAGAATCCGGTGTCGACCAGTTGGCTGTCCGCGAGCCGCAGATCGGCGGCTTCTGCCACTTCTGCTTGGAGCCACCGGTCGACGGTTACGGCCTGACCGACGTCTTCCCAGCCGGCCTCACCGGGTTCCACGACGGTGCCCTGGTATCGATGGCCGTCGGCCTGGAACTCGTCAGGGCCATGCTCCGCGACAACGGCGCCTGGTGCCGTCTGGAGGCGGAGGGGGCATTCACCGTGCACGTCGGCTGGGACCAGTACCTCTACGTCAGCAGCAGCCGCCCTTGCGAAGCGGCGCTGGCCCGCACCCGCTCGCTCGGACTTTTCCCAGAACGCGTGCACGCATCGCCGTACGACTTCGCCCCCGATGACCCACAGCACGTACAGCGTCCGGCCGACGCCGACTTCTGGGGCCGCCTGCGCTGGACTGTCAGCGCCCACCGTGCCGTGTTCCTGGAGGAGGTCTTCGCCATCAACGCCTCCCGATGGCACCGCCTGACCCGCGACACCATCGAGACCGTGCGCTCCGAGTTGACCCCACGCTCCCAGTTGGCGGTCTGGCCGGACCTGCTCACCGACGTCGACACGGCCGTGGCTGCTCTGCCCGACGAAGGCATGGTGGAGGTCGTCTGGGAAGACAAGGACGGACAGATCACGAGCACGGTCGTGGACGAGACCCAGTTCGAGGCGGTGGCCTCCCAGCTCGCCAGCGCGCATGCTGCCGGTGTTGTATCCATGTATGCCGGTGAAGATCTCCCCCTGTTCACAGCTGTACTGCCGGACAGTGACGGTGTCCTGCGCGCTCGCTGGCAGACCGAGCCGACGCCCAGCGACCGGGACTGGGCGTTCCTGAAGACCCTGCGGCGCGGCCAGGTCGTCACCGGCACGGTGACGACCATCGCCGACTTCGGCGTCACCTTCGTGGACATCGGCGGCTTCACCGCGATGATCAACATTCCGGAGCTGTCCTGGCGTCCCTTCGACCACCCGTCCGATGTCGTCAGCGTCGGCCAGGAGATCACAGCCGAGGTCCTCGACGTCGACATCGTCCGGGAACGGGTACCGCTGTCGCTGCGAGCGGTACAGGAGGACCCGTGGCCGCAGGTGGCGCAGCGGATCGGCCAGGTGGTCACCGGACCGGTCACCAAGATCGTCTCGTTCGGCGTCTTCGTCCGCATCGAAGACCGAGAGGACGGCTTCCAGGGGCTGGTGCACACCAGCGAGCTGAATGAATCGTCAGAGAAAGATATCGAGGTCGGTGACGCCCTCACCGTGAAGATCATTGAGGTCGATACCGCGCGCCGCCGCATTGCCTTGTCGCACGCCCAGGCCCGCACAACCCGCCCTCAGGGCGGCAGTAAGGACGGATCGGCATGAGGAGCCAGGAGGCCGAGCTCGACCGGGACATAGCCGCGCTTCTGGCGGCCAGGGCGTTCACCGAGATCCGCCATCTGGCCGGAAGCCCACAGCACGTGGCGCAGGACAACTCCCCTGACCAGGCTCTGGACCGCATCAGATTCCTGGCCAACTTGAGCCACAATCTTCCGGGCGTCGCACGGCCAACCCCCAGGAAGCCGTCCCGTCGGGGCAAGTCCCCTGGGAGCTTCGATCAGGCGATGGCCGAACGACCGATGAGCTGGGTCTGGAACACCGCCGGCCCGGAGGCGCGGACATGGATGCTGCGTCACATCGAACAGTCAGGGCGAATCTGGACGCCACCCCCGCCACTGCCTGCGTCCCGTAAGGACCCGTCGCCGAGGACGCCGCAGCAATGGGTCAGCCTTCTGCTCAGGCGCTGGCCGGTCAAGGCCCCAGTCGGGCGCCAGCCACTGCCTCCGGTAGCGAACGTTCTCAAGGCCCTCGACACCGAAGCGATCTGCGCCCTGCACGACGAGGCCCGACGGCTCCGGCTCGGCCCGGGTGGAGGGGCGGCATGGCTCCGGGCCCACCTGGCCCCCGACGGAGTCCACTATCTGCTCCCGGACCCGGCCCACTACTACTGGCCCGGCACCCCAGACAGTCGCGGCGGCAAGATCGACTGGTGGCAGTGCACCACGCTGCTGCAGATGTACAACGGAGAGCAGGTCAGCGGCATGGTCGCCGCACTCCCGGAGACCTTCACAGCGTTGCCCTCGACTCTGCCCCGCAAAGACCAGCTGCGACTCGTCCACCGCGTCCGCTCCATCGAGCGAGACACCTACCTTTGGGGCAGAGACCACAACGCCGAATGCGCACCGCACCTTTGCGGCTACGTCCCCGAAGCGAACGACAACGCTCCGACGACTACATGACCGCCGACAATGACGGCCAATGAGATCGATCGTCAGCCGCAGCTAGACCATGGCGACAGCCTTGGGAACGTAGGGCCGATATGGAGTGGAGTGAGGGTGGCTGCGCACGGCAGAGTGGGACAGTGAGTGAACTGTGGGCGCATGCCCTGACGTGGGCAGATGTGGATCCGGCTCGACATTCGTTCGAGATGGACGCCGATGCGGCGGAGGAGTTGGCAGGCCTTGTCGTGCCCTTGCTGCCCAGCGCTGAAGTCGCTCGCGAGGATCGCTGGCGTGCATTGGAGCCGGTCACCGAGTTCCTGGCGGGCCGGTACGGCCGATGGGCCTGCGGATGGAACTGGTCGGTCGGTGAGGGTGACGTCGACGGAGGCGTCGTCGAGGTGTGGTGCTGTGCGACCGACTCCGTGACGACCCCGGATACGACTGCCCCGCTGGTTGTTGAGGCCCTTCAGGAATGGCGTGGCTGGCTGGAGGACCTGGCGGAACGGTTTGCAGCCCTGACTCCGCCGGGGAACACCCAGGTGACTTCGGCGGACAGCTGGTACTGGGAGCGAGCATGCACCCGCCTGGTCACCGTGGTGGCCGACCGCACCCAGGCCGAGAGCGGCTGGTACAGGCACTGCATCCAAGTCCTCCGATGGTTCCTCGCCTACAACGACATCGACGAGGGCCAGGCCCAGGAGATTGTCGAGAACGCGGTCGGCGGCCGGTTCGGCAGTTGGATCGCACCTGACGTTCCCGTGGTCGACGCGGTGAGCTCGCAGTTCGCCAGAGGCGTGGGCGAAATCAGATGACTTCCGGACCCGTCCGACCGAAGGACAGCCTTGCCGACTGGCTGCGCATTCGGACGGAGATCTCTTGGCCATCCTGGCGCGGCGCACGCCCCGTCCCTGGAGCACCGGCCCGCGACGGCTTCCGGAACTTCTTCATGGCAACGCGAGGCGGACGTGACAGCGAGGGAACCGCGCGGGTCCTGATCGCCCTCGACGTGGCCTTCGCCGACGCGGAGCAGCGCCAGCCGCTGACTTTCGCCCTCATGACGAAGTGGCAACGGACCGTTCTGGGCCACGACCTCGTCGGTTTCCGCACGATGCCGGCCCTCGCGAAAGGCGGACGGGAGCGCTACGGCCTCACCCCCGACACCCAGGAGCAATTCGAGCGCTGTCTGTCTGAGAGCGCTCAACCGGATCTGCCCCTCCCCTCACGCGCTGCCCGGACCTACCTCGACATCCTCTTCTTCCATCCGTTCGAGGACGGCAACGCCCGCTCGGCCATGCTGACGTTGGCCTTCGTCCTGGCGCGCGAAGGCGTCCTCCCTGACCAAGTTCACCCACTGCAGACCACGCGCTGGGCCGAGGACGCTGAGGGCGCGGCCGATCTGGCGGTGCTGCTCGGAATCCTGATCACCGCTGCGGAGCGGCGTCCGTCCCACGGGAGGCAGTCATGAACGAACGCGACGTCCTGCTCAACGAGCTCGCGCAGGGGCTGCGCCCGATGTCAGCCGGCATCGAATGGTTCGACGGCCTCAGCCAGGAAGAGCAGTCCGAGGTGCTGCTGTTCCTGCGCCATCACTGCGTCCAGGCGCGCGCAGTCACCGAGGACGCGCCGGAGAGCATCCGCCGTGCCGGGCTGCGTCCGACGCATACGCCCGCAGTGTTGATCTCACGAGGCCGGATCGACGAGCAACTGGGGAAGATCGCCGGTCTCGCACCTCTCGACGAACGCCGCAAGGCGTTCAGGCTGCTGATCGCGGTGCTCACGATTGCCGACGTGCGACGCCGTAAGCGCTTCTGCTCTGGCGGCTGCAGTCACTGGTGGCACAGACTGTCCGCCGCCTGAAGCCCAGCACCGCACCCCTGAAGGCCACTTCCCGGTCGAACGTCTTCTGGGGAGCAGATCAGTCCCACCAGAAGTCCCAGTGGTGGGCATCGGTGATCTGCTCGGCGTACGCGGCGAGTGTGTACGGCCTTCTGCCCTGCCAGATGTTGTCCGGGCAGAAGGCGAAGTGCTCGGCCGCGACCAGGAGAGCCTCATGCTCGTCCAGAGGTGGCGCGGCGACGCTGAGGTGCAGCGTGGAGAACCCGACCGCGACGACACGAGCACCGAACCGGTGTTCCCAGTCACGGAGGACCGCGGAGAACTTCGCGGTGTCGTTGTCGTAGTTGCAGGGTCCGGCCCAGCCCACAGCTGTCAACGCGTCCGCACCGGACGCTGCGGCGACCAGCCCCAGACGTGTCTGTTGGCGGTCGGCGAGGAACGTCTGCGCGAACTCGGCGGCCAGTTGATCGGGGTTCGTCGCCGTCTCCCGGCTGGGCGCGAGGCCGGGCCAGGTTTGTCCGAAGGGAGCCGTGACGGCAAGGCGCCTGTCGGTGTCGAGCATGTCGTCGTCTTCGTCGACGGCTGTGTAGGTCGCCCACCATTGTGCGTGGAGGCTGGCAGGGGCGTGGCTTGCCGGGAAGGACATCTGCTCGGGGAAGACCTCCCCGGATCCCCATGGGCGGAATTCGCTGTCGCTCGAATCCAGCGAGTCGAGCAGCAGCGGCCACAGGCCGGAGCGTGTGTGTTCGGCGTGCATCCGCGTCCACAGCTCGGCCGTGGCCGGCCCGTCACTGAGCCACAGGGGCTGTACATCTCCGTCACCCTCATCGGACGTGACCATCCGACCGGACAGAAGGCCCAATCGGGTCTCGGGGTGCATGGGGCGGATGCTGGCGCGGTGACCGGGAGGTATCACTGTGAGGGTCCCACCACTCGATCGCGGAACTGCTGGAAAGCGTGCCAGCCCGACGCCTGCCCGGCAGCGATCAAGTCGCCTTCGGCACAGTCGAGAACCCTGCAGCCCAGAGATTCGGCAAGCCGGAAAACGCGCGTGAGCACGTCGTCGCCGGAGCCCCGGATGTGCAACATGATCGAGTCAACTGGGTCTTCGTGGCCGATGTTGAGCTCCATGGACCAGGTGGGCCCGAGAAGCTCACCCCAGGTCGGGTCCGAGAGATCGGCGTCAGGGACTGCCTGGGCAACGGCCGCGAGCACGTCGTGGCGGCGGCCGAGCGGGGACGAGGTGTGATCACCTGGGACCTCATGGACCGAGGTCACGTTGTCGGGTAGGCGGAGGAGAAGCACATCCCAGCTCATGGCGGCCTTCCGGATAGAAATCACGTAGTGGTTGCGGTGCGATCAGATCAGCCTGAGCTGTTCTCCGGGCGGCTGCGGCAGGAGCACGTTCTGCAGGCAACGAATACTCGCGCGCCAGGGGCCTCCATCCGATTCCGCCCATAGGTCCATCAGCTCGGACGGGTCGGTCATGACGCGGTCAAGGGCCTGAAGGGCGAGATCGCGCAGGCCGGTGAGATCAGGAAGGGGCTCTTCCGGCCCATAAACGGGATCGGCAGGCTCACCGCCAGGGCATTGCGCGGCGACGAGGGCGGCCGCAGCAACGGCTTGCTCAGACTCGGGTGCTTCCAAGTACCCCGCGGCGTCGATCACATGGGTGAGAATGCCGCGGACGATGCCCTCACGTTCGCCTGCGGCTGCTTCATCGAGGTCGCCACAGAAGTCCGCTGCGGTGTCGTTATCGAAGGGGCCGACATCCCAAGTGCCCATGGTCTCTCCAGATCAATCTTGGTCTTGACCGAGGCATCCTGACAGAGGCCACTGACAGCAGCCGCGCAGTCCAAGGGATGTCCGCGAACCCCTCCGGTGATGCCCCAGGCGGAGAGGAAGAGCGCTCCCTGAACTGGTGGATGTCCCTTCCGATCCCTGCCGACGACCCCAAGGCCCCTCCGGTGTCAGTGACACGAACCAGGATGGACGGCATGACGAAGACCGGAGCGGACTACGCGTGGTTCGAAGACGACTTTCCAGACATCGCCGAGGCGTACTGCTTCACCCTGGTGCGGGGCCTCTCACCTGCTGAGGTGGTGTCCCGGCTCGAGGGACGACCGGAAGCACCCCTCCAGGGCATAGCCGCAGTCGTCGACGCCGGCTTCGCCCAGTACGACCTGGAGGAGGGAGACCGTCAGCTGATCGCCATGACGACTGTGGGCACCTGGACGCTGCTGATCGAGCCCAACGGGTACATCGGAGTCACCGAAGATCGAGCCCTGCCCGCCTCGGCGGGGGTGACCTGGGTCTCCCACTTCGTCAACATCAACGCCGTCGGCACGTTCCTCTGGGCGGAGGACCAGGTGCTGCGGCTGTGCTTCGACCCCATGTTCCCGGAGGACCGCTGGGGCGCCGAGCCCGACGAACTCCTCGACGTGATGCGACGGATCGGCTTCCATCTCGAGGTGGAGGACCCGGAACCGGACTTCTCCCCGCAGGCGGCGTTCGCCCTGGCAGAACACCTGACCGGCGTGGCCATCACTCCGGCGCTGCTCCAGGACACGACCTTCATCTGCGCCACTGTCCAGGTCCGATGACATCGCGCGACCGCCCTCCCCGTGCCTGCCCTGTGAATGCGGTGTGGATGATGGCGCGGTGACGAACATCAGTGACGCCCACGTGAAGGTCCACTTCCGGATGGATGTGGACGAGGACGGCTGGCCGCCAGCGAGCGTCGAGAGCCTGTGGGCAGTGGACCTCGGTGACGGCACGGTGCGTTTGGACAACACTCCCTGGTTCGTACGCGGAGTCGCAAGCGACGACATCGTCCGGGTGGAGATCGACGATGAGGGCGTCCGCTGGGCTGGAGAGACGGTCCGATCCTCAGAGAATTGCACGATCCGGCTGATCGTGTTGAAGGACGGCGGCTCGGCTGCTGCCCGGCAGAGCGTTCTGGAGATCTTCCACAAGCTCGGTACGACGGGCGAGGGCATCGAGCGGTACCGGATGGTGGCGCTGGATGTCCCACCGGAGGCGGACCTGCCGCGAATCCGCAAGCTCCTGGAACACGGTGCAGCGGAAGGCTGGTGGCACTGGGAGGAAGGGTGCGTCACCGCTGCTTGGAGGTCCACGGCCACGGACTGAGCGGCTGCGCGTGCTGCTGGAGGGCCGCCGAGGTCTCTGTCAGTGGCGCCGTGCATGATCGGGCGCATGACACATGGTTCCCGGGATACCCTTCACTCCCTTGCTTTGCAGCATCTGTCGCCCGGGGATGCCGAGAAGTGGATTGGTCTGCTTCGCCCTGGCGTGCGTCTTGAGGTAGCGACTGGCTCTGACGACGTGGCGGGTCGACTCGGTGGCCTTCCAGCCTTGCCGGCCGCCTCGGAGTGGCCGGTGTGGGAGGGGCATGGTCCGCTCTCCTTCGTCGCCTCGATCGATTGTGTGGGCCTGCCGACGGCCGCAGTGGACATCGATCTACCCGAGGCTGGAACGCTGCTGTTCTTCTACTTCGACGGCCAGCTTGACGACGGCGAAGCTCTCGTTCTTGCTGCGGACCGGAAGAGCTGGGCGGGCGCCCGTGTGCTCTATGTGGCAGCTGGTGAGGAGGTCGTGGAACGTGGGACGCCTGACGAAGTCGAGTCGTACCCGGTGGTGCCGCTGGCCGCGAGGCTGGAGATGACGGCGGCCGAGCCCTGGCATCCCCGGATTCGGAACGCCTTCGCTGCAGGTGCCCCGCTCGGGAACCGTTACGACCACCCGGTCTGCTCTCAGGAGTTCCTCGACGCCCTGCGGGAGTTCGACGACGAGGTCGGGCACCAGATCGGCGGCCACGCTCACTCGGTGCAGAACCCGGTCGAGATCGAGATCGCGGAGGCGGTCCTGGGCGGCGAGGTGTCCTGGGACGACCCGCGGCTGTCCGAGGAGGCGGGCAACTGGGTGCTGCTGGCCCAGTTCGACAGCGAGGACGCCGCGGACATGATGTGGGGCGATGCCGGAGCCCTGTACCGGCTGATCCGTCCGGAAGACCTGGCCGAGCGGCGCTTCGAGCGGGCGATGTTCACCTGGCAGTGCAGCTGATGGCCTCCATGCCTCCCGCCTGGGGAGTCCAGTACACGCTGAGCCTGCCGAGCGAGGACGCCGCCCGCGCCTCCGCAGCTGAGCTGTCCGGGATGGGGCACCGTCTGACGGCAGTGCGCGCCCACGATCACTTCCGGTTCGTTCCGTCGAGCTTCTGGTACGGCCGGCCGTCGATGGACCCGGAGCTGGAGGGGTGGTGGCAGGTCTTCTCGCTGGCCATCTACAGCGGGTACGAGCGCATGGCTCTCGAGCCGTTCTTTCGGAGTGAGCGGATTCGGGTGGCCCATGTAGCCCGTGCCCACGGCGGTTTCCAGCAGGGGTACAGCGAGGGGCATGCGGCGACTCTCGGAGGAGTCTCCCCACGGGACGGCCTGGTCCATGAGCAGGCCGGCGCCGACGTCGCCCTTCCGAGTCCTCTGCCCAAGGATCCCGCGCGGCCTCCGGCGGGTCCCCCGTGGAAGTGCAGTGAGGTCGGTGAGCCCGCAGCGGTGGTCCAGGCCGTGGTGGCGGTCGCAGAGCGCATGTACGGCAGCGCGGAGGACGTTCCGGATGCCGTGGGGTGGCTGCTCGATGAGGAGTTCGCGTTCGGCGAGCCCTATGGGTCGACGGGTGAGTTCCTCAGCGATCTCGTGGATGCCCGAGATTCGGCGCCGGGGACCGTTCACCGCCACGGGGTGGAACCGTCAAGTAGGGCGGTGTTGCTGGAATTCACACTGACACCATCACGCGAGTTGGTTGAGCAGTGCCTCGGCTTCCGCGAGGAACACCTTGCCCCGGTCCGTAGCGGCGAGCGGGCGGGATCGTTCGATCACGGTGAACCCTGCCACTTCTTCGACGCGTTTGAGCTGGTAGTCGAGGATGTTCCTCTTCGTATCGAGAGCGTCAGCAGCGGCTTGGAGGTTGCGGTGCCCGGGAAGCTGCAGGAGGAGGCGGAGCCGCTGGAAACAGTTCTTCGTCCGACTGACGGCCTGCATGGCCGGGGACAAGTCGGTGTCGAGTGAGGCGAAGACGTTGGTGAACTGGCTGGCCGGGTGGTGGGGGATGCCCCATCTGTTCATCAGTTTCATCACGGAGTCCTTGGGGACGCCCAGCTCGCGGGCGATATCCGGACAGGATCGCCCTTTGCCGAGGTACTCGGTCTCCAGCCAGGTTCGGGAGACGACCTCCTCGAGGAAACGAGCTGGTCGGCGTTGGCGAAGAGGGATACCGGCTTCGCTGATGGCTTGCCCGACGGTGCTGCCGTTGCATCCTGCGAGTTGGGCGATCCTCCGTTGCGTTAGACCTTGCTCCAGGTAGAGCTGGCGAAGACGCTGTGGCTCGAGAACGCCTTCCCGAGGGATCTGTTGGGAGGACGTGCTGGATGGCCGCGGCCGAGCGGGCTTGGGGGCGGTGACGCCAAGGGCTTCGAGCGTGAGATGGAGATGGGCAACGTCCAGATTGAGCTGGCGGGCGAGTTCGGCCGGGGCGGGGCCGTCGGCGGCGAGTTCTGCGAGCCGGTTTCGGTCGATGTTCTCGGGGCCGGCTGGAAGGCGGAGATCACGGAACCAGCCCGGCGGGGGCTCCCAGAGCACGGGCTCATCGAGGCCGTGCGCCTTGAGGTTCATGGTCGCCTGCTTATGCAGGAGTGCGTGCAGGTCAGGGTGAAGTTCGTAGCGAAGGGCCAACTGCAGTGTGGGTGTGCGGGAAGCTGGGCCGGGATCGGCGCCCAGCAGTAGCTGGGCCAGGAGCCAGCGCAGGCGCTTGATGCGGTCGGGTGTGCGGGGGCGCCAGCCACGGCGACGGCAGACTGCCTGGTAGGCGTCTTCGTCGAAGGCGACGGTGTCGGCGGTGAAGAGACGGCGGCGACGGGTGTAGTCGATCGGAACGTCGTGAGTGTCCAGGGCTCTGGCCAGGGCGGGCAGGAGCGCGGCCAGAAGGTCTGTTCCGCCGGAGGTCAGAGCCGTGTGCAGGGCGTTGCGGTTGCTCCTGGAACTGGTGTTGCCCAGGAGTGAGGCCGCTTGGTGGTAGCTCAAGTTCGCGCCGGTCAGCAGGATCATCGAGGCGTATGCCCGCCGGACTCCAGCGAGCTGGGTGTCGCTGGTGGAGGGGAGGAGCCGGTAGGCCCAGGAGGGCCAGATCATGGACGGCAGCTTCGAGGCCCGGCGGCGTACGTCGTCGTCGGAGAGGTCCTTCCAAGCGGGTGAGGGGGTTGCGGTGCCGTAGCGCAGGCGGGAGAGGAGGGTGAGCTCGGAGTCGGCGTCGGCGAGCATGCGGGTGACGACCCGCGGGCCGGCCGGCAGCCACGTCGCGATCTTTCTGGTGGCGTAGTCGAACCGCGGCTTCTGGGGGCGGTCGGTGGACCGCAGCCAGCTGAAGATCTCGTCGCAGTCGGGATGGCTGTGATCTGTGGCGATGATCGCCAGGGCGGCGCCGACGGCGGTGTGGTGTGCGTCGTTGCCCTCGTCTCCGGCGTCGTGAAGGGCCGTGGATGGTGGATATCCGCCGCACTCGGCCAGGATGTTCTCGGCTGCGGACGGTGCGGAGGGAAGGTGACGGATGCCGCGCAGGGCCCGTCGTGCCAGGGCGTAGAGTTCCTGGCTGCGGGCCAGAGCTTCCCTGTCCGTGGAGGCGTTCAGAATGTCCCGGACGACGGACACCTGGGCGGCGATGACCATGCCGTCGGACGGCAAGGCCGGCGCGGGGGTTTCGACGAGCGGGTAGCCGCAGCGGATGGGGCGCCCGGTGCCGGTCGCGTGCAGGCAGAGTCCGGGAGCGGACGGCGTGGCCCGCATCGGGGTGCTGACCGGTGGAGGGTGCCCGCAGGCTGGGCAGTAGTCGCGCAGCAGCAGGTTGTGGCGGGTGCAGGCGAACGACCAGGGCAGCCGCCAGGACAGCTGCCACCGCCCGTGGCGGTCGGCCAGGCAGGCGGGGCAGAACCGGCTGCGCGAGCCGTAGTGCCGCCAGGCCGGCGGTCTGCCCATGGTGCGATCGTCCGGGTCGATGGTCACCATGACACCGTCGCACCGGTCGAGCGTCATGGCGGCCAACGCTTCGGGCGTCAGTCCGGTGCGGCTGGCGAGGGCGTGGCGTTCGGTGTCCGAGAGCCTGCGGACCATGAACCTCGGGTCCGCGTGAGGCAACCCGATGAACCGGACGAACTCTGCGCCGCTGACGGTCAGTCGGCGGGCGTATGCCTCGATCCAGCTGTCGAGGGCTTCGCCGTCGGCGGGCGGAACCCAGAGGGGGATTCGCCCGTCGGTCCATTGCGTCATGCCGACTTCCTGCGACGTTGCGGAGACTGCGTCGGCTGGCTGGTCAGCAGGCCGGCCGCGATCTCGGCTTCGAGTTCTTTGCGGGCCGCTTCTGCGGCGGCGTCGTTCTTGACCTGGTTCATCAGGTCCTCATCGAGACGTTCGTGGCCGGAGCGGATCGCGCGCAGACAGCCGCGGTTGATCAGTGCCATGAGGGAGGCGAAGTGGCCGGTGGAGCGTGCGAAGAGGTAGTCCGACAGGTCCCTGGCGAGCATTCCGGGGTACTTCTCCGCCAGGACGAGTTTCTGCTCGATCGTCTTGAGCAGGGTGTGCCAGTGCTGGCGGCCTTCGTCGTCCTCGACCTGGAACGGCAGCAGCGTCAGCGGGGTGGTGCGGCGCCCGAACTGGGCGAGTTCGGTCTGCTTGCCGGAGAAGCCCTCGCGCAGGACACCACGCTGCTGGACACCGACGCCGACGTAGATCAGAGTGACCGGGAAGACGTTCGCCAGGTACTTCAACTGGTTCGCCATACGGACTGAGTTGGAGTTCGCCCCGGCGAGGAAGTGAATGTCGTCGACGATGATCGCGGCCGTCTTCATGGACAACACGGCGTCCACGGCCCGCTCGGCCAGGGTGTCGGCGTTCCCGGAGGTAGGCAGGCCGTAGAAGCGGCAGATCGCCGCGTTCAGCCCGCGGATCTGTGTGTTCCCGCTCAGCGCGATGTAGATGACCGGGACGCGGCGGTCGCCGCTCGGTGTCGTCTCTCCGCGCAGGGCAACCTGCTTGCGGAACAGCTTGCGACCGTAGTCCCGCACTGCCGTGCTCTTGCCGAGCCCCGGATAGGCGTCCACGAGGGCCGCGGGCTTGGTCTTGTCCCCGTCCTGCCGGTTCGACTCGACGATCTCGGCCAAGGCGTCGTGCAGCGCGATGAGCTGGGGTGTGTCGATCGGGCCGATGTTGGCGTGCCAGACCTCCCGGTTGTCGTTGTGCACCAGCAGATCCCGCGGCGAGAGATCTGCGAGCTGGGTCCGGGTGAACTGCGGAGGCTGGATGCGGTCCGGGCCGTTGACCTCCTGCAGCCAGCCCGGCAGCCGGGTGGGGGTGTACTGACGGTCATCGCCCTCGAACGGTTCGGTGCTGTCCGCCGTACTCAACGGCTGTCCCAGACGTCGGCGTAGTAGTCGTCCTCGTCGACCGGGGCGGCGCTGTCGTCGCCGGGGAAGACGGCATCGCACTCCTCGTCCTCGTCGTCGTCCCCGCCCAGGTCATCGTCCTGGGTCCCGACGACACGCAGGCCAGGCCCATCGGAGTCCTCTGCCGGACCGGACCCCGTTGAGCTGAGGTCGGCGATCCGCCGGACCGACGGCAGGGCGGCCACCTCGTCCTTGGCGTCCTTCGGTTCGTCGTCCTCGCCCGCCAGCCGCAGCCGTTCCTGGGACAGCCGCACCGCCATCCGTCGCTCGGTGCGGTCCGCGGCAAGTCCGGCCCCCCACCGCTCAAGGAGCTCGATCAGTGCCCGTTTGGTGTCCGGGAACCGGTGGGTCTTCTTGGAAAGTCGCCGGGCGTAGACCAGCGCCTCCCTGCTGAAGGGACCGTTCAGCAGGGCTGCATGCTCCCAGTCGAGCGTGTGCCACTTCCGCGTTCCGGGGTCCTGGAAGTACACCTTCCGCATATCGCCGCGGTCCACCGCGATCGGCCACTTGCCCGCATCCGCCCCGCGATAGGGACTGGGCTGGTTGCGGTAGTCGTTCAGCGCGTCGCCGTTGTAGCGCAACCCTTCGATCTCGACCCCGTAGTGGTGGATCGGGACACGTTCCTCCTCCAGGAACTCCAGGGCCAGATTCGGGCGGGCCGGGATCCGTAGCGGCCCGGCGCGGGTGACGCCGTGCTCGAACATGTCCAGCGGGCTCAGTTTCAGCCCCGGCACCTCCGGCACGGACAGACCGCGGTGGCGGCGCCGGTGATAGATCCGGGTAATCCACTCGCGGATGATCGCTTCGAGTTCGTCGATGAAGAAGAACGCCTCGTCCTCGACCTTCTCGCCGCGGCTGTGCACGTCTGAACCCTTGTAGCCGGGCAGAGCGGCCAGCAGTCCCTGGTTGAGGGTGCGGAACCAGCGTTCGACCGGCTTGTCGGTGGGCGTCTTCGGCCGGGCCGGCTGCAGGGAGATGTCCAGCTTCGCGCAGACGCTCTGGATGTGGTTCGACAGGTAGACCTTGCCGTGGTCGAAGATGATCGTCTCGGCTGCGACCGTGGGCAGTAGCGGCTGCCCGTCCCGGTCGACGAGCTTGTCCGCGTCGACCACAACGGTGGACGGCACCCCGCAATACGGCAGCGGCTCGCCTCCTCCTTCCGGCACCTCGCGAGGCTGGACCGTCTCGAACAGCACCCCCGCCACGTCCGTCGACTTCGTCGACACCGGAGTCAGTCGCAGTCCGGTGATGCACCGGCTGTAGAGATCCATCGCGACCGTGAGTTCGCACCGCACCCACCGGCAGGTCACCGGCTCCATCGCGAAGACGTCCAGACAGTTGGTGTCCAGCACCACGTACTCACCCGGACGCGTTGCCCGCAGTCGACCGTAGGTCCCCTTGGGGGCGTCCGCGATCGACCGCTTGCCTTTCGTGCTGCCCTCGAAGGCGTTCGTGCCCTTGGACAGCGCCCGCAGCAACTCGTAGCCCGTCGTGCGTGCCGGAACCGGGACCGTGCCCTTCCCGTACTCCTCCCTCAGACGCTCCTCGATCTCCATGAGGACCAGATTTCGCACCGGCCGGGAGGACTTCTCGTGGCCCTTCAGCACCGCGCGGGCCATCTCCAGCCACCGGAAGTCGGTCCGGTCCAGCACACTCGTCTTCGGACGCTCATGCACCAGCCCAGCTGGACCCGAGGTCTTCACCTGCCGTACCCAGTTCCGGATCGTGCTCTCTGCGACCCCGAGCTCCGCGGCCTTGGCCGCATACCGGTGCATCAGCGGGGTCCCGGGCGCATAGTCGGACTGTGGCTCGCCCGGCAGGGCCAGTACCTCGTCGCCGAGCTGGTATCCGGTCATGACCTCCTGAACATGGCGGAATCTCCGCGTCAGCTCGTCATCGCCATCGTCGTCGAGACTTCCCAGAACGGCCGCTGCCGACGGCTCCTCCTGCGGCAGCGGGACCAGGATCTCGGTGGTGGGATGCGCCAGCAACACGGAGATGTCGACCTGCCGCCACTTCGGCACTCCGACAACGGCGGCCGCCGGCTGGAGCAGAATCCGGCGGCCCTCGATCTCGGCGACCGTGAACTGCTCGCCGTCGAAGCTGATCGCAAGCCCTGGCCGCAGGGGCGTCGTCCAGGCGGTCACGCGCACCTCCGCAGCACCGACTCCCCCGACAGCGGACGTGACAGATCCGTCGTCAGCCGCCCGGACCACAACAGCGCCATCAGCGCCGGCCTCGCCTCCTCCGGCGGCCGGTCACCCGCCAGTCGACGCTCGGCCAGAGCCAGTTCCTCACCGTCCATCACCTGCTCCCACGCCTGCTCCGCCTCGGCTTCGGGCACCACACCCGGGCGCCGGTAGGCAGCCAGGAAGCGCACGTTCTCCAGCAGCACGCGATCGGCTCCGGACCAGATCTCGTACTCCCAGCCGTGCTGCCTGAACAGCTCACCCGGCCAGGCCAGGGCTTCCACGATCTCCAGGTCCTGCAGCCGGTCCGCCGGTTTGACGTTGACAACCCGCACCGTTCCCGAGCGCATGACCAGCAGAAAGTCCGGGACATGGTGCCGCACCCGGTCACCGACCCGAGCCGCCAGCCGGCACGGCTGAGCGAAGATCCCCTGCACCGCGGGATCAAAGTCCGCCAGCAGCAGCCGTGCCAGCTCCAACCGGCTCTCGTAGACGACGTGCCCGCCCGTCGTCGCCGACGAGTACTTCCCCGAGTGGTGGGTCATCCCGTGTACCGACCGGACATCCCGCCACGGCGTCGACTCCGCGAAGTCCGCCAACCGCAACTGTCGTACCGGCACTTCACGTACCGCCGCATCCTCGTACCGGATCGAGGCCGTAGGAACCTTGCGCGTACGACGACCGCTGCCCTTGCTCCGTTCTGCCATGACGGGGACGGTACGGAGCGGGGGCAGCCGGCACCCAGTGAAGATCGAAAGAGATCCGGCGGAGATCACTACTGACCGTAGCCGTTGTCAACCGGATCGCGGATTTGCTAATCCACTGCTAACGAACCACCTTCAATGCTCCCGAAGTCGCGGATCCTAGACGGACTCCCGCTATACGAGGCTGTCCCTCCAGGCTTGATGCAGATCCGCGAACCTGCCGGTGGAGGCGACGAGTTCGGCCGGGCTGCCGTCCTCGACGACGCGCCCGTCCTCCATCACCAGGACCCGGTCGGCGATCTCCACCGTCGACAGGCGGTGCGCGATGACCACCGCGGTCCGGCCGCGCAGGACGGTCGCCATGGCGCGCTGCACGGCCCGCTCACCGGGGATGTCCAGCGAACTGGTCGCCTCGTCGAGGATGAGAACGGCCGGGTCGGCCAGCAACGCCCGTGCGAAGGCGACGAGTTGGCGCTGTCCGGCCGAGATGCGTCCGCCGCGCTTGCGGACGTCCGTGTCGTAGCCCTCGGGCAGCGAGCTGATGAAGTCGTGGGCGCCGATCGCCTTCGCCGCCTGTTCGATCTGTTCACGGGTCGCGTCCGAGCGGCCGATGGCGATGTTCTCGGCGACCGTGCCGGAGAACAGGAAGGCCTCCTGGGTCACCATCACCACCCCGCGCCGCAGCTCGGGCACGGAGAGCTCGCGCAGATCGACGCCGTCGAGCAGGACCCGGCCGTCGGAGGGGTCGTAGAAGCGGGCCAGGAGCTTGGCGAGTGTCGACTTGCCCGCGCCCGTCGAGCCGACGACGGCCACCGTCTGCCCCGCGGGGAGCGTGAGCGAGAAGGTGGGCAGGACCTCGCCGCCGGTGCGGTAGGCGAAGCGGACGTCGTCGAAGACGACCTCGCGGCCCGGGTGTTCGGACTTGAGGGAGGGCAACTGTCGCGCGGCGGCCGGCTCCGGTACGGACGGTGCCTGGGCCAGCAGGCCCGCGATCTTCTCCAGCGAGGCGGCCGCGGACTGGTACGAGTTGAGGAACATGCCCAGGCGGTCGATGGGGTCGTACAGGCGGCGCAGATAGAGGACCGCGGCGGCCAGCACCCCCAGCGCCAGCGAGTCGGAGGCCACCCGGTACGCGCCCCACAGCACGATCGCCGAGACCGCCGCGTTGGCGACCAGACGGGAACCGACGACATAGCGGGCCATCTCCAGCAGGGCGTCGCCGTTCATCCGTTCGTGGCGTTTGTTCAGTACCCGGAACTCCGCGTCGTTGGCTTCCTCCCGGCGGAACGCGCGCACCGGCCGGATGCCGTTCATCGTCTCCGCGAACTTCACGATGACGGCGGCGATCGCGGTCGAGCGCGCCTGGTAGATGCGGCCCGCGCGGCGTCGATAGAGACGCACGAGGAGGTAGAGCGGTACGAAGGAGGCCACCGCGACCGCGCCGAGGCCCAGGTCAAGCCAGAGCAGCATCGCCGAGATGTAGACGAAGGACAGGATCACCGTGATGAGTTCCTGGAGGCCCTCGCTGAGCAGTTCGCGCAGCGACTCGACGTCCGTGGTGGAGCGGGAGATCAGCCGGCCCGAGGTGTAGCGCTCGTGGAAGTCGATGCTGAGCGCCTGCGCATGGCGGAAGATCCGGCCGCGCAGGTCGAGCAGCACGTCCTGGTTGACACGGGCGGACGCGCCGATGAAGGCGTACTGGAGTCCGCCGGCGGCGAGCGAGCACGCCAGGTAGCCGACCGCCACCGCGATCAGCGGCCCGTGGTCGTCGTGCCGGAAAGCCGGTACGGCGCGGTCGATGGCGTACGCGACGAGCAGCGGGCCGGCCTGGACCGCCGCCTGCTGGAGCAGCAGCAGAACGGTCGTCAGGGCCACCCGGGCCCGGAGCGGGGCGAGCAGCGAGCGCAGCAGCGTGGCCGTGGCGCCCGGGGGAGTGGGCAGGGCGTCGCGGTCGAAGGGGTCCCGGTAGCCCGGGGACCGCTGCGCAGGATCGTCCTGGTCACGGCCCTGGTCACGGCCCATGTCGCGGCCTTTGTCGCGGCCCCTGTCCGGTTCCTTGCTCGGCGAGGTCGTCGTGGGCGCCGTCATCGGTCGTCCTCCTCGTCGCCCGACATCAGATGGGCGTACTCGGTGTTCGTGCGCAGCAGTTCCTGGTGGGTGCCGACCGCGGCGATGCGGCCGCCGGAGAGCAGGGCCACACGGTCGGCGAGCAGGACCGTGGACGGCCGGTGCGCCACGATCAGGGCGGTCGTCCGGTCCAGTACGCGGCGCAGGGCGGCCTCGACCGCGGCTTCCGTGTGGACGTCCAGGGCCGACAAGGGGTCGTCGAGAACAAGGAACCGGGGCCGGCCGACCACCGCTCTCGCGAGGGCGAGGCGCTGCCGCTGTCCGCCGGACAGGCTCAGGCCCTGCTCGCCGACCTGTGTCGCCGTCCCCTGGGGGAGCGCGTGTGCGAAGTCGGCCTGTGCGACGGCGAGGGCGCGGTCCAGCTCCGCTGCCCCCGCGGTGTCCGCGGCACCCATGAGGACGTTCTCCCCGACGCTGGCCGAGAAGAGGGTGGGTTCTTCGAAGGCCACGGCCACGCGCGCGCGAAGCTCCTCGCGCGGCATCGCCGTGATGTCCTCGCCGTCCAGCGTGATCCGGCCGGACGTCACCTCGTGCAGACGCGGGACGAGGGCGGTGAGGGTGGTCTTCCCGGTGCCGGTCGCACCGACCAGGGCCATCGACTCACCGGAGCGGATGTGGAGGTCGATACGGTCCAGGACGGGGGGTGCGTCCGCGGGGGCGTCGGGGTAGCGGAACCGGACGCCGTGGAACCGGAGTCCGCCGTCGCGCGTGTGGGTCGTGCCCGTGGAGGTGCCGGAGGATTCCGGTTCCTCGTCCATCACCTCGAAGTACCGCTCCGTCGCCGTCGCCGCCTCCTGGCTCATCGCGAGGAGGAAGCCGATCGAGTCGACGGGCCAGCGCAGGGCGAGGGCCGTGGACAGGAAGGCGACGAGGGTGCCCGCGGAGAGGTGGCCGTCGGCGACCTGGATGGTGCCGAGGACCAGGGCGGCGCCGATGGCGAGCTCGGGGAGGGTGACGATGACGGCCCAGATGGAGGCGAGGAGGCGGGCCTTGGCCAACTCCGTGCCGCGCAGGGTGCGGGACAGTTCGCGGAAGGCGCGGGCCTGGCTGCGGTGGCGCCCGAAGCCCTTGATGATGCGGATGCCGAGCACGCTCTCCTCGATGACCGTCGTCAGGTCGCCCACCTGGTCCTGGGCCCGCCGCGCCACCAGCGAGTAGCGCCGCTCGAAGAGCCAGCAGACGATCACCACAGGGAGGGCGGGAGCCAGCAGCACCAGCCCGAGCGTCCAGTCCTGGGCCAGCATGATCATGACGCCCACGAGAATCGTCACGCTGTTGACCAGCAGGAACGTCAGCGGGAACGCGAGGAACTGGCGCAGCAGCATCAGGTCCGTGGTGCCCCGGGACAGCAACTGACCCGACGCCCAGCGGTCGTGGAAGGAGACGGGGAGCCGCTGCAGATGCCGGTACAGATCCGCCCGCATCCCGGCCTCGACCCCCGCCAGCGGTCGCGCCACCAGCCACCGCCGCAGCCCGAACAGAAGGGCCTCGGCGAACCCGAGCAGCAGCAGATACAGCGCGCCGAGCCAGATGCCCGCCGTGTCGTGTTCGGCCACCGGACCGTCCACCATCCACTTCAGGACGAGCGGGATCACCAGCCCCGTACAGGACGCGACGACCGCGACGAGGGCCGCGCCGAACAGCCGCGCCCGCACCGGTCGCACGTACGGCCACAGGCGCAGCAGGCTGCGCACGGTCGAAGGGGAAGGGCGGTCGGCGGTCGTGGCATCTGGAGTGGACATCAGTGGCGAGCCTACGGTTCGCCACTGACAGCGCCCACCGAGTTTTGGCCGGACCTGAATCGTTCCAGCCGGGAGAGACCGGTGACGCCGCATCAGCGGCCGCGCCGCGGGCTCACCCCACCACCCGCAGCAACAACACCGCCCGAGCCGGCACCATGACCGTCCCCCCCGCCCGATGCTCCACCCCGGGCGCCTCCCCCTGCTCCTCCATCGACGTGTCGACCACGACCTCGTACCGCGAAGCCCACGGCGGCCCCGGCAGCACAAAACTCACCGGCCGGTCCCCGGCGTGCAACACCGCGAGGAAGCTGTCGTCGACGACCGTCCCCCCGCGCGCGTCCCGCCCGGGTATGTCCCGCCCGGACAGGTACATCCCCAGCGTCCCCGCCGGCGCGTACCAGTCTCGTTCCGTCATCTCTGTGCCCCGGGGCGTGAACCACGCCAGATCCCGCAGCCCGTCCACGGAGTGCGCCCGCCCGGAGAAGAACGCCCGCCGCCGCAGCACGGGATGCTCGTGCCGCAGCGCGATCAGCCGCGAGGTCAGATCGAACAACGCCCGCCACCCCGGATCCTCCAGCAGGCTCCAGTCGACCCAACTGATCTCGTTGTCCTGGCAGTACGCGTTGTTGCTGCCCCGCTGCGTCCGCCCGAACTCGTCCCCGGCGACCAGCATCGGCACGCCCGTCGACAGCAGCAGAGTCGTCAGCAGGTTCCTCAACTGGCGCCGCCGCAGGGCTCGTACGCGCTCCTCGCCCGTCTCCCCCTCCGCCCCGCAGTTCCACGACCGGTTGTCGTTGGTCCCGTCGCGATTGCCCTCCCCGTTGGCCTCGTTGTGCTTGCGCTCGTACGACACGAGGTCCCGGAGGGTGAAGCCGTCGTGGGCGGTCACGAAGTTGACGGACGCGTACGGCCGACGCCCGCCCCACGCGTACAGATCGCTCGATCCCGAGAGCCGATATCCCAGATCCCGTACGTCCGGCAGCGCGCCGCGCCAGAAGTCCCGCACGGCGTTGCGGTAGCGGTCGTTCCACTCCGTCCACAGCGGCGGGAAGGCGCCGACCTGATATCCGCCCGATCCCACGTCCCAGGGCTCCGCGATCAGTTTCACCCGCCGCAGTACCGGGTCCTGGGCGATGACGGCCAGGAAGGGCGACAGCATGTCGACGTCGTGCAGGGAGCGGGCCAGTGCCGAGGCCAGGTCGAAGCGGAAGCCGTCCACCCCCATCTCCGTCACCCAGTACCGCAGTGAATCCGTGATCAGCCGCAGGACGTGCGGCTGCACTACGTGCAGCGTGTTCCCGCACCCCGTGTAGTCCGCATACCGGCGGGCGTCCGACTGGAGCCGGTAGTACCCCCGGTTGTCGATGCCGCGCAGCGACAGCATCGGGCCCAGCTCGCCCGCCTCCGCCGTGTGGTTGTAGACCACGTCGAGGATCACCTCGATGCCGGCGGCGTGCAGCGCCCGTACCATCCGCTTGAACTCGCCGACCTGCTGCCCGGTCGTCCCGGCGGCGGCGTAGGCGGCGTGCGGCGCGAAGTAGCCGATCGAGTTGTAGCCCCAGTAGTTCTTCATGCCGCGCCGCAGCAGATGGTCCTCGTGTGCGAACTGGTGTACGGGAAGCAGTTCCACCGCTGTCACGCCGAGCCCGACCAGGTGTTCGATCGCGGCGGGGTGCGCCAACCCGGCGTACGTGCCCCGCAGTTTCTCGGGAATCCCCGGGTGCAAGCGGGTGAACCCCCGGACATGCAGCTCGTAGATCACCGAGTCCGCCCACGGGGTCTTCGGGCGGTGGTCGTCCGCCCAGTCGTCGTCATCGTGGACGACGACGCCCTTGGGGACGTACGGCGCCGAGTCCCGGTCGTCCCGCACGGTGTCCGCGACCTGCTGCTGGGGCCAGTCGCGCACATGTCCGTACACCTCGGGCGGCAGGCTGAAGTCCCCGTCCACGGCACGCGCGTACGGGTCGAGGAGCAGCTTCGCCGGGTTCCAGCGGGCGCCGGTCCACGGGTCCCAGCGGCCGTACACCCGGTAGCCGTAGCGGCGGCCCGGCAGTACGCCGGGGAGGAAGCCGTGCCAGATCTCGTGGGTCAGCTCGGTGAGCGGGGCGCGTACCTCGACGCCGTCCTCGTCGAAGAGGCACAGCTCGACGGCCTCCGCCCCGCCCGCCCACAGCGCGAAGTTGGTGCCCGCGACGCCGTCGGGACCGACGCGAAAACGCGCCCCGAGCGGGGTCGGAGCTCCGGGCCACACGGGTGCGGCGGGCGCCGGACGCCGCGCGCCGTTCACTAGGGGAGCGGGCAGCCCGCCGTCCGGGGCGAGCCCCTTCGACACTGCCTCCTGCTCGGCTGCGCTCGACACCTGTCAGCCTCCCGCGGCTCGGTCGACGACCCGAAAAGGAGCGTGCGGCGTCCCGGCCCCTCTTTTGGGCCCGTTCGCCTCCGTGGCTCTTCAGCCGGTGTCGAGAGGCCGACCGTGCTCAGCCCTGCGGGCCTCCGCGCGCTCGCCCTCTCGACACCGGCACGCCCCTGCGGCTCACGGGCGCGGCTCCCCATCGCGTCGTCCTCCCCACTGTTCTGCCCACACCTTGGCTCGCACTCACGTTTCCCCGGAGGTGCACAGTCGTTGGGCCCCTCGTAGGCATCTCCCGGGGGCAACCCCCGGACCCCCGGCCGGAAAGAAACCGGAAAGCCACCGGCAAGACACCGGAAAGACAGAGGTTCGCGTGAAGCCGACGACATTGGGACACCGACCCCGGCGCGCAGGGGCCGCGCTGGCAGCCGTACTGGCATGGGCCGCCCTGCTGGCCTCAGCCGCCGGCTGCACCTCGGACAGGCTGGACGACGTGCTCGGCAAACCCCCCGCCGCCGAGGACGTCATCCGGGTGTCTCCCGACGACAACAGCAAGGGCGTACGCCCCGAGCAGGCGGTCCAGGTGCGGGTGCCCAGCGGGCGGCTGGAGTCCGTGCGGGTCGTCAAGGACCTGGACGCGCAGGAGTCCGTCGTTCCCGGGCACCTCTCCGGCGACGGCCTGACCTGGCAGTCCGACGACCCCCGCCTCGCCCTGGCCGCCAAGTACATCGTGGACGTGGTGGCGCTCGACGGGTACGGACGGCGCTCGGCGCGGCACACGACCTTCACCACGTACGTCCCTGAGGAACGGTTCATCGGGTATGTCGTGCCGGAGAACCGCTCCACCGTCGGCACCGGAATGATCGTCTCGCTGGAGTTCAACCGGGAGATCGAGAACCGGGCCGCCGTCGAGCGCGCGATCCAGGTGACGGCCAGCCCCGCGGTGGAGATCCGCCCGCACTGGTTCGGCAAGGACCGCGTCGACTTCCGGCCGCGGAAGTACTGGAAGCCGGGGACCAAGGTCACGGTCGGGCTGCGGCTGCGGGATGTCGAAGCGGCGAAGGGCGTCTACGGGTTGCAGAACAAGACCTTGTCCTTCACCGTCGGCCGCAGCCAGGTCTCGCTCGTCGACGCCGCCGCGCACACCATGGAGGTACGACGCGACGGCGCCCTTCTCGACACCGTGCCGATCACCGCGGGCGCCCCCAAGACCACCACGTACAACGGGAAGATGGTCGTCACCGAGATGCTCGAGCTGACCCGGATGAACGGCGCCACGGTCGGCTTCAAGAAGCCCAACGGCAAGAGCGAGTACGACATCTCGGACGTCCCGCACGCGATGCGCCTCACCAAGTCCGGGACCTTCCTGCACGGCAGCTACTGGGCGCCCGGCGCCTTCGGCAACCGCAACATCAGCCATGGCTGCGTGGGCCTGATGGACGTGAAGGGCGGCAGCTCCGACACCCCCGCGGGCTGGTTCTTCGACCGCAGTCTCATCGGTGACGTCGTCGAGGTCGTCAACAGCATGGACAAGCAGGTCGCTCCCGACAACGGGCTCGGAGGATGGAACATGGACTGGACGCAGTGGAAAGCGGGTGGCGCGGCGAACTAGGGCCTGTCCGGCGGATCATGCCGCAGACGCGGCGCTGATCAGGCTCCGTTGTTTTCCTGCGACCTGTTCCGCCGGGCAGGCCCTGGCCCGGCAGAGCACTGAGGTGGCCCGCCCCCCACATGGCCGAAGTTGGGACTGAACGGTGACAATCCCGGGGAGTCATCGCTCCTGACCATGTGATTAATTGACGCGATACGCGCGTCGGACGCGCTGGGGTGCGGGCCTGATCAGGCCGTGCGAGGGGAGAACAGACTTGAACGGGCGACCGATATCGGGGGCGTCGGTTGGCGCGCGGACACACGGCGGCCGGGGCAGCAAGGGGGTCCTGGCACTGCTGCTGGGTGTGCTGCTGTTCGCCGTGACCGCGTGCGGCGGGGGAGGGGACTCGGACTCCGGGTCCGGGAACGGCAAGGGCAAGAGCGCAGGCGACTCCACCAAGGCGGACACCAAGGTCTCGCAGGCCGTGGTGACCATAGCTCCGAAGGACGGCACCGACGGCGTGGCCACCAGCGGAGCCCTCAAGGTGACCGCGGCCAAGGGGAAGCTGACCGAGGTCAAGGTCGAGGACACCAAGGGCAACGCGGTCGACGGCGAGATAACCGGCGGGGGCGCCACCTGGACGCCCTCGACCCACCTCGCCTCCGCGACCAAGTACAAGGTCCACGCGGTGGCCAAGGACTCCGACGGCCGTACGGCGGCCGAGGAGTCGGCGTTCACCACGCTGACTCCGAAGAACACCTTCGTCGGCATCTTCACGCCCGAGGACGGTTCCAAGGTCGGCGTCGGAATGCCCTTCTCGATCAACTTCACGCGGGGCATCACGCACCCCGAGGACGTCGAGAAGGCGATCACCATCAAGACCGAGCCCGCGGTCGACGTGGAAGGCCACTGGTTCGGCAACGACCGCCTCGACTTCCGTCCCGAGCAGTACTGGAAGGCCGGTACGAAGGTGACGGTGGAGCTCAACCTCGATGGTGTCGAGGGACGGCCCGGTGTCTACGGCAACCAGGCCAAGACCGTGTCCTTCACGATCGGCCGCAGCCAGGTCTCCACCGTCGACGTCAAGACCAAGACGATGACGGTCAAGCGCGACGGCAAGACCATCAAGACCATCCCGGTGACCACCGGCAAACCCGGCTACGACACCTGGAACGGCCAGATGGTCATCACCGATCGCCTCGAAGTGACCCGTATGAACGGTGAGACGGTCGGCTACGCCGGCGAGTACGACATCAAGGACGTGCCGCACGCCCAGCGCCTGACCACCTCGGGCACCTTCATCCACGGCAACTACTGGGGCGGCGACGCCTTCGGCAACTACAACGCCAGCCACGGCTGCATCGGCCTGCGCGACGTGCGCGGGGGCTACGACGGCAAGGTGGCCGCGGCCTGGTTCTTCAACCAGTCGATGGCCGGTGACGTGGTGGTCGTGAAGAACTCCAACGACAGGATCGTCGACCCGGACAACGGGCTCAACGGCTGGAACATGTCCTGGGAGAAGTGGAAGGCGTAAGCGGTCCGAGCGTACGGGCCCGGTGTGTTGTGACTGAGCACACCGGGCCCTTTGTCGTTAACGCCGACTAACCTGCTCCCATGACTGTGCATCTCGAAGTGGCCGAAGGCGTCGGCACCATCCGTCTCGACCGCCCTCCCATGAACGCGCTGGACATCGCCACACAGGACCGGCTCAAGGAACTCGCCGAGGAGGCCACCCGGCGCGCGGACGTGCGCGCGGTGGTGCTGTACGGCGGGGAGAAGGTGTTCGCGGCGGGCGCGGACATCAAGGAGATGCAGGCCATGGACCACGCGGCGATGGTCGTACGGTCCCGGGCGCTGCAGGACTCCTTCACCGCCGTCGCCCGCATCCCCAAGCCGGTCGTCGCCGCCGTCACCGGATACGCGCTGGGCGGGGGCTGCGAGTTGACGCTGTGCGCCGACTTCCGGATCGCCGCGGAGAACGCGAAGCTGGGCCAGCCGGAGATCCTGCTCGGCCTGATCCCCGGCGCCGGCGGCACCCAGCGTCTCTCCCGCCTCATCGGCCCCTCCAAAGCCAAGGACCTCATCTTCACGGGCCGGATGGTGAAGGCCGACGAGGCGCTGTCGCTCGGGTTGGTGGACCGCGTCGTCCCGGCCGACGAGGTGTACGCCGAGGCGCACGCCTGGGCGTCCAGGCTCGCGCAGGGGCCCGCGATCGCGCTGCGTGCCGCCAAGGAGTCGATCGACGCGGGACTGGAGACCGACCTCGAGACGGGTCTGGCGGTGGAACGGAACTGGTTTGCGGGCCTGTTCGCCACGGAGGACCGCGAGCGTGGGATGCGGAGCTTTGTGGAGGAGGGGCCGGGGAAGGCCAAGTTCCTCTGACCGAGCCGGAGCTGGTGACAGAGCCCCGGTCGATGATGCGAATCTCACTCTCCAAGTTCCGCTGATCCACTTGCAGTTGACGCGATGTCTTACCCTGCGTCCCCCGAAGGGCTTGTTTATGCGAGCCTTAAGGCAGCCTTAAGGCTGCCTTGTCGGGGGCGGGTGGCGATTGCCCCCAAGGGGGGAGTTCTGGCAGGTCAGACGGCCTGTATATGGCTCCGAACTGCCGGGGGCATATGCCGATCAAATGGCGCGGAATGGGCGGTTCCGGGGGGCGTATTCCTCCGGAACGCCCCCGAAGGGCGCTCTGGGCGGCCATGATGGGGGCATGGCGGGGCTGGAGGGTATCGAACAGCCGCGGCGGCACGTAAGTGCGACCGCGGCGCGCTGGTCGCCTGCGGTCGAGGACGAACAAGCGCTCAAGGCGCTGGAGTTGTTCGGCAATCCGACGCAGGCGGAAGTACCGCTGCCGTCCCGCCCCGAGTCCGCGGCCACCGCGCGGCGGCTCGCCCAGGTCGTCGTCCTGCGGCACTGGGGACTCTCTCCGAAGATGACCGAGGACGCCGTGTTACTGGTGTCCGAGCTCGTCGGCAATGCCGTACGGCACACGGGCGCCCGCGTCTTCGGGCTCCGGATGCGCCGCCGCCGGGGCTGGATCCGCGTCGAGGTCCGCGACCCTTCCCGCGGGCTTCCCTGTCTGATGCCGGTCCAGGAGATGGACCTGAGCGGCCGGGGCCTCTTCCTCGTCGACAAGCTCTCCGACCGCTGGGGCGTCGACCTTCTGCCGCGCGGCAAGACGACCTGGTTCGAGATGCGCGTCGCCGACCGCTGACCGCCCGCTCCCCGGAACACGGAAACCCCGGCCGCAGTGCGACCGGGGTTCCATGAGTGCCGTGGAACGAATTGGGGTGTGAACCACGGCGCCAACGACAACCATGGCCCGGGTCAATGGGTGGAAGTCGCACCGCTGACTATGGCAGACGTCGATCACCGCCCCCAAGTCGGTACCGCCCGCCCGCTTGCGGGTCCGCCGCGACCCGCAGTCTCGCCAACCGGGCCAATCGCCAGTTTTCCTCTCCATACGGCCTTAAATGGGGCGGGTGACCACGCCAGCTCGCCCCCCTCAGCCGTCCACCGGCAGAAGCGTCGCGCGTGCGGTGCCGGATCGGCGTGCGGTGCCGTCTCGGCGTGCGGCGCTGCGTTCGGGTGTCGCGCTCGCCGCCGGGACACTCGCCGCCGGATGTTCCGCGACCGGCGCGGTCACGCACCCGCCCCCGCCGTCACCCACAAGGTCATCGGCGAGATCCGCAACGGGTCCGTGGTGAGCGTCGCAGATGAGCTGAGGTTTCCTCGGCGATCCTGGGTTTTCCTGGATCGCGGGAAGCGGCCCGTGGTGCATGGCTGGGTATGGACCCCCGCCGGTGGCTCGCGGTCCGTGCCGCCGGCGGGGGCACGGTGCTCATCGCTTGCGGTACCTGCCGCCTGTGGCGCCGCCGGCTGCGGTGCTTCGGTGACTGGGGTAGCCGCCCCGCCGGACGCTTTCCACCCGGTTCGGACCCGGGTGGGGCGGGGACCCCGCGTCGCATTCCTGGGCACGGGGCGGATTCTCAAGGAGACCGGAATCGTGATTGCTGCTCCCACCGGCCTCGCAGTGACACGCACGCTACCGGGCCCACCACGCTCCTGCAGCTCAGCGGAAACACTCACCGAAAGGTGTCACACGAGTCCGCTCGCGTCGCATCGGGCAGCAAGCCGTGTTACAGAGCCACGCTCAGGATGCACAGGCCAATCGGAGCACTGCGCATGACCCTGCACTTCGGGTACGCGGACACGGTCGCCGCGCTCCCCGCCGTCCTGGAAGAACTCGGCCGCCGCGGTCTGCGCGCGGTCACCACCTCGGAGCTGCTGAGCTGATGCACCGCAACCGCAACGTCATGAAGCGCGCCCTGATCGCGGGCGCCGTACTCACCCTCCTCGCGGGCTGCGGCAGCGAGTCCAAGGACCGCGAGAAGAAGGCCTTCGGCACCGAAGGAGCCGCCAAGCCGGCCGAGTCGGTCAAGCCGAAGGAGCAGGCCAAGCCGAAGCAGCCGCAGGGGCTGCCCGGCATGCCGCCCGTGCTCGACCCGAAGGACGTCTACGCCGCCGACCGCCCGAACCGGCTGTCCCCGGTCGTCAAGGACTTCCCCTCCCGCGTCTACGTCCCCAACACCGAGTCCGACACCGTCTCCGTCATCGACCCGAAGACGTACAAGGTCATCAAGACGATCCCGGTCGGCGCCCAGCCCCAACACGTCGTCCCCTCCTGGGACATGAAGACGCTCTGGGTCAACAACAACAAGGGCAACACCCTCACCCCCATCGATCCGAGGACTGGCAGGGCGGGCAAGCCCGTCGGCGTGCACGACCCGTACAACCTGTACTTCACGCCCAACGGCAAGTACGCGATCGTCATGGCCTCCCGCGACCGCGAACTGGTCTTCCGGGACGCGCACACCATGAAGCGCGTCAAGACCGTGCCCGTCAGCTGCTACGGCGTCAACCACGCGGACTTCTCCCTCGACGGCCGCTACTTCATCGTGTCGTGCGAGTTCAGCGGGGAGGTGCTGAAGGTCGACACGGAGAAGAGGAAGGTGATCGGGCGCATGAAGCTGCCCCTCGACGACTCCATGCCGCAGGACGTGAAGATCTCCCCGGACGGCAAGAGGTTCTACATCGCCGACATGATGGCGGGCGGTATGTGGGTCCTGGACGGCGCCAGGTTCACCAAGCCGACCCTGCTGCGCACCGGCCGGGGCTGCCACGGCCTGTACGTCGGCCGCGACTCGCGCGAGATGTACATCTCCAACCGGGACGAGGGCTCCGTCTCCGTCTTCGACTTCACACGGAACAAGCTGACCAAGAAGTGGCGTCTGCCGGACGGCGGCAGCCCTGACATGGGCGGCGTATCGGCCGACGGCAAGGTGCTGTGGCTGGCGGGGCGCTACGACGCCGAGGTGTACGCCATCGACACCCGCACCGGCGTCCAGCTCGCCCGTATCCCGGTCGGCGGCGGCCCGCACGGCCTGGCCGTGTACCCGCAGCCGGGCCGCTACTCGCTCGGCCACACCGGAATCTTCCGCTGACCCGGCGACGGTCGACACGCCGCCGTGCGAGTGAAGATCCCCGGCCGGTCGCCGCGGAACCGAGAGGGTGCTCCGCATGATCACAACTCGCCTGCGCCGACGGGCCGCCGCCACGGCCGTCTCCCTCTCGGCCGTCCTCGCCACCTCGGCCGCGACGCTTCCCGAAACCCCCGCCGCCCCGTTCGCCCGGGCCGCCGCGTCCACCTGTCCCCAGTTCGCCGACCCGGTCGAGGCCGCCGCCGACCGCCGCGTGGACGTCGACCGCATCACCCCGGACCCGGTCGTCTGGCGCACGACCTGCGGCACGCTCTACCGCAGCGACAGCCGGGGCCCCGCCACCGTCTTCGAGCAGGGCTTCTACCCGAAGGACGTCATCAACGGGCAGTACGACGTCGAGAAGTACGTCCTGGTCAACCAGTCCTCGCCGTATGTGTCGACGACGTACGACCACGACCTGTACAAGACCTGGTACAAGTCCGGCTACAACTACTACATCGACGCGCCAGGCGGCGTCGACGTCAACAAGACCATCGGCGACACCCACAAGTGGGCCGACCAGGTCGAGGTCGCCTTCCCCGGCGGCGTCGCGCGCCAGTACATCATCGGCGTCTGCCCGGTCGACAAGAAGACCAAGACCGAGATCATGGACGACTGCCAGAGCAACCCGCACTACAAGCCCTGGCACTGACCCCGGTCGCCGGCCCCGTCACGCGGCGGTGAGGAGCGCCTCCGCCCCGACCGGCAGATAGCCCGCCGCCTGGAACGCCCGCAGACTGCGGGCGTTCCCCAGGGCCAGCTGGGCCCAGACCGGCTCGGTGGCCAGTTGCCGTGCCGCCGAGGCCAGCGCACGCCCCAGCCCCCGGTGCCGTACGCCCTCGTCCACCTCCACCGCGGCCTCCAGGCGCCCCGCGACGCCGCGACCGAGGATGAGCAGCCCGCCATCGGCGGCCCACATCCGCACGTCGTCGCGGTGTTCAAGGGCCCGCGCCACCCGGTGATGGTCCGGGTCGTCGATCTCCGTCAGTGCGAGCGGCGGCCGCCCCGCGAGCGGAGCGGCGACGGCGAGCAGGTCGATCGTGTCGTTCGAACGCCCCGTACGGTCCATGAACGCGGCGAGGAAGCGCGGGTTCATGGTCGTGGCGAGCACGTCGCAGTCGATCCGCGCCAGCGTCTCGCGTACCCACTCCTCGTCCTCGTCCGTGAAGACGACGGAGTGCGCGGTGAAGGCGAGGACGCCGGCGTCGCGGTGGGAGTGCTGCCGTACGACGGTCGTCGCGCCGTCCGGCGGAGGGAAGACGCCGCGCGCCGCCGCGTCGAGAATGTTCCGCAGTGTGTCCCCCATGAGGCCCGCTCCCAACGGTTCACGACTGAACGCTTGAGTCTCCACCTACTGGAAGGCCCACACTCGCAGACATGATCGACGACGGCACCGGCCTCTTCACCATCGGCGAGCTGGCCCGGGCCACCGGGCTGACGGATCGCACCATCCACTACCGAACATTTGCCCGGTGCTCCATCCTTCAGGACTCTGCTGAGAAGGTTTGCAGACCCACTGCTAACGTCGCCTTGTCCGACAACATAGTTGGCGGACCTACCGCTGGACGGGCGGGAAGTCACGCCTGTGGAGACCAGGTAAGACCGCTCCTCACGGAACGGCACAGGTTACTGAAGCAGGAACCCACGGTGGTACCGCCCAGCGGTACGGACCGCAATCGTCGCCCCTCGGGGCGGCGAGGACGTCAACGGCTGTACGACGCCGCGTCCGTGGTTCCGCGGCTTGACACCGCGGACCCGGTGCGCGAGCGGATGCGGTCCACCGCCATGGACCTGCCGGAGGAGCCGACGCCCGAGCAGGTGGATGCCTGGGTGGATCTGGCCGAGCTGATCCAGGACCCGGAGTTCCGGGCGCAGATGCGGAAGGTGGCCGAGTTCAACGCGGCCGACCGCGGTCCCGACGTTCCCGCCGGGGCGTCGATGTGGTTCGCCCGTCGCCTGATCCACTTGGCGGCGCAGGCCCGTGAGCAGGGGATCGCCCCCGAGTCGCCGGAGGCCGGGGAGATCCTGCGGGACCTGCTGGGCGACGCCGACCCGGCCGACGTACTCGAACGCCTGGAGTCGGCCGCCAACGACCGGGTCGCCCGTTACCGCGAGTTGCTGTGCGTCGTGAAGGGCCAGGGGACCTGCCCGCGCACCGTGAGGAGTTCGCGTGGGTGGTCGCCGCGCTCCGCGCTCGACTCGCCCGTTAATCTGACCCTCGTACACATGGCAGTAGTGCATACGAAGGGGCGGATCCGGTGGCGGACATCGAGGAAGCACGCAAGGCGTTCGAGCGGATCGACGTGGACGGGGACGGGTTCATCACGGCCGCCGAGTTCAAGTCCGCTCTCGCCCAGGGCGGGGACTGGAACGTCACCGAGTCGGTCGCGGAGGCCGTGATCGCCAGCCGCGACCTCAACGGCGACAAGGTCCTGTCCTTCGACGAGTTCTGGACCCACCTGAACAAGTGACGCTCGCTATGGGGCGCCCACCGGTGATCCGGTGGGCGCCCCATCGGCGCGGGAGCCGTCCGGCCGTCGTGGCTCGGAGGAAGGTCACCTGGTTGCCGTACGCCCCGGAATAGCCAGCCTCGCCCCGAGGTTGACGCTGTCATCAGCAGCGCCAACCCCAGAAGGGCCGGCCACTCATGAAGATCGGCATCATCGGCGCGGGCAACATCGGCGGTAACCTCACCCGGCGGCTCACGGCTCTCGGCCATGACGTCTCCGTCGCGAACTCGCGCGGTCCGCACACCCTCAGCGCGCTCGCCGAGGAAACCGGGGCGACTCCCGTCGAGGTCACGGACGCGGCGCGCGACGCCGAGGTCGTCGTGGTCACGGTCCCCCTGAAGGCGGTCGCCGACCTGCCGTCCGGGCTGCTGGACGGAGCGGCGGAGGGGGTCGCCGTCATCGACACCGGCAACTACTACCCGCAGCAGCGCGACGGCAGGATCGCCGCGATCGAGGACGAGGGCCTCACGGAGAGCCGCTGGACGGCCCAGCAGATCGGCCACACCGTCATCAAGGCCTTCAACGGCACCTACGCCCAGGACATCCTCGACCGGCACCGTCCGGCGGGCGACCCCGACCGGATGGCCCTCCCGGTGGCAGGCGACGACGAGGCCGCCAAGCGGGTCGTCCGCGACCTCATCGACGAACTCGGCTTCGACACCGTCGACGCGGGCGGCCTCGACGACTCCTGGCGCCAGCAGCCCGGCACCCCGGTGTACGGCCTTCAGCGGGGCGTCGAGGCGGTGACCAAGGCGCTGGCTGAGGCGTCCCCGGAGCGCACGCCGGACTTCCGCGGGTAGCCGCTCTCCTGGTTCGGCTCGGTGAACGGATACGTGCTGTCGCTGCTGACCGCAGTGACTGTCGCACCCATGCGGCGAAGCGTATGGGTGGGACCCTTTCCGCAGGTCGGCGTGGGTTCTCTTATGCCTCCGCGGCCGTACTGGGGTCGGGATCGACGTCGCCGTCGATCGTGTCGGCCTCGTCCTTCGTCAGTTCCGGCCGCGTCGGCCCCGAGGTGATCTGCTGGTCGCGGCGCAGGTCGCGCAGCCGGGTGAGCAGGTCCTGCATGGTGGACATCGGCAGTGCCTGGACGAGCGCCGAGATGTCCCCGCCGCCGATGTACTCCGGCACGTCGAACTTGGCGAATTCCCTCACGATGCGGATCATCGACACGTTGTCCGCCCCCAGCAGCTCCACCTCCGCCTTGAGTTCGAGGGCGACACGCCGGGATTCCTGCCGTGCCCGGTACTCGTCGATCAGGTCCTCCAACCTGGCGTTCTCCAGGCTCACCCCGAGGCTTTCGCCGCGCATCTCCTCGAAGAACTTCTCCTTGAGGCGTTCGTGCAGGACCGGATCCGTGGGCGTGAACCGGCCGAGGACGGTGCCCAGCATCCCCAACTGCCAGCCCTCCAGGGAGTGCAGGAGCCGGTCGGTGAGTTCCTTGCGGACGTCCTGGTAATTGGCGAGGAAATCGAGAACCGAACTCGTCATGGCGATCGCCGCGAAGTACCCGGCGACGGTGGCACCGAGGATGTCCCGGACGAACCGCTTCATGGGGGTCCGGTCGTCCACCAGGCCGCCCAGTCCGGAGGTGCGCTCATTGCCGAACTGGCTGACCAGCTGCGGCGCCACATGAGGCGGAATCTGCAGGTTCTGCGAGAGCGTCACCGCCAGGTCGAAGCCTTGGACGTTGACGACGATCTGCCCGAGGTCCGCGTCGTAGTTGTCGGCCTCGGAATCCTCCTTGTTGTGCCAGGTGAGGATCAACACGCGGGTCGGGATCAGCATCACGCGGACGAACCAGGGGTTGAGCGCGTACGTGGTTCCCTGGCCCAGCGTCTCCTCCTGAATGCCCCGCTGCCCTCCGCTCGCCAGAAAAACCCAGGGCAGGCGGAAGCTGCTGTGTTTCGCCACCCGCGGGGCCACCGCACCGGCGTCGTCGTCGAGGGGTTCCGCTCCGTCCAGCGTGACGACCACTCCGGTGTAGCCCTCGTTGATGGCGATCTCCCGGAGGTGAGCCTCCGTCAGCCCCTCGCGCGAGGCGGCTGCGTGGTCGACGTTGTCGACCGTGACGACGTCGAACAGCTCCGGGTTGATGTCGTAGTAGGTTCCGCCGCCCAGGATCGCCAGCTGTTTGCCCTGCTCGCCGCCACCGGACAGAAACGCCTGGCCGTCCTGGAAGCTGTTGCACTCGACATGGCGCCCGAACCGCTGGTCCGGAGGCCGCACGGCGCCCTCCCTCGCCTGGACCAGGCCGACCGTGCCCGGCGGCACGTAGGTGCGCGGCACCATCTCGACGCTGAACAGCCGGGTGTTGACGTAGTACGACTGGCCGCCGGTCAGAGTCGTCACCTGGACGCCCTGCTCGCCGCCGCCGAGCAGGAATGCCTGGCCGTCCTGGAAGCTGTTGCACTCGACGTGGCGGCCCAGCGTACGGCCGCCGGTCCGGGTACGGCCCTCGGTGGCCGAGACCAGACCGACCATGCCCGCCGGAACGTGCACCCTGGGCACGTACTCCACCGTGTGCAGAACCGGCGTGAGCCAGTGGAAGCCGCCGGGGAGCAGGGCGCGGGCGTACACCCCTCGGGCGGTGGCCGGGTTGATCTGCTTGAACGCGGTATCGGGGTGCGTGGGTCCGTACTGGCGGGTGACGATGCCGACATGGTCGGCGGGCACCACCACACGCCCCTTCCAGCCGACCCAGGCCGCGGCTCCGAGCAGGATCAAGAGCAGTAACACGATCACCATGGGCGGGCCTTTCCCTCTCGCAACCGTGCGTGGACCGCCAGCACGGTGGAACTCCAACGGTCGTACCAGTCCGGGTCGTTCTCGTGGCCCGGGTCACGCAGCGTGGGGAAGAACCCGGAGCGTCTGCCAGGTCCGGACCGCTGTGCGAAGTCGCGGTAGAGCCGGGGCACGGCGGCCTCGGCGGTGTCACGCCAGCCCAGCGCGGCGCCCACCTCGGGGAAGCGCGGGCCGCGCCGTCCCGAGGCGGGTACCGTCGCGAGTTGCCGGTCGAATCCCTGCCGTCCCCGGGAGCGGCCGGCCCACAGCGCGTCGATGCCCGCCAGCAGCTCCAGCGGCACCTCGGCGGCATGCCGTGCGCTCAGCCAGCCCTCGGTGAGCCGGTCGGCCGCCTCCAGGACGAGCCGGGTGGTCAGCAGGTCGGCGTGCTCGTACTCGTCCTCGGCGAGGCGGGCGCGCAGTCGCTCGAGCCCGGCCGGGGCCGGCAGCCGCCCCACGGGAACCGTCGGGCCGCCGCCCGGCGTCCGGCGTGCCTCGGGGAGACTGGTCGGGCGTCCCTGGGCCACGTCCTGGTGCAGCAGACGCAGCAGCTCGAGCTCCGCCTCGTCGAGCAGGTCTCCGTCGCGGGCGTCCACGTGCCAGTTGGCGGCCAGGTGATAGTTGACCTCGCCGTCCAGGAGGAGGGGGACGAAGGGCCGTCCGTGGACCTGGCCCTCCAGGATCATCCGGGTGACGTCGTCGGAGTCCTGCGCCTCGGGGGTCATCACCACGACGATCGCCACGGCATACCGGAGCTGCTGCCTGATCGTCCAGAAGTGGGCGTCTCCGGGCCGCAGATCGCTCGTCGACCAGACCGGCAGCCGGGCCCCGCGCAGCTGTTCGGCCAGCTGCCGGCCGTACTCGGCGTCGGCCGGGGCGTAGCACACGACGAATGAGGGTTCCTTCGGCGCGGTGACCGGCCGGGGCGGGGAAGGGTGGGTGGCGGTGACGTTTTCCGCGGCCGGTGTGCGGCCGGTGGGGGCGGGGCGGCCCGCGATGACGGCCGCGAGTTCGGCGACCTTGTCCGTGAACTCCGTGCCGGTCGCGTCGCTGAAGTCCCGCCAGACGCGGTGGGCGGCGAACGGCGGCACGGCCACGTGTCCGAGCAGCACCGGTATGAATCGAAAGCCGTTGTCGGCCGCCGCGGTGGCCAGCACCGCGTACTCGTCCATGGCGCGTACGTCGCGCAGGGACGCCGGGCTGATCACGGCGATCCCGTTGGTGGAGGCGAGCAGGGCGCGCTCCACCTGGTGGATCACCACCTGGCCCGACTCGATGCACCACTGGTCGAAGAACGGCTTCAGCCCATGGCCCTTGAGGTGTTCGGCCAGCGTCGTGGTCCACACCGCGTCGTCGGCCGCGTAGGAGAGGAACACATCGCTGTGAGAGTGGGACGCATCGCTGTGGGAGCGGGACACATCGTTCAACCGCTGGGACCTCCTGGGCGCGCGGCAGGACCGAGCCGTCGGCTGCGGGGCGACCAAGGTAAGGGCGGAATGCCCTGCTCCGCCCTGCCTTCACGCAATCGGCACTCCTTCGTGTGCACGGCCGATCAGGAGGGGGCTCCGGCGGTCAGGACCGCTGCTCGGGCAGGCTCCACCGGCAATCGCCAAGGCCGGGTCACCATCACCTCGGGCGCCCGTCGTCCGGCGGCCGCCTGTGCGCGATCGCGGCCAGGCGGGCGATTTCCTCGTCGTACCGCGCGGTGCCGGGCTCGCTCAGGTCCACCGGCCGGCGGATCGCGGCGAACCGGGGGAGGCCGACCTGCTCGGCCCGCTCGATCTGCGCCGGTACGAACCGGAAGTCGCCCTCGTACGCGCGCTCGAGGATCGCCGCGTACTCGTCCCTGATCCGCGGTTCGGCCATCGCCCCGCGGCCGAACAGCAGCACACCCAACGCCGCGCCCGTCAGCGCCCGCTCGGTCTCCAGCAGCGGGAGCAGCCCCGGCTCGACCCAGCGCACCAGGAACACCGACGTGTCCGCCGCGCGCAGCCCCTCCGCGAGCCGCCGCGCCGCATCGGCCTCCGCGTCCGCGTACGACACGAACACGTCGTACGTGTCCTGCCCGGCGGGCCGATGGTCCGCCGGTTGCGCCACGGGATCGTCGGTGCGGCGACGACGGATCACGTGCCGCACCCCGAGGTAGCCGAAGTACGTGGATGCCACCGTGGCGATCAGGCCGACGAGCGCGACAGCCAGGTTGATCCGGTCCATGACCATGACCGGCAGTCTAGGGCAATTGACCGCAAATAAGGGTCGGTTGATGTTCTGTGAGCGGTCGGTGGTCGCCCCTCCCCGGTGAGCACCGGGCGCGCCTCGTCCTCTCTCGTGGGGCACCGCACGGTGGCGCATTTACGCCCGGGCGGCTTCACGCCACGTTCATCCCTTCGGCGCCGAATACGCGGTTCACAGGAGCCAGGAAGGACGGCAGCCCGGTCCGGCAGGAGTCCTACGTCGACGCCCGCGTAGGCGGTATCGCCCTCTCCTACAACAACATCGACGCTGCCGACGCCTTCGTCAACGCCGCCAGGTCGGACGCCTGGACGCAGTTGATGCCCGCACTGCACGGACCCCGGGCACTGGAAGACCAGCGACTACTCTGCTGCGTGGTGCCCGGCCTGGACTTCGCCCGGCGCTTCGACCGGGCCCCGGACGAACTGCCGCAGGTCATCAGGGCCATAGCCGCCCAGATGCGCTGGAGCGGCCGGCACTTCATGCCGCACGCCGGCGGCGCGAGCGACCACCCGAGCTTCGAGGACCGCGACTGGTTCTACGCTTCCACCATGCCCGACATGACCGAGTGGACGTCGCACCATCACCAGGGCCATGTCGCGAACGGAGTCCGGCACGCCATCCGGGTCCCCGTCGGCCTGACCCTGGCCGGCGCCCACCGGCCGGGACTCCACGACTTCCGGCTGATGCGCACGGACGGCGATGTGTACGGCATCCAGGAGCTGCGCGGCCATCGCTATCGGCCGGGTTTTGCAGGGCGTCTACCAGGCGTATGCGAACCGGTCGGAGCGGACCGGACCGGACCCGCCCTCGTCGTCTCGGACTTCGGTAACACCTGGTACCAGCAGCGCTACGTGCCCGCCGCGGCCGTGCTGTGACCCGCGCCCCCGCACCGACTCCACTCCCGCCCGTGCACCGACCCCAGGAAGGTCCCCCTATGTCCCCCGACCGTTCTGTCCTCCATCTCGGCCTGCGTCGCTCCCCCCTGGAATGGCGGCCCGAGATCGACGCCGCGGCGGAGCTGGGCCACGCCGTGTACGTCCACTCCGACACCGGCCTCGGCCACACCGGGCTGCCCGACGACCGGATCGCCGCCTTCACCCGGGCGGAGCCCGTGGAGGACGTGGCGGCCCGGGCCCTTCGGCAGGCACGGGACGGCGGGCACGAGCCCGCGGCGGTGCTGTGCTGGGGCGACCGGTACGTGGACGGCGCCGCCAAGGTGGCCGAGGCGCTCGGCCTGCGCGGGCCCTCGGTCGCCGCGGCCGCCGTGTGCCTCGACAAGGCCGCGCAGCGCCGGGCGCTCGAACCGCACGGTCTCAACCCCCGCTGGCGCAGCGGGACCACGGCCGACGAGCTGAAGGCCGCGGTGGGGGAGCTGGGCCTTCCCCTGATCTTCAAGCTCGCCCACTCCTCGGGGGGCCGCGGTTCCGCCGTGATCGACGCGCACACGGAGCCGGACGAGCTGATGAAGCTGACGTCCCTCAACTACGAGGAATCCGACGCCTTCCTGGTCGAGGAACTCGTCGACGGCAGCGAGCACTCGGTCTCCGGGCTCGTGCACCGGGACGAAGTGGTGATCCTCGCCGTGTCCGACAAGTACCTGGCGCCCGGGGAACTCCGTACGACCACCACGATCGTCCCCTCCGCGCTCACCCCGGAGCAGCTCGCCCGGGTGCACGAGGCGGCCGAGTGCGCGGTGCGCGCCGTGGGCATCGAGACCGGCGGCTTCCACGTGGATCTGCGCTACTCGTCCGAGGGCCCCGTCGTCCTGGAGATCGGCGCACGGCTCGGCGGCGACCTGATCAACTCCCATCTCGTGCCGCTCGCCACCAACGGCGCGGCACAGCCGTACCGCTCGCTCGTCGAGACCCTCGTGGACGGTGAACTGCCGCGCCCCGCGCCCTTCGTGACCACCGCGGCGATGCACCTGCTGCCGGTCCCCGCCGACAGCGACCTTCCAGCGCTGCTGTCCCGCCTCGCGGACCACCCGGCCGTACGGATCGCCGCCGAGTGGCCTTCCCCCGAGGGCGAGGTCGTGGTGGTGGTGACGGCAGTGGACCCGGACACGATCCCCGCGATCCTCGACGAACTCGGGCAGCGGACGGGACGGTAGGGCCATGTGCCGGACCCCGTGAACTCCCCGAATTCGCTGGGCTTCCCGGTCGTCGGCGTCCTGGCCTGCCGCACGGTGGTTGCCGATGCCCGCAGCAGTGGGCGACCGCTGCTGTCCCGCACCCGGTGAAGTCCTGGGCCGGGACAGCAGCGCTTGGGACCTACTTGGTGAGCGGCGCCAACTTCGGGTCGTTGGCGTAGGCCTCGACCGCGTTCTCCTTGGTCACGATGACCGGCGGGAGGAGGTACGCCGGGACGACCTTGGTGCCGTTGTTGTACGACTTGGCGTCGTTGATCTTCGGCTTGTCGCCCTTCTGCAGGGACTTGACCATGTTGACGGTCTCGGCGACGAGCTTGCGGGTGTCCTTGTTGATGGTCGAGTACTGCTCGCCGGCCATGATGGACTTCACCGACTCGACCTCGGAGTCCTGGCCGGTGACGACCGGGACCGGCTTGCCGGCGCTCTTCACCGAGGTGATGACCGCGCGGGCGAGGGTGTCGTTCGGAGACAGGACTCCGTCGAGTTTCGTGCCGCCGTTGTACGTCGAGGTCAGCAGCCCGTCCATCCGTTGCTGGGCGATCTCCGCCTTCCAGCCCTGGATCGCGGTCTGCTTGATGTTCTTCTGACCCGATCCGACAACGATGTCACCCTTGTCGATGAGAGGCTTGAGCACCTCCATCGCACCGTCGAAGAAGACCTTGGAGTTGTTGTCGTCCGGCGAGCCGGAGAACAACTCGATCGTCCAGGGGCCCTTCGGCTTCTTCGCCTTCATGCCGTTGAGGAGGGCCTGCCCCTGCAACTGGCCGACCTTGAAGTTGTCGAACGCGATGTAGTAGTCGACATCGGGCGTGTTGGTGATGAGCCGGTCGTAGGCGATGACGGTCGCGCCCGCCTGCTTTGCCTGCGCCACCTGGGTGGAGAGCTGCGAGGCGTCGGTCGCGCCGATGACGATCACCTTCGCGCCCTTGGTGACCATGGAGGAGATCTGCGCCTGCTGGTCCGCGACGGTGGTCGAGGCGCCGGCGTACTGCACGTCGGCCTTGAAGCCCGCCTCCTTGAGGCCGTCGGTGAACAGATCACCGGCGAGCACCCAGTTCTCCGAGGTCTTCGCGGGCAGCGCGACCCCCACGAGAGAGTCCTTCGCGAAACCCTTGGCGTCGCTGCTGCCCGAGTCGGAGCCCTCGCGTTCGTTGGAGCACGCCGTGCCCAGGGTGAGCAGGGCGACGGCGCCGACCGCGGCGATGCCTCTGATGATGCTTGTGCGCATGGTGGGATGAGCCCTTCTTACGGTGGTGCGGGGTGAGTTGGACGCCGTGGAATGCGGCGCCATGGGTGCAGACCTCCGTTCAGCCTGCGACCTGAGCCTTGTCGGGATCGGAGGCCGGCTTCGGCGGATCGACCGGCGTGGCCGCCTCGTCTCGTTGGAACGGGCGCATCAGCGTTCCGATGATCGAGAAGCGCCCCTGCTTCTTGCTGTAGACGTCGAACGCGACGGCGAGAAGGAGGACCAGGCCCTTGATCATCTGGACCATGTCGGAGCCGACGCCCTCCAGCTGCAAACCGTTGTTGAGCAGGGCCATGACGAGACCACCGACGATGGAGCCGCTGATGGTTCCGAGGCCGCCGGAGACCGCCGCGCCGCCGATGAAGACGGCCGCGATGGCGTCGAGCTCCCAGCTCAGACCGTCCTGCGGGCCGGAAGCGGCGGAGCGCGCGACGAAGATCATGCCGGCCAGTGCGGCGAGGACGGACATGTTCATCATGACGAGGAAGTTCACCTGCCTGAGCTTCACCCCGGACAGCTCGGCCGCGCGGGCGTTGCCCCCGACGGCGTAGATGTGCCGACCGCCGATGGTGTTGCGCGTGTAATACGAGTACGCGAGGACCAGGACGATCAGGATGATGCCGGAGATGGGCAGGCTGGTACCGATGCGGCCGCCGGCGAAGCGCAGCGTCGCGAAGACGATGACGGTCAGCATCACGGCCAGCCGTATCCCCGTCACCCACAACGGCGCGGCGTCGGCGTTCATCTCGCGCCGGGTCTGCCGTGCCTTCCACTCCCGCCACACCACACCCAGGCAGGCGGCGAGGCCGAGCAACAGGGTCAGGTTGTTGTATCCGGTGTCCGGCCCCACCTCCGGCAGGAAGCCGGCGCCGATGTCACGGAAGCCGGTGGGGACCGGCACGGTGTCGGCGTTGCCTATGTACTGGTTGCCGCCGCGGAACAACAGCATCCCCGCCAGGGTGACGATGAAGGCCGGCACCCCTACGTAGGCGACCCAGAAGCCCTGCCAGGCGCCGATCGCCGCGCCGACGAGCAGGCCGAGCACGATGCCCAGGGGCCACGGGATCGAGTACTCCTGCATCGCCTTGGCGACCACGATGCCGGTGAACGCCGCGACCGAGCCCACCGAGAGATCGATGTGGCCGGCGACGATCACCATCAGCATGCCGATGGAGAGGATCAGGATGTAGGAGTACTGGCTGACCACGGCGATGAGGTTGCCGGAGGTCAGTGTCAGACCTCCGGTCCAGATCTGGAACAGCAGGACGATCGCCACGAGCGTGGAAATCATGCCGAACTGGCGGGCGTTGGAGGTCGTACCTCCGAAGAGGTTCTTCTGCAGCTCTGTGATGCGGCTCATGGGGTCGCTGTCTTCGTGAGGGAGGTCATCTTCTTCATAAGGAGTTCCGGGTTCGCGTCGGGGCGCGTCACCTCACCGGTGATGGCGCCTTCGAACACGGTGTAGATGCGGTCGCACAGTCCGATGAGCTCGGGCAGCTCCGAGGAGATGACGATGACGCCCTTGCCCTGGCCGACCAGCCGCTGGATGATCCCGTAGATCTCGTACTTGGCGCCCACATCGATACCGCGTGTCGGCTCGTCGAGGATCAGCAGGTCAGGATCGGTGAACATCCACTTCGCGAGGACCACCTTCTGCTGATTGCCGCCGGAAAGCTTCACGACGCCTTCGTCGACGCCAGGGGTCTTGATCCTGAGGTTCTGGCGGTATTCCTCGGCGATCCGGTGCTCACGCACCGGATCGATGACCCGGCGCCGAGCGATCTTCGACAGCTTGGCGGCGACCATCGAGGTCTTGATGTCGTCCAGCAGATTGAGGCCGATCGACTTGCGATCCTCGCTGACGTAGGCGAGACCGTGCTGAATGGCGTCCGCCACCGACTTCAGGTGGATCTCCCTGCCGTCCTTGAAGACCTGGCCGGAGAGGTAGTGGCCGTAGGAGCGGCCGAACAGGCTCATCGCGAGTTCGGTGCGCCCGGCGCCCATGAGTCCGGCGAAGCCGACGATCTCACCGCGCCGGACAGTGAAGTGGGAGCCCTTGCACACGAGCCGTTCCTCCGAACTCGGGTGCCTCACCGTCCAGTCGCGGACCTCGAAGAACACCTTGCCGATGTCGGGCTTGTGATCGGGGAACCGGCTGCTGAGCTCGCGGCCGACCATGCCGCGGACGATGCGGTCCTCGTTGACACCGTCGCCCTTGACGTCGAGGCTCTCGATCGTCCGGCCGTCCCGCAGGATCGTGATGGTGTCGGCGACGGCCTCGATCTCGTTGAGCTTGTGGGAGATCATGATCGAGGTGATCCCCCGCTCCCGGAAGCCGCGCAGCAGGTCCAGCAGATGCTGCGAGTCGGTCTCGTTCAGGGCCGCGGTCGGCTCGTCGAGGATGAGCAGCTTCACGTCCTTGGCGAATGCCTTGGCTATCTCGACGAGTTGTTGCTTGCCGACGCCGATGTCCTTGATCAACGTGTCCGGGTCCTCCTGGAGCCCGACTCGTTCCATCAGCTCCAGCGCCCGGCGCTGCGCGGTCTTCCAGTCGATTGCGCCGCGCCTGCGTGGCTCGTTGCCGAGAAAGATGTTCTCGGTGATCGACATGCCTGGGACCAGCGCCAGTTCCTGGTGGATGATGACGATGCCGGCCTGCTCACTGGCCCGGATGTCGTGGAAGCGGACCTCGTTACCCCGGTAGACGATGTCGCCCGTGTAACTCCCGTGCGGGTGCACGCCGCTCAGCACTTTCATGAGGGTGGACTTGCCGGCGCCGTTCTCGCCGCAGATCGCGTGGATCTCCCCCTCCTTCACCATCAGGTTGACGTCCGCGAGTGCCCTCACGCCCGGGAACGTCTTGGTGATCGACCGCATCTCCAGCAGGATCGGGGGGCGGATCATGAGCGGAGCCCCACACCGCGAAGGCCGCGACGATCACACGGGGTCGAGCGTTGCGGAATGCGACATTTCGTGGACATCAACTTGCCTCCGATGGCACTGCCTTGTGCCTCCATGCCCTGCGTGTTACGTCTGCGGGACCGGACTTTAAATCCATTTGTTTTACTAAGTCAACGCCCCGCGGCAGCATCGTCGTTGAGCTGGAACAGAGAGGATCTCGCGCGTGCGGCAAGCAGGAACAAACCTTCCCAAGGTCGGGCGATACAACCGGGCAGTGGTTCTCGACCAGATCCAGCTCGCCGACGGAGTCAGCCGTGTTGAGATCGCCCAGCAGACCGGGCTCACCCCGCAGACGGTCTCCGGCATCGTGCGCCGACTGCTGGACGAGGGGATCGTGCGGGAGGACGGAGCCAGCCGGGTCGCCAGTGGCGGCAAACCCCGCACCACCCTGCGGATCAACGCGGATGCGGGCAGCGCCGTCGGGCTCGTGTTCGACCCGGTCGAACTCACCTGCTCCGTGGTCGACCTGCTGGGGCGGCCGCTCGTCGTCAAACGGCGTCCCACACCTCCCGGCACCGACCCGTCGCACGTCGTGTCGGCCATGGCCGAGCTGGTTGCCGATGTGCTCGACGAAGCGAAGGTGTCACGCAACAAGGTGCTGGGGCTGGGACTTGCCACGCCGGGACCGATCGACCAGAAGCTCGGCGTGATCGTCGCACCGCCTCAACTCGCCCACTGGACGCGAGTGCCCCTGCAAAGCATGCTGAGCGAGGTCACCCACCTGCCGGTGACGCTGGACAACGACGCCACCGCCGCCGCCATCGGCGAGCGCTGGTCCGGCGTCGGCAAAGGGGTCGCGAACTTCGCCTACGTGTTCTTCGGCACCGGCATCGGAGGGGGTCTGATCCTCAACCACCAGGTGTACAGAGGCGGTTCGTTCAACGCGGGCGAGTTCGGCCACTCCTCCGTGCTGCCGGACGGGCCGGAGTGCTACTGCGGCAATCGGGGCTGCCTGGAGAGGCTGGTCAACCCGTCCGCGATCGTCGCCGAGGTGCACCGACGACTCGCCGCCCGGCAAGGCGACAACAGTGTGCTGTCGCAATCATTCGACATGGATCCGGCCTCCGTCGACCATGCCGCGATCCAGCTCGCGGCGGGAGCCGGTGACCCCGTCGCGACGGCGGTCATCGACGAGGCCGCAGCACATGTCGCCTCGGTCGCGGTCAGCATCGCCAACTTCATCGACGTGGACCTCATCATCCTGGGCGGTCACGGCATTCAGCACGTGGAGTCGCGATACGTGGACGTCGTCGCCTCGGCGCTGGCCGCCAGACCGCTGGCCCGTCACATCCGCGTGGTAGAGGTCGCGGCCTCCCCACTCGGCGTGGACGCCGCCGTCGTGGGCAGCGCCGCACTGGTTCTGCACGCGACCTACTCCCCACAGCTGTCGGCACTTCTGTCGGACTGACCGGGCACGAGCGCCGACCGGCGTCCGGGCCAGGAGCTGTCGAAGACGCTGTTCGCGCGGGTGTGCCGTCCGGTGGTCGTGCCCGGGACGGCCGGTGCCTGGTATCGGCGGTGGCCTCTGGTGGCCGTGGGCGGCACGACCCTGGACCTGGCGGACACTGCGGCCGACGACGGCTTCCTCCTGTGCAGGCCAAGCACCCCGCGGTCGCCGCCGCCCAGGCCGCCGTCGATGCCCCGCGGGGGCGTCCGCGGCCAGCAGGTCCCAGAGATACAGGGCAGCGGGCTCCAGACCGCCCCTGCTGATCGAGTAGCTGGTATGGCTCCCAGGGATCGCGCGTCTCCAGTAGGCACCCTGCATCGGGCAGGACCAAGCGTTCCAAGTCTCGCTCTGAGTCCATGAGTTGACCCATGGACGGAAGCCAGCAGAAGGTGCCTCTGAGCTGCACAAATGCCGAAGTTGGTTCAGTCAACAGCTCGGCATCACGGGCTGGACGCCGGCCGGGCCTGGTCGTGGTCGGTGTCGCGGCCGCCGACGACGCGACACCGAGCATCCGGCCGTGGCCCTGAAGGAGATCGGCGTCCGGTCGACCTGGCGGAAGACCGGCACTGCCCGCCGTATCCATGACGCCCTCCTCGCCACACACGACGCGCGCCGGGGAGAGCCCCCAGACCCTCTCGTAACCGGTCTGCACCGCCGATCCCAACGACAGACCGAAGACAGCAAGGGTGGCAACGCCGAACGCGGTTGTGGTCCGTGCTGCCTGGCCGGGCCGGGTGAACAGCTGCCTGATTTGCTCCCGGGAAGTCGTCGACACGCTGATCCCGTCCCCCAGCCACTGCGCGAACCCCCGCCCGTGCGTCGGATCAGCCGCGGAGACAACGATCAGCAGTGGCACCAGCGTGAGGAACCCGAGCGCCGCGAAGCCCAGGGAACGCGACCCCAGCTCCAGCTCCCGGCCCCGTCTCCATCCGCCCCCCGACCGGCGAATGCCGGATCACCTGGCGCAGCCGTCCGAACAGAGAGGAACGGCCTGCGGCATCGGAAGGCTTCGTCGGCATGCCTCGGCTACACGTTCGACGACGTCACCGCAGTCTCACGGGCTGTCAGAAGTCACGGTGCGCAGTCCGGGGGGAGAGGACCGCCGCCGCTGCCGTGAGGCGCAGCGCCTCCAGCGTGTCGATCTGGCCCCGCGCCCGGTCCAGCAGATCTTGCAGCTGAGATTCATCCAGACGGGGCTCCCCCGCGGCCACGACGAGCAGCGTGCGCCAGATCAGGGTCTTCCCCTCGACTCCCAGCCGCAGGGTCTCAAGCTCGATCAACGTGCTCAGCCCGGAGCGCCGGTACAGGACGCCGTTTGGCTTCAGGCGCCCCAACCTCTCGGCCGCCCAGCCCCCGTAGACCTTGTAGCGGCGTGCGGGGACGCCGAGCGCGTCCATGATTTCGAGCAGGATCTGCCGGTCCTGGGCGATCTCGTCGGAGATGCGCTGCAGGTCGGCGCTGCGCGCCGAGTGGCGGTGCTGGTGAGCGATGCGCTGTGCGAGCCCGATGCCGAAGGTGGCACCGGCCAAGTGGTCATTCAGGTAGATCCCGAGCTTGTCGCGATGCATGCTGGGCCTCGTTCTCGCTTGTCCTCGGCGATTTCCTCGACGGTGCGACCGCGCACACAAGCGGGCTGGGAACATCGGCGTCGGATTTCCCCCGCACCACGACAGCAAACCGCGAGAGAACGGAGCCGACGTGGCGAAATGCCGGGAACGGACCCGAACGGCTCAGGGGCCCAGGCGCTGGAGTGCTGCATCGGAATTCTCGGCGCCGGCCCGGCAGTACCTGTTCCGAGTCCGCGCAGCAGCTGCGGCAGACGCTGCTGGGACCATCGCGCCCTCAGCGACGGCCGCGCTGTCCGCACGCCACCCCTACCGCGCTCGGCATCACGGGCCGCGCGACGGAGGCGCCGTGCGGCGCGGTGCTGCTGGTGCACCACCGTCGGCCGCCGCCCCCTGTGGTGCATCGCCGACCGCGTGGCTGACCCCGGAATCCGGGCCCTCACCCACGCCTGTTCCGCCGGACGGCACCGCCGTCGCCGTCCAAGCAGCGCAGTACAGCAGCAGCCTGGCCATCAAGTTGATCCACAGCACGACGGCGACCGGCACGGCGAAGGCGCCGTACATGCTCTTCCCGGCGACGCCCTGCAGATAGCTGGTCAGTAGCAGCTTCAGCAGTTCGAAGCCGACCGCGCCGATCAGGCCGGCGATCACGACCGCACGTCGGCCGGGATGCACCTGCGGCAGCCGGGTGAGCAGGTAGACCAGCAGCAGGAAGTCGACGAGCAGGGCGATGGCCAGGCCGGCGAAGAACAGCAGCGTCCGTCCCGCCCCGCCCTCGATCCCGACCTTGTCGGCGGCCCAGCCGACCGCACTGTTCGCGAACACCGAACTGCCCATCCCGACCACCCCGACCACGCCGAGACCGACCAGCACACCGGTGTCCTTCAGCTTGAGCAGGATCGGATTTCCCGGGTCCTGCTCCTTCTCCCAGACCGCGCGCAGGCACCCGCGCAGGGCGCCGACCCAGTTGATGCCGATCACGAGCAGCAGCGCGCCCGCAATGAGTCCGACGGATCCGGCGTGCGCGACGAGGCTGTTCAGGTTCAACAGGCCGGAAAGGCCCGGCGCCTGGCCGGTAATCTTGTCCTGGAGCCTGCTGAGCTGGTCCTTGCTCAGCAGGCTGGCGCCGATCGCCGCGCCCACGGTGATCAGCGGGAAGAGCGCGACGAAACTGGTGAAGGTGATGGCGGCGGCGAGCCGGGCCCAGTGGACCTTGGCCAGCCGCTCGAACGCCCGCCACACGTGCGTACGCATCAGCTGTGCGATCCCAGGAAGCCTTCTCAGCCATTCCATGAAGAGCACCCACTCTCAGCGTACCCACGGCGGGAAAAGAGGCATCCGGCGGCGAAACCCCACCGCCCGCCGTGACGAGGTCGGAGCCCTGTGCGTGCGCCCGCAGGGCTGCCGCTGGTCGGGGCCGTATGAGCGGTGAGCGCCGAAGATCTTGCGAGAGGCGGCTTTCAGTACATTATTTCCCTACTAGGGCGATTATGGCGATTTATGAAATCCTGGATTGTGGCACACCCGGGGGACGGCATCCGCGGCGATGGCCCTTGTTCGCCCCACATCTGGCTGCCGGTGTGGGGTGTCAATGAGTGGAGGATGCGATGTGGACAATCGTCATCATCGTGGCTGCTGTGGTCGTCCTGGCCGTGGTCTCGCTGGTCCTGCGGACCACGATCCGGCGTCGGCAGCTGCGGGAGCGTTTCGGGCCGGAATACGAGCGCACGGTCGAGGCGAAGCACAGCCGTGGCGCGGCCGACCGCGATCTGAGGGCGAGGGCCGGGACTGGACCAGCGTGCAGGAACACTTCGTCGACAGTCCCGACCAGGCCGTGGGCGAGGCGGACCGGCTCGTGACCACGCTCATGAGCGAGTGTGGCTACCCGACCGAGAATTACGAGCAACAGAAGCGGGACCTGTCGGTCGAACACTCCCGAACGCTGGAGCACTACCGCATCGCCCATGAGATCAACGGGCGCGCCGGAGGCAGGGACACCTCGACGGAAGAACTGCGGAGCGCGATGGTTCACTACCGGGCGTTGTTCGAGGAACTGCTGCACGACGGCGACACCGCTTCGTCGGACAAGGAACGCCGATAAGTGCCCAGCAGCCGGGAGCGTGCCACCACCCCATGGAGGTGAGGGATATGCAGAGGGAAGGATCATTCGGGCGAGACGAGTATGCCGAGCCCGGCCAAGAGGGTCTGCACCGAGGACATCGCCCGGCCTCGGACAGATGCACCGCAACAGCCCCTGGACGATGACCTGACGGCAGTCCCCGCAGCCGACCGGGCTGCGCCTAGGGCCTGTCCGGCGGATCAGGTCGGAGGGAAGCGGCGGTGCCTTGTCGGCGCAGGTGAGCGGGGTGTGGTGCGTCGAGCTGCAAGGCGGAGGAGGGCGTCGACGCGATGGGGGTCCCCCCTGTTCGAGCGAAGCCGAGAACTTGGGGGAGTCGGCAACCGACGACAACGCCGCAGATCGGCGTGCCGGACCCCGCGTCTCCGGCATGATCCGCCGGACAGGCCCTAGGACCAGAATCACGGACGAGGCCGGAGGGGAGCCGAACGCCACAGTCGGCGGACACGACGCGTCCGCGCGGGAGCCCGATACCGCCCCGCTTCTCGGTCCCCAGGAGACAGAGGGCCTCCGTACCAGGTCGCAGGAGATCCAGCAGGGATTCGTCGATGAACCGCGGCAGTCGGTGCTTGCGGCAGACGCGCTCGTCGCCAAGGTGATGCAGCTGCTCGCCACCGCATTCGCCGACCACAAGCAGGGGCTGGAAGGCCAACGGCACCGCGGCGAAGAGGTCGCCACCGAGGACCTGCGCCTGGCCCTGCGCCAATACCGGTCCTTCTTCGGCCGCCTGCTCAGCACCTGACCACCCGCCCGCCCTTTGCCGCCCATCCGGCCGGCCCAGCCGCGCGCCCGAAGCCACCCCGGAAGCCGACGACACGGCGCCGGAGATACCCCCGGCGGATCAACTGCGTGCGCAGGTAGCCCAGTTCGTGATCCTGCCCTCCTGTGCGGCAGATGCCGGTCACGGGCCATCGCCAGAGTGGGTCCGGGAGACGCCCAGGATCAGGGCGAGCAGGGAGCCGAGCGCGGAGACCAGGGTCCGGCATATGTAGCCACCACCGGCTCAGTGAGGCGAGCCAGCGGCTATCCCGTGAAGTTCTGCTCTCCGCATGCGGTTGCTGGAGTCACCGCCCAGACTGAGAAGAAGCGGAGTGATGAGCGCGGCCACCGGCTGCTGCTCCATTCGGATCCTCCGCCTGCGAGGTGCGGGGCCCTTGTGCGGGCGTCACGCGCCAGCCGGAGCGTCTGCTCGGCAGCCCTTTGAAGGGAAATCTGATGGCTGATGTACCCAAGATCGCTCTTGCCGCCGCGGTTCTCGGCGGCTATGTCCTGGGCCGGACGAAGAAGGGACGGGTCGCGTTCGGGGCGGCGACCTACCTCGCCGGCCGTCGGTTTGGGCTGGAACCACAACAGCTGCTGACGGAGGGGGTCAAGAGGTTGCGCGAGCTTCCCCAGTTCGCCGACCTCAACGAGCAGCTCCGCGGCGAGGCCCTGGATGCAGGGCGCAAAGCGCTGAGCGCGGTCGCCGACCGCAAGCTCGCCGATCTGGCCGACTCCTTGCACCAGCGCACCGAGCGCATAGGCAGCAAGGGCAAGGAGGAGCCGCAGGACGAAGACGAAGAGCCGGAGGACGAGTACGAAGAAGAAGAGGAGCCGGAGGAAGAGGGGGAGGAAGCCGAGGACGAGTACGAAGAGGACGAGGAAGAAGAACCTGAGGAGGAGTTGGAGGAGGAAGAGGAAGAGCCCGAGGAGGAGCAGGAGCCGGAAGAAGAGGAGGAGCCGCAAAAGCCCGCGTCCCGGCGCCGCCGCGCAGTCCGGAAGCCGGACAAGGACCACGATGGGAGTGGTGCCCGGCGCGGTCGCGGTCGTGAGCGTCGTCCCGAGAAGGCCGCTGCTCGCGAGGCACCTGCCAAGAAGTCGGCTCCCGCGAAGAAGACGGCGCCTGCGAAGAAGACATCAGCGGCGAGGAAGTCCACGGCTCCGCCGAAGAAGACCGCGGCGAAGAAGACCGCAGCAAAGAAGACGACGGCAAAGAAGGCAACCCCACGGCGGCGGAGGTAGACCCATGGCCGACACGGCACGCGACACCGGAAGCGAGCAGGGCTCGGGACTTGACCAGCTGCGCGGCGCGTTCAAGAGCTTCGTGGGCGCCCAGGTGGAGAACCTGGCCGACAAGGCCGGCGACAAACTGGGTGACGTCACCAGCGGACTCACGGGCGTGGCGGAGAACGGCGGCGTGCTCCCCAAAGCAGGTCTGCGGATGCTCCAAGGTGATTCACCGTTCAAGGCTCTGATCGGCGAGAAGGCGAAGAGCGTCAAGGACAAAGTGTTCGGCAAGATCAAAGAGAAGTTCGGCGGCGGGGGAGGTGGCAAGGGCCGTGGGTCCGGCACTACCAAGGTCATGAACATCACCGAAGTGCTGGACGTAGGCATACCGATACGCGACGCCTACGACCACTGGACCCAGTACGAGAAGTTCAGCAGCTTCACCAAGGGCGTCCGCAGCGCCTCCAAGGGCAAGGACGCCGACAGCGACTGGAAGGTGAAGGTCGGGCCCTCCACTCGCGGATGGAAGGCCACGACCCAGGAACAGATCCCGGATGAACGCATCGTGTGGACCTCGGAGGGCGCCAAGGGCACCACGCGCGGCTGCGTCAGCTTCCACGAACTGACTCCCACCCTGACGCGCATCGTCCTGGTCGTCGAGTACTACCCTTCCGGCTTCTTCGAGAAGACCGGCAACATCTGGCGCGCTCAGGGGCGGCGCCTGCGGCTGGATTTCAAGCACTTCCAACGCTACGTCACTCTGACCAACAAGGAACCGGAAGGCTGGCGCGGTGAAATCCGCGATGGTGAAGTGGTCCGCACCCACGAAGAAGCCATCGAGGAGGAAGAGGCCGCCGACGAAGAGGAAGACGTCGAGGACGACACCGACGAGGAAGACACAGAGGACGAATACCACGAGGAAGAGGACGAGGAAGGGGAATACGAGGAGGACGAAGACGAAGAAGACGGAGAGGAGGAGGAAGAGGAGCAAGACGAAGGGAAGAACCGGTAATCCCTGGTCCGCGTCACGACGATGCGGGCAGCGTGGTGGAAGTGCCGCGCGACCACTGTCGCGGGTGTCAGGGGCAGGCATTGGCGTTCAGGGCCGTGGCGAACCAGCACCATGCCGCGTACGCCGAATACGGGCAGGTCAGCGACGAACGCGTCAAGCATCGCAACGGCTACCGCCCACGCGAGTGGGACACCCGCGCGGGCACCGTTGAACTGGCCATCCCCAAGCTGCGCCAGGGCAGTTACTTTCCGCACTGGCTCCTCGAACGACGCCGCCGGGCCGAGCAGGCCCTCATCAGCGTGGCCGCCACCGCTTACCTGCTTTTCCGGCTCTGGGCTCGCGGGCCGGTTACCGGGACATGGAGCTGTTCATCGACGGGCTCGGCGACGCCGCCCTTGCCGACCGGCTGCAGATCGCGATGGGCGGGCGGGGCGCCTTCCGGCGCTTCAAGGACGCCCTCGCCCGTGACGAGCGCTCCTGGCGCCGCTACCACACGTTCTGCGATGAGCGACAGCGTGGTCGGGCCCGCGCCTGGCTGGCCGAGGAGGGCTATTGCCCGAGGCTCCCCGTCCAGCGACTCTGACCCGCGCAAGGGGCGGGAAAGCGCCCGTGTACCGCTCCGACGCAGACGGAAAGCCCGCCGAGCCCAAATACAGTGCGAGGCCGAGAGCGTGGCTTCGCGTTGGTCGCAGCCGAACATCGTCTGCGCCTCCCGCGCCTGCCGGAGTCTCAGTTCCGGGTCATGCCATGTCGATTGCCTGCAGTCCGTCCTGCTCTACCGAGAATCGCGACCCAGGCTGCACTGGACGGCTCCTGGATCGCCGGGCTGTTCACAGGGTCCAGCTCACCGCCAGTGACGCCGAGGTCACCGATTGTCAGTCCCGGGTGTCACAGTGTGAAGCACGGTGCACATGGGGGAGGGACATCATGGCCGGCACGACAACAAAACACGTCACGCTCGAAGCGGCACGCAGGGAACTCGGCCTGCGGAGAGACGAGTTCACTCTGGGGATCGAACACGGCGTGATCCGTACGTGCTGGAGTGGGGACGAGCTGTGCGTCAGAGCAGACGAGGTGGCCCGATGGCGCGCGGATCCCGGTGAACTCGCCGAGCTCACCCGCCTGGTGCACGCGACAGAGGCTGCCGGGCTCGCGGGGATCAGCAGGCACCGCTTCGATCAGTTGGCGCGCGCCGGGGCTATCCGCCCGGTCCGGTCGTACACCAACCGCTATCACGCCGAGGTCTGGCAGTACTCGGCCGCTGACGCCCGCCAGTTGCCCGGGCGCCGTCCCGAGCTGCTCGGTGCGCGGTTGCCCGGCCCTTACCTGGCCGAACTGGCCTCCGGCGCCGACCGCCGGGCCGAGGGCCACCGCTCGCGGCTCCGCGCCCAGGCGTTGCTGATGCTGCGTGACCCCTGGACGAAAGCTGCCGCGTGGTCGTACTGGTTGCGTTCCGCGCAGCCGACCGCCGACCGTGGGCAGCTCAGCCAGACAGAAGCCGTCCATCTCGCAAGGCGTGCCGCGGAGGAGAGACTGGCGGAAGTGCTGGGTTCGCACGCGAATCCTGTCACCATCGAGGAGCAGGAAGGGGCTGCTGGGGAGTTTACGGCCGCCCTGCGCAGGGCCCGGCGCAGCCGCCCGGCGCCCGAGCTGGTGGCCCCAGCCGACGCGGCGGCGCGACTCGGTTGCGCTGTGGAGCAGATCCCGGACGAGTACCGCGACTGGGGCGTACCCGTGGATCTGCTCGAGCAGAGCGTGGCTGATGAGCTGGCCACAGTGCCTGCCCCAGCGCGGATCGCGGCGGTGCGTGAACAGCAGGCCGCGCAGCGCCAGAAGGACGAGCGGCAGGCGGCCCGGGAGGCAGAACAGGCCGCGAAGCGGCTGCGAGAGCGGCGCGAACACGCAGCCGCCGCGCGTGCCCGCGCCCATGTCCCGGAACGGACAGTCGACCCCAGGGTTACCTTCCACCTGGGCCCCACCAACTCCGGCAAGACACACGATGCCATCGCCTTGCTGGCCGCCTGCGCCGAGGCTGGGCGGACAGGCGTCTACGCGGCGCCGCTGCGCATGCTTGCCTTCGAGGTCTACGAACGTCTGCGCACCCGGCTCGGTGCGGAGCGGGTTGGTCTGCACACGGGTGAGGAACGCCTCAACCCGGGCGCACCGGTGCTGTGCTGCACGGCCGAGGCGGCGCCCACCGCCGGCGATTTCCTGGTCGTCGACGAAGCGCACTGGCTGGCCGACGAAGACCGCAGCCACGCCTGGACCCGGCTGTTGCTGAGCGGGGCCCACACAGACGTGCACGTCTGCGCCTCACCGGAAGCCGAAGACCTGCTGCGCAAGCTCTTTGCCCCCGGCACGGACATCACGGTGATCCGCCACACCCGGCACGGCACACTGAGCCGGGTGCAGGAGTTCCAGGCTGCGACCCTCCCGTCGGCAAGCGCGGTGGTGGCCTTCTCCCGCAAGGCCGTTCTCGCTCTGCACCGCGAACTGCTCGAGGTGGGCCGGTCGGCGACGGTTCTCTACGGCGCGATGCCGCCTGCGGCCCGCCGCGAGCAGATCCGGCGCCTGTCCGAGGGCGAGGTCGACGTGATCGTCACCACGGACGTGATCGGTCACGGTGTCAACCTTCCGCTGCGTACCGTGGCGTTCGCGGAAACGGGCAAGTACGACGGCACATCCCGCCGGGAGTTGTTCATCTGGGAGGCCGCCCAGATCGCCGGCCGAGCCGGTCGGCGGGGCCATGACGCGGGGGAGGGGCTCGTGGGCGCCTACCGCAGCCGACTGCCCGGCCTCACTGCCGGTGCCCGGATTCTGGACCAAGCCGTGCAGGCAGCCAATGGAGCGCGGTCGGGTGGCCTGCGCGTCACTACGGCTCGGTTGCGCCCCACCTGGACCGATCTCGGACGACCGGAGCCCGGAGAGATTCCGCACGCTCTGGCCGGCTGGACCGCTGCCGCCCGTAAGACCGCCCAGGAGCGCTCATGGCTGCGGCCGATGCCCGTGGCCGAGATACTCGCCAAGCTACAGGTGGCACGCCAGGCCGTCGGGGCACCTCTGGACGTCGACGCTCGCTGGCCGCGCGACGGCCACACCGTCTGGCGTCTGATCACCATGCCCATCGACGCGAACCGCCCGGCCTACCCGGCCGTATGCCGGGCGGTCCTGCATGGCGCGGCCCTGCACCACCTGATCCGCCCGCGCGCACGTATCGAACGAATGGCCTTGCCCCAAGCCGAGGAGTACGCCGCGACCATGCGAGACGTTGGTACTGCCGTCCTGGCCTTCGGCCGTGAATGTGGCGGCCTGAGCGCGGAGGAGGTGGCGGCCTGCGAGCAGGCGGCCGCCGAACGAATCAACCAATTGGTGGCCGCTTCCCGGCCGCTGGCCACGCATGGCAGTTGCGTCTCTTGCGACGAACCGTGCGCCCCCTGGTACACACACTGCGATGCCTGCCGCTCCGCCCGCTATGACGTCGTCCGGCTCGACTGGTGACAGCGGTCCGCCAGGGCCACGGCCTCCAGGCCGGTGCCTGCTATGGAGGGGACCTGCAGCCACTCGTCCCAGGTCTCGGCGATGTCCGCCAGGGCACGTTCCTCGGGCGAAGGCCGGGAGGCGAGGCGTTTGGCGGACTGATCCATCAGGGTACCGTCGTGGCCGTTGCGGCCACTGGTCGTGCAGTTCGTCGAGGCTGCGGGGGCCCCTATGTGTTTGGTCAAGTTCGTGGGTCAGGATGGCGGCATGACGACCTGGTTCCGCGCCTACTACGAGGACGAAGATCTGTGGCTGTATTACGAGGCCGATGAAGAGGGCTGGGCGGCGCGCCAGGTTGAGGTCCGGGGGAAGGACTCGCGGCCGGTGACGGCTGCTTCTTTGGCGGAGGTCCTGCACTTGCGTGATCATGCCGATCTCGCGGCGATGGGCCGCTATGAACGGCAGTACGGCGTTCTCGCCGAGGGCCCACTGGACGGCTGGCAGGACCAGCCCCAGGCAGCCGAGATCTCCGCGGCGGAGTTCGAGCAGTTGTGGGCTGAAGCAAGGCGGATTCTCGGCGATTCAGCCTGACCTGGCGGGCTGAGGTTCGTAGAAGGTGCCGTCGCGGAGCATGGCGAAGAGGACGTCGGCCCGGCGTCGTGCGAGGCATCGCAGAGCCTGGGTGTGGTGCTTTCCCTGGGCGATCTTCTTGTCGTAGTAGGCCCGCGATGCCGGGTCGGCCAGGGCGGCGAAGCCGGAGAGGAAGAAAGCCCGCTTGAGCTGCTTGTTTCCTCTCCGAGAGGGCTGTTCGCCGCGGGATCGACGCGATCGTCTCATCCTCGCCGTCGATCGCCCGCAGGGTGTGAGGCATCGCGCGGGCAGCGTCGGCGATGATGAACGCGTCCTTCGCGTCCGTCTTGGCCTCGCCGGGATAGAGGTCGGCGATCCGCCGCATCGTCAGCCCCGGTAGACAGGCGACGGGCAGCCCATGTCCCTCGCAACCGCCAGAGGCAGAGCACCGATTGAAGCCGGCTGGTCGACCACGACCAGTACCGTTCCGTGCTTGGCCTGGAGTTTCGCGAACAGCTCGCGGAGCTTGGGTTCGGTGTTGGGCAGCCGCTTGTCGAAGACTTTCTTCCCGGACGGGGTGACGGCGGTGGCGTGGTGTTCGCCCTTGCCGACGTCCAGGCCGAGGAAGACGTCGATGTCGCCGGTGTCGATCACGTGCAGGCCCCTCCGCTCACGCTTTCGTCCGGCCTGCCTCGGCACCGAGCTGCCACATCCACGTTACGGAGAGCTCTTCCGGCCTGGGTGAAGCCGGTGCTCAAGCCCCTCATCAGCGGTCCGTCGATGCCTCCGGGCCCGGTGACACCACCCCCCGGATCATCAACAACAAGGGGGGGGAAGTCATACCGGACCCGAAGGCCGGAGGCCCCATTGCGGAGCCACGAAAAAGGTAACTCGGGGGGAGAGAGCTCACCTTCGTAGCCGGTGCTGGAGCCGGGGACGGGAGCCGGGGCAGGGACAGAGGAGGACGGTGATGTGTGGTGCGTGGGCGGGCCCGGGCGACGGCGGAACAGACCTGCGCCTCCGGCCCGTTCGCCGTCGACCAGGGATACCCGCGTTCCGTTGAGACGCAGCCTCGCAGAGTCAGACCTTGACGATGCGGACGCCTGGGCCGCACAGCATAAAGAGGTCCTCGGGGTCCGACGTCAGGACGGTCACAGGGGCGGGTGAGGCGAGTGCGGTGGCGGCGACGATGGCGTCCAGGGCGTACTTGTGGCCGTGCAGGCTGGCTGCGGCGAGCAGCTTGCTCGCGTGGCGGGCGATGGCTTCGGTGGGCGGGACGATATTGACGCGCGAGACGGCGTAGTCGAAGCGGGCCTGGTTGGTCTTGGGGTCGCGGGCTTCGACGAGGGTGACGGAGCTGGTGATGACGCGGATGTCCTCAGCCTCGGCCGCAGCGAGCCATTCAGTGAGCTCGGGTGTGCGGCGTACGAGTTTGGACAGGCCTTCGCAGTCCAGGACGAGGGTGCCGCTCATGCGGCGTCCGCCGAGTCGGCTGCGTCGCCGCGCAGGAGCGCCCGCTTGGCCTCGACCGCTGCCTGATCCACCGGCCCGTGCTCGGTCTCCGCGTCTTCAATGAGTTCGCGCAGCTGGTCCCGTTCGAGTTGGCGCTGGATGAGGGCTTCGACGTAGGCGGACATGCCGCGCTTGCCCGTGCGTGCCTTGAGGGCGGCGATGGTGCCTTCGTGGAGGGAGACGGAGACCGGGCGGACGGGGCCTTCGCCAGGAGCGGGATCGGGGGTGGTGGCCATGGAGCCACATTAACAAAACTCTTGTTATTGGATGGGGTGATTCTGCGGCGTTGCCGCTTGTCTGGAGGCAGGTGGCGGATTGCCCGCGGGGGGTACAAATCCTCTGTGATCATCAAGCGCGACGGTGCGTCCCGCGGGCTGACGCGCGAGGAAATGCTCGCGCTGCCTGCGGCCGTGGACCTGGAGACGGCGAACCGCGCGCTGTCCCTCAGTCGCACCACGGGGTACCACCTCGCCAAGCGTGGCCGGTATCCGTGCACGGTCTTGCGTCTGGGCCACGCCTACCGGGTTGTTACCGCCGACTTGCTCAAGCTGCTCCACATCGACGTACCCGAGCGCACGGGCATCGAAGAGCCGACGGCTGCGACTCCCGAGGCGCAGAATTTCGGCTGCGACGTTAGGTAGAGGAACCGTTCGAGGACGTACTCGACCATGATCTCGTCCGTGGACCGGCTGTTGCGGCGGGCCAGGTTGCGCAGGTCGTTGTAGACGCGGCCGGCGGTGGTGTCGCGGGTGGGGTTGGCCATCAGGCGAGCACCGCCTCTACGGCGGGGCGGACGACGGAGAGAGCGCCCAACTCGCGTGCGATGTTCTGGAGTTCGCTGAGTCCGCCGCGTTCGCTCCGGCGCAGGTAGCGGCCGAGCGCGGACAGGGCGAGGGTCTCGCCGATGCGGCTGCGGTGGCGCATCGCGTCGACGACGCTGCGGGCTGCGTTGTATACGGGGATGGTCTCTCCCGGGGCTGCTTCGAACCGTTCGACGCCGAGGGCGAAGGTCTTCGAGGCGTACTGCGCCACCACGGTCGGCGGGTAGGAAATCGTGGGGCGGCGTGTACCGCGCGGCACGGCGATGTGTACTGCTGCGGGGGTGTCGTCGATCAGCTCATGCAGGGCCAGGGCGGACTCACCGCACACGACGGCGCGAGGGGCCCGGGCGCACACGGCCAGCAGATCCGCGTGCGCAGCCTCCGGTGAGTCTGCCCGCCGGTACACCCCACGGGACAGTTCGTCTATTTCCCCTACCGTGACCAAGTACGCCAGATCGCGAGGGGAGAGCCGTGCCTGACGTGCCTGCGCCGTGGTGAACGTGGGGGGAGAGGCCGGCCAGCCGCTGCTCCAAGCGCGAGTTAGACGGTGTCCTACGTGGTGATCGCTCGTTGGTCCGTTCATGGGGCGGGATACGTGGAGTTGGATTGTTCCGGACGGCTTGTGGGAGCTCGCCAGGCCGTTGATTCCGGAGGACCGGGTGCGACCGCAGGGCGGTGGAACGCCGAACACGCCTGATGAGACGCTGTTCGCGGCGATCATCTACGTGCTGGTCAGCGGGTGCGCCTGGCGAGCTCTGCCGCCGTGCTTCGGCATATCGAAGTCGACGGCCCACCGCCGGTTCCTGATCTGGTCGCGGGCCGGCGTCTGGGGCCGACTGCACGAAGCAGTCCTGCACCAACTCGACGACGCAGGCCTCATCGACGTCTCCCGCGTCGTGCTCGACTCCGCCCACGTGCGCGCTAAAAAGGGGGCGAACACACAGGTCCGAGCCCCGTGGACCGGGGCAAGCCGGGTTCCAAGATGCACGTCCTGTCGGACGCGAACGGACTGCCCCTGGTCGTCGGCGTCTCCGTCGCCAACGTCCACGACAGCAAAGGACTGAAGCCCATGGTGGCCGGTCACCAAACGAGACACGACCCCCACAACGGCCGCCACTTCAAGCCGCAACGCCTGCATGCCGACAAGGCCTACGACATTCCCCACCTGCGAAAATGGCTGCGCGGCAAGCGCATCGGCGTGCGCATCGCCCGCAAAGGCGTCGAGTCCAGCGAACGGTTGGGCCGCCGCCGTTGGGTGATCGAGCGCACGATCTCGTGGCTGTCCGGCTACCGCAGACTCAACCCTCGCTACGAACGCCATCCACGCAACTACCTGGCCTTTCTCGGCCTTGCCGCGGCCCTGTGTTGCTACAAGCGACTGCTCCGCCTCACCACGTAGGACACCGTCTTAGACACTCGCATCCTCGCAGGTCAGCGGCACCTTTCTGCTGTCAGGGCGTCAGCTCGACCAATTCCGCTGAATAACCGGGGCTAACGCAACGGCGTTGCACGATGCGGGACACGACCCCTCGTCCCGAGGGTGGACTCGCCGTCGGACCGCCTTCGTTGGCCCTGGTGGGCCGACTCTCTGCTCTCGCACCCCGTGGTGGCCGGGTCGGGCCGTCTGCCGGGGCTCAGGGACGGGATGGAGAGCGAGTTCCTTTGATGGGCCCGCTCCCTGTCGGCGACGGGCTTCCGGGACAGAAGACTGGGAGATGCCTGTGCACCAGCTGAACTCTGTGCCGTCGGCGGACGTATTGATCAGGGCACGGCGCCAACACCGGGCCGTATCGACGGGTGGTCTTCAGGAGGAATGGTGACGGATCTCGGACAGCGAGCAGTAGATCTACGGATCTACCCGCCGGCTGTGGGCGTCCTGGCCCAGGCGGCGGTTCTGGTTTCGCTGGGGGCGTCAGTGGGGCTCGGTGCAGCCGGTTGGCTCATTGGGCTGGGGTACTCCGTTGCCACGTGGGTCCTGCTCTCCCGCGCCCTGCAACATCCTGACGTTCACCAATGGGGGCCTGCTGACAGCGTCACCTTTGCCCGGTTGATCCTGACCGGTGGTGTAGCCGCTCTTGTAGCCGACTCCGTCGGCGGAGACGAGCATCGGGCAGTACTGATCGGGTTGGCTGCGGTCTCCTTGATTCTCGATGCCGGAGACGGTCAAGTGGCCCGCCGCACAGGAACCGCGTCGAGATTCGGTGCACGGTTCGACATGGAGGCGGACTCCGTCCTGGCGATTGTCCTGAGTATTTACCTCGGGACATCTCTCGGTTGGTGGGCTGTTGCGATCGGGCTTTTCCGCTACGCCTTCGTATTGGCATCATGGGCGATGCCGTGGTTGAACGCGCCACTGCCCTTCCGGATGTCACGAAAGGTTGTGGCTGCATCACAAGGCGTTGTACTGGTTGTCGCCAGTGCCGGTCTCCTTCCCATGTCAATGGCCCAGGTCTGCGTTGCGGTCTCAATCGGTACGCTGGTCTGGTCGTTCGCCATCGATGTCGGGTATCTGTGGAGGCGGTCGGCGCTCAAGCGCGTGAGGGAATTCAGTTACAACTGACTTGAATTCGATTCGTCGTGGCTGCGGGCGGAGGGAATGGTGCAGGAGTCATGATGCCCCTGCCCTCGGCAACGACAGGCAGTAGATGTCGCCGGCGTTCGCCTCATGCGGAAGCGCCAGAATATGAGCGGCCATCGTCTCCGATGAAACCCAGTCATCGAACTCCAGGTTCATGCTCTCCCCCATGGACGCATTGAAGAGTTCGAACCCCAGTCCGGTTACGCGGTTGAGGCAGCGCTGCGCCACTGAACGTTCGATCGTCGTGAATTCGAATGACAGTGCAGGCAACGCATGGCTGAGTCCGTCCAGTACTGCGGCTTCGAAACCTTCGACATCGATCTTGACGAACGCAGGCGTACCGTAGGTTCGAATGAGGTCGTCGAGCGTGACGACCGACACGTCCATCTCCGCGTCCCATACCTGGTCCTGCCAGCCACGCGCTCCATCAGCGGCCTTCACGAATTCTGCCGATGCTGTGGAAACGGTAGGATTCGCCGAGTTGACATAAAACTTTACGGCTCCTCCGTGTGCACCGCACACGGCTTCGACCGACACCACGTCTTCGTCACCGGCATAGATCTCTCGGATGGCCCGGATGCACAGTGGTTGCGGCTCAACGGCCGTTACGCGTGCACCCAGACGACGAAAACTGCCGATGCGATCACCGACGTGGGCGCCAATGTCGAAAACGAGATCGCCGGGCTGCACGAACTGGGCGTAGAAAGCGTCCATCGCCGCATCTTGGCTGGCGTTTCCGTAATAGAACTCAAGCGACCGGCGGATGGAAGAAGCAGCCGGATCGGCTTTGAGGGATTCCAGTGGGCCAGGGTTGAAGTTCATATGGGATTGTACCCCGACGCAGACGTCGCGCAATGCCCGAAGTTAACACTGACCGAAACTCGAAACGGCTGTTTGAGTGTTCAGATTTTCCACCATCTGGGATGTTTTGAGCGTCAGGTAGTTCCTCATCCCGAATCTCCTGAGGCGTTCCTCAGCACATGCACCACGCAGGTTTGCACGCTCGGCTGCATCCAGACGGTCCCCACCGCCTCAGACAGGCCGTTGAGTCCGTCGCGGACCGGCACGAGGACATCGCTGACACCGCGGTTCTTGATCGCGGTGAAGAAGGGCCGGTTGGCGACCGCGCCAACACGGATCCTCATGCGGACGGCATCGAGGAGGATGGGAGACGAGCACCTCGTCGACACCCGGCAGACGCCGTTGCCTCTTCTTGGCAGTCTTCGACTCGAAGGAGCCGTCGTGGTCACGGGGCACGGCCATCTCCACCGGGCCGGCATCAGTCACCATGGTCTCGGAGCGCTTGCCGTTGCGGGAGGTACCGCCGTCCTCACCCACCGCACCGTGCTTGTCATAGCCGAGATGGATGGCGGCCTTGCCTTCAGGGGCGGACTCCAGCAGCCGCTCGGTCAGCTGCTGGAGTCCGCCCCGGTCAGCTGCGGGCCCTCGGGCTGACGTGGCCCACCAACGAGTTACCCGGAACGTCTGGCGGGCCCGTCATCACGGGGCCGGCGTCGAACCGTACGCCGTCAGGAACCGGTCGCGGAAGTCGCTCATCTTCCAGACCGGGGTGCTCTTTCCGGGCTGCAGCCCGTCCGTCCAGCCCCAGTCGGCGATCTTGTCGAGGACCTTGGGATCCTTGGCGATGATCGAGACCGGCACGTCACGGCTGGCGTTGTTGCCGCTGACCCGGGCGATGGGCTGGTGGTCGCCGAGGAAGACCAGCACGGTGTTGTCGTTGCCGTACTTCACCAGGTAGTCGATGAGGCTGGTCACCGAGTACTGGATCGACTTGCCGTACTCCTCCTTCGACCTGGTGGAGTTGGTGAGAAGCTCCGACGGGTCGGTGCCCTCCTTCTCGATGGAGTCGAAGATCGAACCGTCACCGAGCTGGTCCTGCGGGACCATCTTGGGGATGGGTCCCCAGGGTTGGTGGCTGGAGGTCAGGATGATCTCCGACATCAGCGGCTTGTCCTGCTTCTTGCCGTGCTCCAGGCGTTCGAACGCGGCCAGGGCGTACTGGTCGGGCATGGTCGACCAGCTGAACTTCGGCCCCTTATAGCCGAGTTCGTGGGAGTCGTACACGTTGTCGAGGCCGAAGAAACTCGCTTCCGGCCAAGTCTTCTGGACCCCCGGCATGATGCCGACCGTGCGCCAGGCGCCGGTCTTCTGGAAAGCGCTGGTGAGGGTCATGTGGTCGCCGTTGGTGACGGTGCGGTAGCGCTGCTGGTTGCTGATCCACAGGCCCGACAGGAAGGTGGAGTGGCCCAGCCAGCTACTTCCGCCGTACGTCGCCGACGTGAGCCAGCCGCTCTGCGCCGCGAACCCCGCCTCGCGCAGCTTCTCGTTCTCGGACATCAAGGTCGCGTTCACCCCCGGCGAGATGACCGGGTCCTCGATCGCGCTGCGGCCGTAGCTCTCGATGAAGGTGATCATCATGTCCTTGCCGCGCAGGTCGGTCAGCAGCTGGTCCGGCGGCGTGTTGGCGAAGATGTCCTTCTTGGCGATCTCGGCAAACTCCGCCTCGTCCCGCAGGGTCGACTGCACCGCCTTCACCCGGAGATGGACGAGATGGGCCGACCGCTCGGCGGCGATCGGCAGTTCGGCCGTGAACTGCACGCCGAATGTCGCGCACGCCACCCAGGCGGTGGCGAACGCCAGGGTCGTGTGGGTCGCGGTGGCGGTGTGCCGGGCGAGGATGTTGCCCAGCCGGACAACCGCCAGCACCATGGCGACGAGGGCGACAAGGATCAGGACCATGATCGCGACGACGAGGCCGAGCGTGCCCTTCGCGCCGATCGTGTCCTTGAGGTACGTATGCGCGTCGTCGAACAGGGTCCAGTCGAGGACGAGGTTGAAGTCCCGCCCGAGGTATTCCTTGAAGCCCATGTCGAGGAGGTTCAGGATCAGCTGCACGCCGACGGCCAGTCCCAGCAGCGCCGCCACGACGACGCGCGGCTTGCGCGGCAGGGCGATCAGCACCGCGGCGCCGAGGATCGCCTCGACCGGGATGCGCACGAAGGCGATGGGCGTCAGGCCGGCGGCGTTGTTCGACATGAGCAGCGTGAACAGCACGACCGCGGCGGCGAGGGCGTTGACGGTCCACGACACCACCTTCGCGGTGACGGGGTATCTGTCACGCCACCCACGCCATCGCCGTCGATCGGAACCCGGGGCCACCTCCGGCGTGGGCTCGTCGGTGGCTTCGGCAGTGGTCCCCGGCGCGTTGTCCGCAGGGGTCTGGTCAGCGGCCTCCGGCGTCAGCCCCTTCTCCGGCGTCAGTGCCTCTTCCGGAGGCACCTGTGTCTCATCCGTCGGCTCGCTCGTTTTCGGTAGCTGTCGAGAGCTCGTGTGGGACGACACCCGGCGGTCCTTCCGTGCGAAACACTGTGCTGGTGGGGCGGATCGGCCCCGAAGATATGGGGGCGGTGGCGCCTGCATCTCTGTACGGCACCGTGACGGCCCCCGTTCAATCACCCGGGTTCGCTTCCGGTCAAGCGGTTCACCCTATTTGGTCAAGCGGAATCGCGTGGCCCCACGGCAGGGCGACGGCTCGCACCCGTCCCGGCGTCGGCAACGACACCGTCACTGCCAGCCCCTTGCCCGGCGACCTACGCACTGCCACCTCGCCTCCGTGTGTCGTGACCACACCCTGCACGATCGCCATGCCGAGCCCGCTGCCCGCACCCCCGCCCGCCCCTTTGCGCCGGCGTCGTTAATAATCGAGTTCCGCTGTGAGGTCCGTGGAGTCGGGGGGACTGCCATGGTCAGGTGAGTTGTCGGGAACAAACAGACGTTGCGTTGGGGCCCTGAATGGCGCGGGCCTGCTTCGGGGGTGGCCAAGGGGTGGCCGGACGCCTTTGGGCGGTGCAGCACCAGGTATCGGCGCTGAGTACGGCGCAGGTGATCTGATCAGGCACAACAGCATCCCGCAGCATCAGCCGTCACCAGGCAACACGATCCCCAGCGGCCTCGTAATGCGTAGGTTGCACTACCCGACGTACACCGACTGCACTCCACACCCTGAGACGACTCAAGAGCGCCGCGTCGGTCCCGAAGCTGGCCCGCGCCCAACCGCAAACAGCCACGTTCCCTGGGGAGTCCCTGGGGAGTTTTCGGGGACTTTCACGCCTGTCCCGGGGAGTTTCTGGGGACTTTCCGCCGCGTGAGCAGGGAAGGCCCTGACAGCGCAGAAAGAAACGAACGCGCTGGTCAGGGCCTATTTCCCTAGCACTCGATGATGTTCACAGCCAGCCCGCCCCGCGCCGTCTCCTTGTATTTGACGCTCATGTCCGCGCCCGTCTCCTTCATGGTCTTGATGACCTTGTCGAGGGAGACCTTGTGGGAGCCGTCGCCGCGCATGGCCATCTTGGCGGCGGTGACCGCCTTGACCGCGGCCATGCCGTTGCGTTCGATGCAGGGGATCTGGACGAGGCCGCCGACCGGGTCGCAGGTCAGGCCGAGGTTGTGCTCCATGCCGATCTCCGCGGCGTTCTCGACCTGTTCGGGGCTGCCGCCGAGGACTTCGGCGAGGGCGCCGGCCGCCATCGAGCAGGCCGAGCCGACCTCGCCCTGGCAGCCGACCTCGGCACCGGAGATGGACGCGTTCTCCTTGAAGAGCATGCCGATGGCGCCCGCGGCCAGCAGGAAGCGGACCACTCCGTCCTCGTCGGCGCCCGGCACGAAGTTGACGTAGTAGTGGAGAACGGAGGGGATGATCCCCGCGGCGCCGTTCGTCGGCGCCGTCACGACGCGGCCGCCCGCCGCGTTCTCCTCGTTCACCGCCATTGCGTAGAGCGTGATCCATTCCATCGCGTGGGCCAGTGGGTCGCCCTCCGCGCGGAGTTGGCGGGCCGAGACGGCGGCACGGCGGCGGACCTTGAGGCCACCCGGCAGGATGCCCTCGCGGGACATGCCGCGGGAGACGCAGGACTGCATCACGCGCCAGATCGCGAGGAGTCCCTCGCGGATCTCCTCCTCGGTGCGCCAGGCCCGCTCGTTCTCCAGCATCAGGGCGGAGATCGACAGGCCCGTCTCGCGGGTCAGCCGCAGCAGCTCGTCGCCCGTGCGGAAGGGGTACTTCAGGACCGTGTCGTCCAGTTTGATGCGGTCCTGGCCGACCGCGTCCTCGTCGACCACGAAACCGCCGCCCACGGAGTAGTACGTCTTCTCCAGGACCAGCTCGCCCGAGGCGTCGTACGCGAAGATCGTCATGCCGTTCGCGTGGTACGGCAGCGCCTTGCGGCGGTGCAGGACCAGGTCGTCGGAGAAGGAGAAGTCGATCTCGTGGGAGCCGAGCAGGCTGATGCGCCCGGACGACTTGATCTCCTCGACCCGGTCGTCGGCCCCCTCCACGTCCACCGTCCGCGGCGAGGCGCCCTCCAGGCCGAGCAGTACCGCCTTCGGGGTGCCGTGGCCATGGCCCGTCGCGCCGAGCGAGCCGTAGAGCTCGGCCCGTATGGAGGCCACCGAGTCCAGCAGCTCCTCGTTGCGCAGCCGCCGGGCGAACATGCGTGCCGCGCGCATCGGGCCGACCGTGTGGGAGCTGGACGGGCCGATGCCGATCGAGAACAGGTCGAAGACCGAGATGGCCACGGGGACTCCTCACAGCGGGGGGTGGTGCATGGGGGTGGGGCGCCGCGCACACCCTTCAGTGTGCGCGGCGCCCCGAAGAATCGTACGTTCCGTACGAACTACTTCAAGCCGGGGTACAGCGGGTGCTTGTCGGCCAGAGCGGACACCCGGGCCTTCAGCGAGTCCGCGTCGGCCCCCCCGAAGGGAGAGGGTGCCTTCAGCGCCTCGGCGATGATGTCCGCCACCTCGGTGAAGTCCTCGGCCTGGAAGCCGCGGGTGGCCAGGGCCGGCGTGCCGATGCGCAGGCCGGAGGTGACCATCGGCGGGCGCGGGTCGTTCGGGATGGCGTTGCGGTTGACCGTGATGCCGACCTCGTGGAGACGGTCCTCGGCCTGCTGTCCGTCCAGCTCGGAGTTGCGCAGGTCGACCAGGACCAGGTGCACGTCCGTGCCGCCGGACAGGACCGAAACGCCGTGCTCGGCGACGTCGGACCGCACCAGGCGCTCGGCCAGGATCCGCGCGCCGTCCAGCGTGCGCCGCTGGCGCTCCTTGAAGTCGTCCGAGGCGGCGACCTTGAAGGAGACGGCCTTGGCGGCGATCACGTGCTCCAGCGGACCGCCCTGCTGACCCGGGAAGACCGCGGAGTTGATCTTCTTGGCCAGCTCGGCCGTCGAAAGGATCACGCCACCGCGCGGGCCGCCCAGCGTCTTGTGGGTGGTCGTGGTGACGACATGGGCGTGCGGGACGGGGTTCGGGTGCAGACCCGCGGCCACGAGGCCCGCGAAGTGCGCCATGTCGACCATCAGGTACGCGCCGACCTCGTCCGCGATCCGGCGGAACGCGGCGAAGTCCAGCTGGCGCGGGTACGCCGACCAGCCCGCCACGATCAGCTTCGGCTTGGACTCCTTGGCCAGCTTCTCGACCTCGGCCATGTCGACCTGACCGGTGGCGTCGTCGACGTGGTACGGGACCACGTTGTAGAGCTTGCCGGAGAAGTTGATCTTCATGCCGTGGGTCAGGTGCCCACCGTGCGCCAGGTTCAGACCCATGATCGTGTCGCCCGGCTTGAGCAGCGCGAACATCGCGGCCGCGTTGGCCTGCGCGCCCGAGTGGGGCTGCACGTTCGCGTGCTCGGCGCCGAAGAGCGCCTTGACGCGGTCGATCGCGATCTGCTCGACCACGTCGACGTGCTCGCAACCGCCGTAGTAGCGGCGGCCCGGGTAGCCCTCGGCGTACTTGTTGGTCAGGACCGAACCCTGGGCCTCCATCACCGCGACCGGAGCGAAGTTCTCCGAGGCGATCATCTCCAGGGTGGACTGCTGGCGGTGCAGCTCGGCGTCGACGGCGGCGGCGACGTCCGGGTCCAGCTCGTGCAGGGGCGTGTTGAGAAGCGACATGTCCTACGACTCCTTAGCCGGCGGTGAAAGCGATGTACTCGTCCGCGGAGAGCAGGTCGTCCGGCTCGTCCGTGACGCGTACCTTGAACAGCCAGCCCCCCTCGAAGGGGGCGGAGTTCACCAGCGCCGGGTCGTCCACGACGTCCTGGTTGATCTCGGTGACCTCGCCGGTGACCGGTGCGTACAGGTCGCTGACCGACTTGGTCGACTCCAGCTCACCGCAGGACTCGCCCGCGGTCACCGTGGCACCGACCTCCGGAAGCTGGGCGTAGACGACGTCGCCGAGCGCGTTGGCCGCGAACTCGGTGATGCCGACCGTCGAGACGCCGTCCTCGGCGACCGACAGCCACTCGTGCTCCTTGCTGTAGCGCAGCTGCTGGGGGTTGCTCATGGCCTGAATTCTCCTGTACGCGGGGGAGTGGTGATGACAAGGGGAGGGGAGTTGAGCAGGGCGGATATGCCCAGGGATCACTTCTGGCGCTTGTAGAACGGCAGCGCCACGACCTCGTACGGCTCGTGGCTGCCCCGGATGTCCACGCCGACCCCGGGCGTGCCCGGCGCGGCGTGCGTGGCATCGACGTACGCCATCGCGATCGGCTTGCCCAGGGTCGGGGAAGGGGCGCCGGAGGTGACCTCGCCGATGACCTTGCCGTCGGCCACGACGGCGTACCCGGCGCGCGGGACGCGACGGCCCTCGGCAACGAGCCCGACGAGCACCCGCGGGGGGTTCTCCTGGGCCTTGGCGGCGGCCTCGGACAGGGCCTCGCGCCCCACGAAGTCGCCCTCCTTCTCGAACTTCACGACCCGCCCGAGCCCCGCGTCGAAGGGGGTGAGCGAAGTGCTCAGCTCATGCCCGTACAGCGGCATGCCCGCCTCCAGGCGCAGTGTGTCGCGGCAGGACAGACCACAGGGGACGAGGCCGGCCGGGGCGCCCGCGTCGGTCAGCGCCTGCCACAGCTTCTCGGCGTCGGACGGGGCCACGAACAGCTCGAAGCCGTCCTCGCCGGTGTAACCGGTGCGCGCGATGAGCGCCGCTACGCCCGCGACGGTGCCCGGCAGACCCGCGTAGTACTTCAGGCCGTCGAGGTCGGCGTCGGTCAGGGACTTCAGGATGCCGGGGGACTCGGGGCCCTGCACGGCGATCAGCGCGTACGCGTCACGGTCGTCGCGGACCTGGGCGTCGAAACCGGCCGCGCGCTCGGTGAGCGCGTCCAGCACCACCTGGGCGTTGGAGGCGTTCGCGACAACCATGTGTGCGGTCTCGGCCAGCCGGTACACGATCAGGTCGTCCAGGATGCCGCCGTCCTCCTGGCAGATCATGGTGTAGCGGGCGCGGCCGACGCCGACGGAGGCGATGTTGCCGACGAGCGCGTAGTTCAGGAGGGCGGCCGCCTGCGGGCCGGTGACGGTGATCTCGCCCATGTGGGAGAGGTCGAAGAGACCGGCCTTCGTGCGGACGGCCAGGTGCTCGTCGCGCTCCGAGCCGTACCGCAGGGGCATGTCCCAGCCCGCGAAGTCGGTCATCGTCGCGCCGAGCGAACGATGCAGGGCATCTAGCGCGGTGTGACGGGATGCGTTACTGCTCATCGGTGGGGCTCCCAAGGCATGACGGCGAGGTCGTTCCTCCCCATCTGTCATCGGAACCTGAGAGGTTCATCACGACCCCGCTCGGCGGTGATCCTGACTTGCACCTTGGGTGGAGCCACTGGCGGCTCGCTTTTCAGATGTGCCTCGCCCGCGCGGTAACGGGGCCTGAGAGATTCAAGGGAGGGACTTGCTCCTTCGGCGCCCCAGTGGTCCTCAAGGACTCACCGGGAACTCTCCCGCGCGGATTCAAGCGGCCGGTATGCAGTTGGCGGGCACATCATCGCACGCGCGGTCGGATACCGGCAGCCCGGGATCTGTAACCGGCCTGTGGCAGTCCGAGAACGGAAACGGGAGACACAGCGTATTACCTTCTCTTTACACTCAGCGGGGAAAGGACTCCTGACCCCAGGGGAGGACGATCACGGTGAACAGGACCACGGCGTACGCGACGACCTCGGCCGTCGCGCTGCCCGATCAGCCCCGTGCCAAGGCCCGGGAGGCGTGCGGCCCGCTCCCGACGGCCGTCGTCCGCGATCTCAGGGAGCGGGCCGGACGCAGCCCACATGGTCTGCACTTCGGTGCGTCCGACCTGGTGGTCGTCACCGGGCTGCCCGGCAGCGGCAAGTCGACGCTGATGCGCCGCGCTGTCGCGGGCCCGCGCATCGACTCGCAGGACACCCGCGACCGCTGGGACGAGCGGATGACAGGCCGGCTCCCGTACGCGGTCTATCGCCCCCTCGTCCGCCTTGCGCACTACGCGGGCCTGCGCCGCGCGCTGCGTTCCGGTGCCGGCGTCGTCGTGCACGACTGCGGCACACAGGCCTGGGTGCGCCGCTGGCTCGCCCGCGAGGCCCGCCGCCGGGGCGGCGCCCTGCACCTGCTGCTGCTCGACGTCACACCGGGCACCGCCCTGGAGGGCCAGCGCGAGCGCGGCCGCGGCGTTTCGCGGTACGCGTTCGCGCGTCACCGGGGCGCGGCGGCCCGGCTGCTGCGCTCCGTCGAGCGGGGTGACCTGCCGGAGGGCTGCGGCTCGGCGGTGCTCCTCGACCGGGACGCGGCGAACGTGCTGCGCCGGATCGACTTCGGCAGCTGACCGCTCGTACGGCCGATTGCTCGTACGGCCGCTTGTGTGACAGCTCGCGCGCCCGGACGTGTGACGGCCCGTACGGCTGCCCGCGGGACGGCCGGTACGGCTGGTACGGCTGGTACGGCTGCCCGCGTGACGGCTCGTACGGCGTTGTCGTACGAGCCCATTAACCTTTCCAGCCGGAGCAGTGGTTCACAGCAGGCGGTAGACAGGTAGACAGATGGACTTCCCAGACTTCCCGGCACCGGCGCACCCGCACCCCCATCCGCACGGCGGATGGCCGGGCAATGAGCTGGAGGAGGTGCTCTCCGCGTCCCTCGGAGTCCCCTCGGCAGGCGGCCGCATCGTCGAGGTCCTCGGCCGCAGCTTCGTCTGGGTGCCCCTGCCCAGCGGCGGCGGACCTCACTCCGGCCCCCTCGATCTGCCCACGCTGGAGATCGAGGGCCAGGCGTACGTTCCGGTCTTCAGCTCGGAGGAGCAGTTCCGCCAGGTCGTCGGCAGCCATCTGTCGTTCACGATCGCGCCCGCCGTCGAGTTCGCCCGCGGTCTGCCCCCGCAGGTGGGTATCGCGATCAATCCGGGCGGTGTGGTCGGCGTCCCGCTGCCGCCACCGGCGGTCGCCGAGGTGTGCCGGTCCGGGCGCACCCCGCTGGACGGACCCGCGAGCGGCGGCCGGGTGCGGCTCTCCGAACCCGACTGGCAGGACGACCCGGTCGACTTCCTGGCCGCGGCCTCGGCCGAGTTCGCGGAGACCGGCGTGGTGCTGACCGCACGCCGCTGCCTGGCCAGCATCGAGGGCGACGACCCCGTGATGTTCATCGGGGTCGAACTGTCCCAGTGGGAGGGCGACGCCACCACGCTCCCGCTGGCGGCCCTCGGACGTGCGCTCGGCCGGGTGCCGGTGGACCGCCCGGTGAACATGGTGTTTCTCGACGTCGCCCAGGACCCGGTGGGGGAATGGTTGCGGGCACATGTGCGCCCGTTCTACCAGCAGGGTTACTGACGTCGTGAAGACCTCCCGTGCCGCGCGTCAAGTAGCTGTCAGGATCCCCGCTTAACCTGGTTACATGGCTCGGTCGGATGAGGTTGTTCGCCTCCGGGGCAATGAGTTGAGTTCATCGTGATGTCTTCGCGAAGGGGCGGTTGAAGGTGAGCGCGTCGGGCACGGCCGCGGCCGGGCAGGTCGAGCACATGCTGCGCCAGGTGACGCCCGGGCGTTACGACGCCTACGAGGCGCTCCTTCGCGCGCTCGCGACCCCGTCGTCCGGCCAGGTCTGGATGCTGCTCTGGCACGGCCAGGCCGGCTCCCCGGACGCGCAGTACGGGAACATGGAGGTCGACGGCTTCGGTTACGCGCCGTGCGTCACCTCCGCCCAGGAGCTCTCGGCCAGCGGCTGGAACCGGTCGTACGAAGTCGTCGACGGCCTCGACGTGGCCCGCACCCTCTACCCCGACCACTTCGGACTCTGGCTCAATCCGCACGCCCCCGGCGGCGGGGTGGGCATCCCCTGGCTGGATCTGCGCCGGATCGCCGCGGGCCTGGAGCGCCAGCCCGCGGGCCCGCTGCGGCTCTCCGAACCAGGCATCGAGATCCCGCAGTTCTACGCCCTGCTCACGCAGAACGCGCACCGCACCACCGCCGTGCGCTCGCTGCGCCGCGCCTGGGTGCAGCCCGCACTCGGGGCGCCATATCTGGCCATCGGCCTCGACGTGTACGACACCTCGCCGCCCGCCGTCGACTCCGTGCGGGCGATGATGCAGCAGTCCATCGGTGCGGTGCCGGACGGGCTGCCCGTGTCGACCGTCGCGATGTCCGACGAGTACGACCCGGTGGCGATGTGGCTGCGCGCCAACGCCCGCCCGTTCTACGACCGCGAGGCCCACGCGGCCCCGGCCCAGGCGCCGGTCCAGGCCCCCGCGGGGGGTTACGGTTACCCGCCGCCCGGTCGCTACTGACCCTCGGTCTCCGGTCTCGCCTGCTGGGCAGGGCAGGATTTCTTCGCGCGTAGATAGGGGCAATTGGTCCCGTTCCCGTCGGATCTGTCCCAATAGGGCACTGTCCGACGGCCGTTACCCACCGTCCGGATAACGGAACCCACCTGCCTGCATCACGTTTACGCATCCTTTCCCTGTCAGGTCTGGCTACTGATCGCCAAAGCGTTGAAGACTCCCGCTCCAGGGGGTTTATCCCCTGCGTACGACGGACGATCACGCCGCTACCGCGGCAAGTGCGGGCCGGCTACCGCCGGTTGAGAGGGGTCCCTGCCAGATGACGGCACCATTGCACGAGCCGACCGCGGAAGCGGCCCCCGGCGCGGCCGAAGAAGCGGCGGCTGCCGCCGGCGCGAAGGCCGTTCAGGGCCGTTCCCTGGGCCGGATCGCCTGGGAGCGCCTCAAGCGGGACAAGCTCGCCCTGACGGGCGGCATCGTCGTCCTCGTCCTCGTCGTGGTCGCCCTGCTCGCCCCGGTCATCACGGGCATCCTCGGGCAGGACCCGAACGAGTATCACGAGAACCTCATCGACCCGCTGTTCGGCACCCCCACGGGCTCCCTGGGCGGCATCAGCGGCGACCACCTGTTGGGCGTCGAGCCGGTCAACGGCCGCGACATCTTCGCCCGCATCCTCTACGGAGCCCGGATCTCGCTGCTGGTGGGCTTCCTGTCCGCCGTCGTCGCGGTGATCCTCGGGGTCGTCCTGGGCATCCTCGCCGGCTTCTTCGGCGGCTGGGTCGACTCCCTCATCAGCCGGGTGATGGACGGTCTGCTCGCCTTCCCGCAGCTGCTGTTCATCATCGCGCTGGTCTCCGTCATGCCGAACGACATGCTGGGCCTGACCGGGTCGAGCGTGCGCGTGTTCGTGATGATCCTGGTCATCGGCTTCTTCGGCTGGCCCTACATCGGACGCGTGGTGCGCGGTCAGACACTCTCGATGCGTGAGCGCGAGTACGTCGAGGCCGCCCGATCGCTGGGCGCCGGGCGGATGTACATCCTGTTCAAGGAGCTACTGCCCAACCTCGTCGCCCCGATCATCGTGTACACGACGATGATGATCCCCACCAACATCCTCACCGAGGCGGCACTCAGCTTCCTGGGCGTGGGCGTCAAGCCGCCCACCGCCTCCTGGGGGCAGATGCTCTCGAGCGCGATCGACTACTACGAGTCGGACCCCATGTACATGGTGGTCCCGGGTGTGGCGATCTTCATCACCGTGCTGGCCTTCAACCTCTTCGGCGACGGCGTCCGGGACGCGCTGGACCCGAAGGCTTCCCGTTGAACCGCCGCACCACAACCGTCCCGTGGCACTCACACGGGGTCTCTCATCAATCCGGAGGATCCGAGATCGTGACTACCCAACGCACCTCAGGGCAGCGGAAGCGGGCATTTGCCGCTGCCGCCGTGGTGGCCGCGCTGCTGACCACGGCGGCGTGCGGCGGCGGCGACGGAGACGACGGCGACAAGGGCGGCTCGAAGACCGGCGCCGCCGGCTTCGACGCCGCGAACAACAAGGTCGCCCAGGCTTCGCTCGCCAAGAAGGGCGGGACGCTGAAGTTCGGTGCCGCGCAGGACGCCGACTCGTGGGACACCACGCGTGGCTACTACGGCATGATGTGGAACTTCTCCCGCTACTACAGCCGTCAGCTCGTCACGAACAAGGCCGAGCCGGGCCCGGCGGGCGCCGAGGTCACTCCGGACCTCGCCACCTCGACCGCCAAGGTCACGGACGACGGCAAGACCTACACGTACACCCTGCGTGACGGCAGCACGTGGGAGGACGGCAAGGCGATCACGTCCAAGGACGTGAAGTACGGCATCGAGCGCGTGTGGGCGCAGGACGTGCTGTCCGGCGGTCCGACGTACCTGAAGGACGTACTGGACCCCAAGGGCGAGTACAAGGGCCCGTACAAGGACAAGTCCGCGGACAAGCTGGGTCTGAAGGCGATCGACACGCCGGACGACAAGACCATCGTCTTCCACCTCCCGCAGGCCAACTCGGACTTCGAGGAGATGCTGGCCCTGACCTCGGCCTCGCCGGTGCGCCAGGACAAGGACACCAAGTCCAAGTACGCCCTGAAGCCGTTCTCGTCCGGCCCGTACAAGTTCGAGTCCTACAGCCCGGGCAAGGACCTCAAGCTGGTCCGCAACACCTCCTGGAAGCAGGCCTCGGACCCGATCCGCAAGGCCTACCCGGACGAGATCACCATCCAGTTCTTCTCGGACGCCAACCAGCTGGACCAGCGCCTGCTCAGCGGTGACCTGGACCTCGACCTGAACCAGACCGGCATGTCGCCACAGGGTCGCACCACCGCCCTGAAGGAGCACAAGGGCAACCTGGACAACCCGGTCTCCGGTTACGTCCGTTACGCGGTCTTCCCGCAGAGTGTGAAGCCGTTCGACAACATCGAGTGCCGCAAGGCCGTGATCCTCGGTGCCGACCACGTGTCGATCCAGACCGCGCGTGGCGGCCCGGTCGCCGGTGGCGACATCGGCACCAACATGCTGCCCCCGTCGGTCCCGGGCGCCGAGGGTCAGAAGTACGACCCGTACGAGCTGGCCGGCGCCAACAAGAACGGCAACGAGGCCAAGGCCAAGGAGGCCCTGAAGGCCTGCGGTAAGCCGAACGGCTTCAAGACCACCATCGCGGTCCGCAACAACAAGCCGGTCGAGGTGGCCACCGCCCAGTCGCTCCAGGCGTCGCTGAAGAAGATCGGCATCACCGCCGAGATTGACCAGTACGACGGCTCGCAGACCTCCGGCATCATCGGCAGCCCCTCGAACGTGAAGAAGAAGGGCTACGGCATCATCATCATGGGCTGGGGTCCGGACTTCCCGACCATCCAGGGCTTCGGTCTGCCGCTGTGGAGCAGCAAGTACATCGCGGAGAGCGGTAACAACAACTACGCGCTCATCAAGGACAAGACGATCGACGGTCTGTTCGACTCGTACGTCACCACCCTGGACGACGCCGGCAAGACCAAGATCTCCACGGAGATCAACCACAAGGTGATGGAGGGCGCGTACTACATGCCCTTCGTCTTCGAGCGGTTCATCAACTGGCGCTCGGACAACCTGGCGAACGTCTACACGACCGACGGCTACAGCGGTCAGTACGACTTCGTCAACCTCGGTCTGAAGAACCCGAAGAAGTAGATCCGGCACACCCGCCGAACGGCACGAAAGGCAGGTGAAGGCCGGCGCAGCGTGATCGCGGGCCATCGGAAGACCTCCGATGGCCCGCGGTCCGCGGCGGGCCGAGAGCTGTGCTCGCTTACCTCATCAGGCGGTTGTTCGCCGCCGCAGTGATGCTTGTGGTCATCGTCATGGTGGTCTTCGGCATCTTCTTCCTCATCCCCAAGTGGGCTGGCGTCGACATCGCCTTGAGCTTCGTGGGCAAGCAGGCCGACCCTGCCGCCGTCGAGGGTGTACGCGAGAAGCTGGGCTTGGGCGACCCGATCTACGCCCAGGTCTGGGAGTTCTTCAAGGGCATCTTCGCCGGTCGCACCTACACGGGCGGCGGGGACAGCGTCCACTGCGCCGCACCGTGCTTCGGTTACTCCTTCCGTAGCGAGCAGGCCGTCTGGCCGGTGCTGACCGACCGCTTCCCGGTCACCCTGGCTCTCGCGCTCGGTGCCGCCGTGCTGTGGCTGATCCTCGGCGTCTCGGCGGGCGTGCTGTCCGCGCTCAAGCGAGGTAGCCTGTGGGACCGCGGCGCGATGGTGGTCGCGCTCTCGGGCGTCTCCCTCCCGATCTACTTCACCGGCATGGTCGCCCTGTCGGTCTTCGTCTACGGACTGAACTGGTTCGACGGGCAGTACGTTCCCTTCGCGGACAGTCCAAGTGGCTGGTTCGGCGGGCTGATCCTGCCGTGGATCACCCTCGCGTTCCTGTATGCGGCCATGTACGCGCGCATCACCCGCGCCACCATGCTGGAGATCCTTGGCGAGGACTACATCCGCACCGCCCGCGCCAAGGGCCTCAAGGAGCAGACCGTCATCGGCAAGCACGCCATGCGCTCCACGATGACGCCTCTCCTGACCATGCTCGGCATGGACCTGGGCGCCCTCATCGGAGGTGCGATCCTGACCGAGACGGCGTTCAACCTGCCCGGCCTCGGCCAGGCCGTGCTCAACGCCATCAAGAACCAGGACCTGCCCATCATCCTGGGCGTCACCCTGATCACTTCTCTCGCGGTGCTCGTCGCCAACCTCGTGGTGGACATCCTGTACGCCGTGATCGACCCCCGAGTGAGGCTCTCGTGACCGACCTCAGCAAGAGCGGAGCGGCCGTGGGCGAGCCCGCCTCCGCCTCGCCCGCCCCGTCCGCCTTCTTGGAAGTGCGCGACCTGAAGGTGCACTTCCCGACCGACGACGGCCTGGTCAAGTCCGTTGACGGGCTGAGCTTCCAGCTGGAGAAGGGCAAGACCCTCGGCATCGTGGGCGAGTCCGGCTCCGGCAAGTCGGTCACCTCGCTCGGCATCATGGGCCTGCACACCGCCGGCCAGTACGGCAAGCGCAAGGCCCAGATCTCCGGCGAGATCTGGCTGGACGGCACCGAGCTGCTCTCCGCCGACCCGGACCACGTGCGCAAGCTGCGCGGCCGCGAGATGGCGATGATCTTCCAGGATCCGCTGTCGGCGCTGCACCCGTACTACACGATCGGCCAGCAGATCGTGGAGGCGTACCGGATCCACCACGACGTCAACAAGAAGACCGCCAAACGTCGTGCGGTCGAGATGCTCGACCGGGTCGGCATCCCGCAGCCGGACAAGCGGGTGGACAGCTACCCGCACGAGTTCTCCGGTGGTATGCGCCAGCGCGCCATGATCGCGATGTCGCTGGTCAACAACCCCGAGCTGCTGATCGCGGACGAGCCGACGACCGCCCTCGACGTGACCGTCCAGGCGCAGATCCTCGACCTGATCCGGGACTTGCAGAAGGAGTTCGGCTCCGCGGTCATCGTCATCACCCACGACCTGGGCGTCGTCGCCGAACTGGCCGACGACATCCTGGTGATGTACGGCGGTCGGTGCGTCGAGCGGGGCCCGGCCGAGAAGGTGTTCTACGAGCCCCGCCACCCGTACACCTGGGGTCTGCTCGGCTCGATGCCGCGCCTGGACCGTGCGCAGACCGAGCGCCTGATCCCGGTCAAGGGTTCCCCGCCCTCCCTGATCAACATCCCGTCCGGCTGCGCCTTCAACCCGCGCTGCCCGTACGCGGACCTCCCGAAGGACAACGTCACCCGCACCGTCCGTCCCGAGCTCGCCGAGGTCGGCAGTCGGCATTGGGCCGCCTGCCACCTGGGCAAGGAGCAGCGGGAGCGTATCTGGATCGAAGAGATTGCGCCGAAGCTGTGAGTGACGAGAAAGCGGTGACGATTCCCGCGCAGAGTGAAGGACCGGGTCGTGCCGACGCCGAGGTCCTGCTGAAGGTCACTGGGCTGAAGAAGCACTTCCCGATCAAGAAGGGCCTGCTTCAGCGTCAGGTCGGCGCGGTGCACGCGGTCGACGGGCTGGACTTCGAGGTCCGCTCCGGCGAGACGCTCGGTGTCGTGGGCGAGTCCGGCTGTGGCAAGTCCACGATGGGCCGGCTGATCACCCGGCTGCTGGAACCGACCGGCGGAAAGATCGAGTTCCAGGGCAAGGACATTACGCACCTCGGCGTCGGCGGGATGCGCCCGCTGCGCCGGGACGTGCAGATGATCTTCCAGGACCCGTACTCGTCGCTGAACCCGCGCCACACCATCGGCACGATCATCGGCGCTCCCTTCAAGCTCCAGGGTGTCGAGCCCGAGGGCGGCATCAAGAAGGAAGTGCAGCGGCTGCTGTCGGTCGTCGGCCTCAACCCCGAGCACTACAACCGCTACCCGCACGAGTTCTCCGGCGGTCAGCGCCAGCGCATCGGCATCGCCCGTGCGCTCGCGCTCAACCCGAAGCTGGTCGTCGCGGACGAGCCGGTCTCCGCGCTGGACGTGTCGATCCAGGCGCAGGTGGTGAACCTGTTGGACGACCTCCAGCAGGAGCTGGGTCTGACGTACGTGATCATCGCGCACGACCTGTCGGTGGTCCGGCACGTGTCGGACCGGATCGCGGTGATGTACCTCGGCAAGATCGTCGAGCTGGCCGACCGCGACTCGCTGTACACGGCGCCGATGCACCCGTACACCAAGGCGCTGATGTCCGCGGTACCGATCCCGGACCCGGCGCGGCGGGGTGCCAAGAGCGAGCGCATCCTGCTCAAGGGCGATGTGCCCTCGCCGATCGCGCCGCCCAGCGGCTGCCGCTTCCACACGCGGTGCTGGAAGGCCACGGAGATCTGCAGGACGACCGAGCCGCCGCTCCTGGAGCTGAAGCCGGGGCAGCAGGTCGCCTGCCACCACCCCGAGAACGCGGCGGACCAGGCACCGCAGGATGTGGTCCTCCTGTCGGCGGCCAAGGAGGCCATCGAGCTGGTACCGGCGGCGGTACTGGCGGGGGAGGCGTCGGAGCCGGCGGATGTGGCCGTGGCTGAGGCCGAGGCCGCGGAGGGCGCTGCGAACGAGGAGGCTCCCGAGGCCGAGAAGGCCGAGAAGGCTGCGGAGGCTTCTGAGGCCGCGGAGACCGCCGAGGCCACCGAGACCGCGGAGGCTGCAGAGGCCGAGGAGCCCGCCACGGCGGACGAGACTGCCCCGGCGGACGCCGATGCCGATGCCGACGCCTCCGGCGAAGCGGATGACGCTGCCGAAGCCGACGCGTCTACGGCGGCCGACGCGCCCGCCGAAGCGGACGAGTCAGCCAAGGCTGACGCTCCCGCCGAAGCCGAAGCCGAAGCCGAAGCCGAAGCCGAAGCCGAAGCCGAAGCCGAAGCCGAAGCCGAAGCCGAAGCCGA
>NZ_JBTLMO010000034.1:0-101038 GCF_054462255.1 Streptomyces sp. SD15 | reverse complement strand
TCCCCTGGGGGCTGCCGCCCCCAGACCCCCGCTTCGGCCTGAACGGCCTCGTCCTCAAACGCCGGACGGGCTGGGATGCCTGGCGGGGGTCCAGGGGGCGCAGCGCCCCTGGCGGGGTCTGGGGCGGAGCCCCAGAAGGATGGGACCGGTAGGGTCGGGCGGTCTGCGGTGTCGGGGCACCAGCACATCTCGCCGCCGGATTCAGCTGCCGGGCGTGAGCCCCAGCGTGTTGAGCACCGCATACACCCCGAGGAAGAGGATCGCCGCGCTGCTCAGGACGAGGGCGGCGGTCAGCCAGGGGTTGGCGCGGAAGCGGGGCGGGACGCCGGTGTAGCGCAGGCGCCAGACCGCGACCACGACCGCAAGCAGGAAGATGCCACCACCGATGCCGCCGATCTGCACCATCAGGACCGGGGACTGGACCCACAGGAAGATGCACATCCACACCGGGGGCAGGCAGCAGGTGAGGATGCGGATGGTGCGCGTGCGCGAGCGCATGTCGTGCCAGTTGATCACTCCGAGCAGACCGAGGGTGTTGGTCCACAAGCGGGGGACGCTGGCCGACGAGGCGACGGTGACCGAGAAGAGGACGGCGATCGCGCCGGCCAGGAACAGGTACTCGGCCCATGGGCCGATGGTGTCGGTGTAGCTGTGCGACAGCGTGGTGATCATGTCGTTGCCCTCGGGCACCAGGCCCTGCGGGTGGAGCACCGAGGCACCGATCACGTAGAAGGACAGGGTGCAGACCGTGCACACGATCCAGGAGACGCCGACATCGAGCCGCATGACCTTGAGCCAGCCCTCGGCCCGCCGGGCGCGCTGCTCGGTGCCGTCGTCGGGGCCGGTCCAGCGGGCGTAGCCCTTCTCCAGGCACCAGTACGTGTACGTCGTCATCTCGTCGGCGCCGACGCCGGTGATGCCGAACATGGCGAGTGCGATGCCGACCGTGCCCGCGGGGATCTGGAAGCTCAGTCCGTCGGCGAGCTGCTCGGTGCCGTACCCGAAGGCGGTGAACGGCAGGGCGAGGGCCAGGCCGAAGGTGATGACCGTCTTGAGCGTGATGCCGACGACCTCGACCCGCTCGACGACGTGGTACTTGCCCGTCTGGAGGATGAGGATGGCGGCACCGGTGACGATGAGGGCCCAGATCGTCAGCGAGGACGTGCTCAGCGACGCGCCGTGGATCGGCAGGAGGATGGAGCATGCCGCCGCGGTGCCGCCGATGATGCCACCGCGCTGAAACATCTTGGCGAAGTCCATGCCGATCCAGAGCCAGTTGATCCAGCTCAGCCGGCCGATCCGGGGGCCGACGTCACGGAAGCCGTCGAGCGCGGGGCGGCCGTTGAGGATGGTCCAGCGGGCCAGCTCCATCTGCACCCACACCTTGACCGCGGTCGAGATGATCACCAGCCACAGCAGCGCGAACCCGGCCTTCGCGCCGAGCGAGGTGGTGGTGATCAGTTCCCCGGAGCCGACGACGGCAGCGGACAGCACGAGCCCGGGGCCGAGCTGGCTCAGTCGGCCGCGGAAGGTCTCGGGGGCCGGGCGGGCGTCTTCGGCGCGCAGCGCGTACGGGTCGGTCTGCGCGGGTGGCGGCGCCGCCGTGGCGCCGTCGGTCGTGGTGGCCATGTCAGGTCCTTAGGGGATCTTCCGGCGTCGTCGCCGGTATCCGGAATGGGAACAGAGTCGTGCCGTGGTGCCTTGTGCCGTGATGTCTCAACGCGCCTGGTGGTGCGGCTCCTTGCCCGCCAGTACGCGGACGACGTCCTCGGCCACCATCGCGCCCATGGCCTGGTTGGCCTCGGGCGTGCAGGCGGCCATGTGGGAGGTGAGGAGCGTGCGGGGGGCCTCGCGCAACGGGTGGTCGGCGGGCAGCGGCTCGGTGCTGAACGCGTCGAGGGCCGCGGCCCCGAGGTGCCCGGAACCGAGCAGGTCGGCGAGCGCGCATTCGTCGACGAGGCCGCCGCGCGCGGCGTTGACCAGGATCGCGCCCGGCTTCATCGCCGCCAGGCGGGCGCGGTCGAGCAGCGGGGTGCCGGACGGATCGGGCGGGGTGTGCAGGCTGACGGCATCGGCGCGGGCCAACAGGGCGTCGAGCGCGGCCGGTTCGGCGCCGTGCGCGCGGACGTCAGCCTCGGAGACGTACGGGTCGTGGGCGAGCAGCTCCATCCCGAAGGCGCGGGCGTAACCGGCCAGCAGGCGGCCGATGCGGCCGAAGCCGACGATGCCCAGCGTCTTGCCGTGCAGTTCGGGGCCGAACAGCTTCGGCCAGCCGCCCGCCGCCACCGCGGTGTGCGAGGTGGTGAGGGAGCGGGTCGCGGACAGCAGCAGGCCGAAGGTGTACTCCGCCACCGCGCGCGAGTTGCTGCCCGGCGCGCACACCACCGGTATTGCGCGCGCGTGGGCGGCGGCCACGTCGATGGTGTCGACGCCGACGCCGTGCTTGGCGATCACCTTGAGGCGGGGTGCGGCGTCCATCACCTCGGCGGTGATCGGGTCCATGCCGACGATCAACGCGTCCGCTTCGGCCGCGTATTCGAGGAGTTCGGCGGTGGGCAGCGCCACGTCCTCGCAGGGGCGCAGGGGACCCGCTCCGGCCTCCTCCAGGATCTGCCAGGGGCGTACCGAATGCCGGGCAAAGGTGGGCGTCGTGATGAGCGTGGTCGGCATCAGCGCGCCCCGCCGCGTGCCGCCTCCAGGTGGGACGTCGCGATCTGCTGCAGGTGCACGACGTCGGCCGCGACCGACGCGAACGTGAAGCCCTCGGCGAGGCGACGGGCGGCGCTCGCGCCGTCGGCGTTGTGGATGCCGGCCGCGATGCCCGCCGCCTCGGCCGCCTTGCGGACGCGGGTGAGGGCCTGCTCGAAATCGTCCTGTACGGAAGGGTCGGTGGAGGTTGCGCCGCCGATGGCAAGGCGCAGGTCGGACGGGCCGACGTAGACGCCGTCCAGGCCGGGGGTCGCGCAGATCTCCTCGACGTTGGCCAGGCCGTCAGCCGTCTCGATCATCGCGAGGACGGCGGTCTGTTCGTGCGTGTCGGCCGGGTTCGGGCCGATGCGCAGCTGGGCGCGCATCGGGCCGTAGGAGCGGCGGCCCAGCGGCGGGTAGCGGACGGCGGCGACGGCGTCGGCGGCGTCCTGGGCGTTGTCGATCAGCGGGACGATCACGGCGCTCGCGCCCGCGTCGAGCGCCTTGCCGATGTAGGTGAGGTCGTTGGCCTCTACGCGCACCATGCCGACGGCGGTGCTGCCCTTGGTGTCGGTGGCGAGGAGGTTGTTCAGCATGCCCTGGTAGCCGAAGAGGCCGTGCTGGGCGTCGAAGGCCAGGTAGTCGTAGCCGACGCGGGCGAGGCGCTCGGCGGCGATCGGCGAGTCGAGCAACGACCAGTAGCCGATGAGCTGCTCGCGATGGCGCAGTGCGGCGGTGAACTGGGCAGAAGTGCGGCCGGTGGCCATGTGTGTCTCCGTTGCGAGGTGGGCGGCGAGATCAGCGGTTGTAGGCGGGCATCGGGCCGCGCAGGCGGGCGCCGACCTCGTCGCAGGCGGCCAGGACGTCCGCGGGCAGCGGGCCCGCGGCCGCGGCGGCGATGTTGGCCTTCAGGTGCTCGACCTTGGAGCCGCCGAGCAGCAGCGCGTCGGTGGAGGGCCGCGACAGCAGCCAGCGCAGGGCCAGGTCGGTCAGCGGCAGGCCCGCGTCGGAGGCGATGCGGGTGAGGTCGGTGACGGCGCGGAACAGATCCTCGTTCCAGTACCGCTCGCGGTACATCGCGGCCAGCTTGGAGTCGCCGAAGCGCCCGTTGTCCGGGGCCTGTTCGAAGCTGTGGCGGCCGGTGAGCAGGCCGCCGCCGAGCGGGTTGTAGACCATCGTGCGCAGGCCGGTGGTGGTGGCGGCGTACGCCGCGTACCCCACGTATTCCTCCTCGATGCGGCGAGCGAGGAGATTGTGGAGCTGCTGGGCGACGACGGGGTGGGGGGCGTCGACCTCGTCGGCCGCGCGGTTCAGCTCGGCGATCTGCCAGGCGGCGAAGTTGGAGACGCCGAGGGCGAGGACCTTGCCTGCCTGTACGAACTCGGCGACGGTCGCGAGGGTTTCGGTGAGCGGTGTCCTGCGGTCCGGCTGGTGCAGGTAGAAGAGGTCGACGTGGTCGGTGCCCAGGCGCTTGAGGCTCCCGTCGAGCGCGGCGCGCAGGCCCTCGGCGGAGAGCGGCGCGTGCTCGCCCTGGTCGGGGTGCGGGATGCCGGCTTTGGTGGCGAGAACCACCTGGTCGCGGCGGCCGGGGAGCAGCTCGGCGAGGATGCGCTCGCTCTCGCCGCCCGCGTAGCCGTTGGCGGTGTCCACGCCGGTGATGCCCGCATCGAGCGCGGCGTCCACCATCGCGGCGGCCGTCGCGCGGTCGGCGGTGTCACCGAAGGTCATCGTGCCGAGGACGAGACGGGACAACGGGACGGGGACGTGCGGGAGTTCAAGGCCGGCGGTCACGGCGGGTTCCTTCCGAGGCGGGTGGTGCGGGTGGTACGGGTGGTGCGGTCTCGTGCTCGTACGCATCTCATGCGTGATGTGCGCATCGCGGGTGGTGCCGTGCGGCTACGCGGCCTCGACCGGTCGCTGCGGTGGTTCCCGGCGATGCGCTGCGCTGCGGCCAAGTGCGGTGCGATGTGCTGTGTAAGCAGGTACGCGTCGCGTCCACGAGGGCGACGCGGTCCGCGGGTGACGGCCGTCGGCGCCACGGGAACGCTCGCACGACTGCGTAGATCACGCAAGAGGTCTCGCGCACTTCACGCAACTTGTGTCATGATCCGACCCGGGCCGCCCACCGCCGGGCACGCCCAAGGAGGTTCGATCCCGTGGCTTCCCTGCCCCTGCCCCCACTTCCCACCGTCGCGCCGCCCGTACTGCCGTACGTCGTCGCGCTCGCGGACGACCTGTCCGGCGCGGCCGAGACCGCCTGCGCGCTCGGCGGCCTGGTCCGTCTCTCGCTCAACGCCGCTGACGTGGCCGAGATCGCTGCCGCGCACGACCTCGTCGTGGACCTGGACACTCGTCATCTGCCGCCCGCCGAAGCGGCATACGCCGTGCGGACGGCGCTGCGTGCGGCGCAGGCCGGCCCACCTCGCCTGCTGTACAAGAAGGTCGACTCACAGCTGCGCGGCCCCCTCGCCGCGGAGGCCGCCGCCTACGCCGAGGGGGCCAAGGCCGTCGTCATCGCCCCCGCGCTGCCCGCTGCCCGGCGCACCGTGACCGGCGGCGTAGTGCACGTGAACGGCGTTCCGCTGCACCGCACGGACGGCTGGCGAGCGGAACGCGCGTCCGCGCCCCGCTCGCTGCCCGAGGCACTGTCCGCTCTGCCGGTCCGTACGGTCCCCCTCGACGTCGTACGGTCCGAACCCGCCGCACTGGAGGCGGAGTTCCTGCGGATCGCCGCGTCCGGTGCGCACCCTGCTCCGGACGCCGAGGCCGACGCCGACCTGGACGCGGTGGTCGCGGCGGCGCTGCGGCTCGGCCCCGGATTCCGGCTCCTGGGCAGCGGTGGTCTGGCGGGCGCGCTCGGGCGCGCGCTGCTGCGTCCCGCTGCCGCCACACCCCCGCCCCCGCCCGCGCCCGCCCAGGACTGCACCCCGTTGCTCTTCGTCGTGGGGACCGCCGAGCCCGGCGCGGTTGCGCAGATCGCGCACCTCACCGCGCTCGGCGCGCACCATGTGCCGCTGGATCCGGTTGACTTGGCGGCGGGCACGATCCGCCTGCCGCGTACCGCCGCCGCTTCTGCCCTGACCGTGTTGTCCATCGACGGTTCGGCAGGCCCGCGCCCCGGCGCGGGGCGGGCCCTGAGCACCGCCCTGGGGGCGCTCGCCGCCGCGTACCCGGGCCGCCCCGACCTCGTCCTGACCGGCGGCGAGACCGCCCGCACCACCCTGGACGCCCTGGGCATGAGGGAGTTGGAACCGCTCGGTGAGATCCACCACGGCGCCGTCCACTCCCGCACCCCCGACGGCCGCCACGTCGTCACCCGCCCCGGCAGCCACGGCGCCGAGGACTCGCTGCTGCGCATCGCTGTCGCGCTACGGCCCCGCCTGGCTGCCGCCACGGCAGCCACCTGAACCCGTCACCGTCCACCTCCCGCCTAGGAGTTGTTCTCATGCGCACCCCCCTCCCCCTCATCGCCGTCACCATGGGCGACGGTGCCGGCATCGGCCCCGAGGTCGTCGTCGCGGCCCTGCTCGATGACGCCGTCCTGACCCGCTGCCGCCCCGTCGCCATCGGCGACGCGCAGCGGCTGCGCGAGGCCGCCCGCATCCTCGGCCTGGACTGCGAGATCGCCGTCGTCGACCACCCGCGCGACGCCGAGTTCACACCCGGCCGCGTCAACGTGGTCGACCTCGGCCTGCTCCCCGCCGACCTGCCCTGGGGCAAGCTGTCGCCGGTCGCGGGCGACGCCGCGTACGCGTACATCAAGCGTGCCGCCGAACTCGCCGTGGCAGGCGAGGTGCACGCCATCTGCACCGCACCTCTCAACAAGGAGGCACTGCACGCCGCGGGCCACATCTACCCCGGCCACACCGAACTCCTCGCCCACCTGACCGGGACCGAGGAGGTCTCGATGATGCTCTCCACCGAGAAGGTGAAGGTCATCCACGTCACCACGCACATCGGCCTGATCGACGCCGTCAACCGCATCGAGCCGGGCCTCGTCGAGCGCACAGTGCGCCGCGGCCACGAGGCGATGGTCCGCGCCGGCACCCCGAACCCCGTCATCGGTGTCTGCGGCATCAACCCGCACGCGGGCGAGAACGGCCTGTTCGGCTACGGCGAGGAAGCCGAGAAGATCGTCCCGGCCCTGGAGAAGCTGCACGCCGAAGGCGTCGACGCCCGGGGTCCGCTCCCCGCCGACACCGCCTTCTTCCTCGCCTCACGCGGCGACTACGACCTGATCGTGGCGATGTACCACGACCAGGGCCACGGCCCGGTCAAGGTCCTGGGCATCGAGGCGGGCGTCAACCTCACCGTGGGCCTGCCCGTCATCCGCACCTCCGTCGACCACGGCACCGCGTTCGACATCGCCGGAACGGGCGTCGCTGAGGCCGGTAGCATGGTCGAGGCGCTGCGCCAGGCGGCCGAGATGGCTACGGCGCCGGTCGCCCCGGTGGCCTGAACCACCGTCCCCTGCACCGCCGTTACTACCGCACCGTAGAGGACTCCGTAGATGCCGCCGACCACCTCCCAGGCACGACGCGACCGCATCGTCCACCTCGCCACCACCACCGGCCTCGCCAGCGTCGAGGAACTCTCGCAGCTCTTCGACGTCACCCCCTCGACCATCCGCCGCGACCTCGCCCGTCTCACCGCGGAGGGCCGCCTCGCGCGCACGTACGGCGGCGCGATGGCGCTGTCCGCGCACCCCGAGGCATCGCTGCGGCAGCGCACGGGCGAGGCGTACGAGCAGAAGCGGGCCATCGCGCAGTGGGCGGCGCGGCAGGTCGAGCCGGGCGAGACGCTGCTCCTCGACGCCGGCTCGACGGTGGGTGCGCTGGCCCACGAGCTGCGCGGCGCAAAGGAGTTGACGATCGCGACGACGGGCCTGACCGCCTTGCACGCCCTGGCGGACGCGGAGGGCGTGCACGTCGAGTGCCTCGGTGGCACGCTCCGCCCGCTCAGCCAGGGCTTCGTCGGCCCGCTCACGGAGGCCGCGCTCGAGCGCATGTCCTTCGACCGGGTCTTCCTCGGCGCCGACGGCGTCACCGTCGACCGCGGCATCTGCGAGGCGGACCTGCGCCAGACCCGCCTCAAGGAGCTGATGTCACGCCGCGCCGACCGGGTCTACGTGCTGGCCCACGGCGCCAAGTTGGGGCGCACGCCGTTCCACGCGTGGGCGACGCTCAGGGAGGAGTGGACCCTGGTCACGGACGCATCGGCGCCCGACGCGCAGATCCGCGCCTTCGAGGCCCGCGGAGTGCGCGTGGAGATCGCCCCGTCCGCGGGGGCGTGACAAAACCCGACACGAGCCCGCCGGTACCTGGCGGGGGTCCAGGGGGCGCAGCGCCCCTGGCGGGGGTCCGGGGGCGGAGCCCCCAGGAATGGGACGGGTAGGGGCGGCGGGGGCGAGAAAACCCACCCCGCCCCGCACCCGGTCAGGGGGACGACGGCTTGCCTGCCGTGCCGATCCATGGGTGGAACAGCGTCCCCCTGAGGGTCAGCGGGCCAGGCGGCCGAGCAGTGCCGAGGCGGACATGATGCCGAGGGCCGCGGCCACCACGAGGACCGCGTAGTCGAGGGCAAGGTGGGCGGGCGTGCCGAGGAGGAGGCCGCGCAGCGCGTCCACCTGGTAGCTCAGGGGGTTGATCGTGCTGATGGCCTGGAGCCAGCCGGGCATGACCGCCACCGGATAGAGGGCGTTGGACCCGAAGAACAGCGGCATCGTGATGGCCTGTCCGATGCCCATCAGACGGTCCCGGCTGAGCACGATGCCCGCGATGGTCATCGAGAGGCAGGAGAAGAAGGCCGAGCCGAGGACGACGGCCACCGCGACGCCGAGCAGGCGCAGCGGGTTCCAGGTCATCGCCACGCCGAGCAGCGCGGCGATGACGACGACCACGACCGCCTGGATCAGCGCCTTCACCCCGGCGGCGAAGGCCTTGCCGGTGATCAGCGCCGAGCGCGGAGTCGGAGTGACGAGGAGCTTGGTGAGGATCCCGGCGTCCCGCTCCCAGATGATCTGGATGCCGTAGAAGATGGCGATGAACATCGCGGACTGGGCGATGATGCCGGGCGCCAGGTAGTCGATGTAGGGGATGCCGCCGGTGGGTATCGCTTTGATCCGGGTGAAGGTCTCGCCGAAGATCAGCAGCCAGAGGGCCGGCTGGACCGCTCGGGTGTACAACTCGGTGCGGTCGTGGCGGAGTTTCTGCAGTTCGACCGCGCACATCGCGCCGACCCGGGCGGGCAGCACCCGCCAGCCGGTGCGGGCCCGGGGCGGGACCACGAGCAGTTCGAGGCCCGCCGGGCGCAGGTGGTCAGCCGACACGGGACGCGGTGCGACGGGTGCTTCGGACATTGCTGAAGTCTCCTGACCGGTCGTCGAGGCCACTGCCGGCGATGTCGCGGAAGACGTCCTCCAGCGTGGGCAGTTCGCTGTTCTTCCCGGCGTCGCGCCGCTCGCCGAGGCTCGTCCGCAGCTCGTCGGGGGTGCCGAGGGCGCGGATGCGGCCGCGGTGCATCAGCGCGACCCGGTCGCAGTACTGGTCGGCCTCGTCCATGTAGTGGGTGGTCACGAGGACGGTCATGCCGGTGGCGGCGCGTACGGCGTCGATGTGTTCCCACACGCTCGTCCGGGCGATCGGGTCGAGGCCGATGGTCGGCTCGTCGAGGATCAGCAGCCGGGGCGCACTCACCAGTGCCTGGGCCAGTTCGAGGCGGCGGACCATGCCTCCGGAGTACGTCTTGGCCAGCCGGTCGGCCGCGTCCGACAGGTCGACCGCCGCGAGCGCCTGGTCGACGCGCGCCGCCCGCTCCCGACGCGAGACGTCGAAGACGCGGGCGAACAGGGCGACGTTCTCCCGGCCGGTGAGTCCGGAGTCGGCGGACAACTGCTGCGGTACGTAACCCAACAGGCGGCGTACCGCCATGCGTTCACGCGCGGCGTCGTGCCCGAAGACGCGGACCATGCCGGTCGGGACCGGCAGCAGCGTGGTGATGCAGCGGATCGCCGTGGTCTTGCCGGCGCCGTTGGGTCCGAGCAGTCCGAACACCTCGCCGTCGTGGACGGACAGTTCGAGCCCGTCGACCGCTGTCGTGTCGCCGAAGGCGTAGGCGAGCCCGGCGCAGATGACGGCGTCCGTCCCCGTACCCGTCGCGGCGGCGCCCGGCCCTTGGGCCGTCGCGCTCCCGCCCTGCCGGAGGCCGTCGCCCTCACCGGTCGTGTACCGCGTCATGTCTCCTCGGCCTCCTCGTGCAGATTCGCCGCCAGCTTGCGCAGGGCCGGAAGGGCCGCCTCCAAGGCAGCGCGGTCGGCCTCGTCGAGACGGGCGACCTGGCTGCGTACGAGTGCCGCGCGCCGCTGCTGCCAGTCGCGCAGCCGTGCGTCCGCCGCCGGCGTCGGCAGCAGCCGCGCGGCCCGCCGGTCCGACGGGTCCGTCTCACGGATCAGGTAGCCGTCCCGCGCCAGCTGGTTGACCAGCGTCGAGACGGAATTGCCCGCCAAGTAGAGATCCTTGGCGGCCTCCGACACACCGATGCCCGGGCGGGCCACGACCAGGCGCAGCAGGTCCACCTCGGCGCCGCGCAGGCTCGGGGCGGTCATGCCGCTGCGCAGCCGCCGCCGGATCAGTCGCTGCACTCCGGCCAAAGCGTCGGCCAGCGCCTCGGGAAAGCTCTCCGACTTCACGTTGCCGAGAATAGCTCTGAGTCAGAGGTATTCCGGGAAAGGGATGGTCAAGAGTGCGCATGGCTATGGCTTACGGCCCGATGCCACAGGTCAGCCCCGGCTCCGGTCAGTAGCCGCGGCGCACATCGGTACGGCCGGTCCTGCCGGATCCCGTGCGACACCTCCGCATAATCGCGTCCCGCACCGCCCCCCCCTGGCCGAGGCCGTAACCCTCGTGATGAAGTCTTCCCACCCGCCCGGCGATCCGCCGTCCTCCGCCGACCCTGTCGGTCACGGCATGTCCCAGCACGCCGGGCACCAGGCAAAGGAGACTTCAGTGACCGGCACCTCGCTTCCGTGGCCCCATGCACCGGTCAAGGTCGGGCTGGTCGGCGCCGGGCCGTGGGCGCGGGCCGTGCACGCGCGCGTGCTCGCCGCGGGGCCCGAGACGCAGTTGACCGCCGTCTGGGCGCGTCGCGCCGAAGCGGCCCGCGAGACGGCCACGCCCTACGGAGCCTCCACGGTCACACGTTTCGAGGAACTGCTCGATCGCTGCGAGGCGGTCGCGTTCGCCGTTCCGCCCGCGGTACAGGCGGAGCTCGCGCCCCGCGCCGCGAAGGCGGGCAAGGCCCTGCTCCTGGAGAAACCTCTCGGCGTGGACCTGGCGTCGGCGCGGCGGCTCGCCGACGCCATCGACGAAGCCGGAGTCGTGTCCCAGCTAGTCCTGACCAACCGCTACCACCCGGCCACTCGGCAGTTCCTGAGCGCGGCGCAGGGTCTCGAGATCGCCGGGGCGCGTTCCTGCCTGCTGCACGGCGCCTTCCTGGGCGGAGAGTTCGCCACCTCCTGGCGCCTCGAGCACGGCGCCCTGCTGGACCTGGGTCCCCATCTCCTGGATCTCCTGGACGCGGCCGTCGGGCCGATCGTCCGGGTCCGCGGCACCGGAGACCCCCGCCGCTGGATCGAGCTGACCTGTGAGCACGCCGGCGGTGCCGTCAGCCAGGCCTCGCTGTCCGGATCGGTCGGCGTCGAGGGCGGCAGCACGCGGATCGAACTCTTCGGTCCGCAGCCCACACTCGTGTACGACGCCTCCGAACTCGACCACGAGGAAAGCTGGCCGGTGCTGCGCCGGGACTTCGCCACGGCCGTACGCACGGGGGTCTCCGGACAACTCAACGCCCGCCGCGGGGTACACCTGCAGACGCTCATGGCCCAGGCCTTGGCGAGCTGACGCGCCTCCACGGCGCGAGCCGGCCGCCAAGGTCAGGCCGTGTAGCGCCGCAGGGTGGGGGTCGCGACGGCCAGGCCCAGCGTCGCGGCGATCACCAGCAGTCCGCCGCCCGCGACGGCCGTACGGGCACCCAAGGCGGAACCGGCCGTTCCGTGCAGGACGTCGGCCAGCCGCGGGCCGCCCGCGACCACCACGGTGAACACGCCCTGCATACGGCCGCGCATCTCGTCCGTGACGGCCGACAGCAGGATCGCGCCGCGGAAGACCATGGAGACCATGTCGGCGACTCCGGCTGCGGCGAGGAACGCCACGGCCAGCCACAGGCTGCCGCTCAGGCCGAACCCGGTGATGGCCGCTCCCCAAGCCATCACCGCGGCGATCACCATGAACCCGTGCCGACGCGCGCGGGAGAACGTGCCCGACATCAGCCCGCCGAGCACCGCGCCGATGGGAATCGCCGCGAACAGCAGGCCGAGCGCGAGGCCTTCGCCGTAGGGCGCGTACGTCTGGGCGGCGAGTTGCGGAAACAGTGCTCGGGGCATGCCGAGGACCATGGCGATGATGTCGGCGAGGAAGGACAGCAACAGCACCTTGTGCAGCGCGATGTAGCGGAAACCGGCGACGACCTCGCGCCATCCCGCCCGCTTCGCCGCCGATCCCGACAGTGGGGGCAGCGCGGGCAGCCGCGCCACCGCCCACACGGTGACGCACAGCGCCAGCGCGTCGATCATGTAGAGCTCGCCCAGACCGATGACGGGAATCAGGGCGCCGGCGAGCAATGGTCCGGCCACCAGGCCCGTCTGCATGACGGTCGAGCTGAGCGCGTTCGCCGCAGGCAGTTCGTCCTCGGGGACCAGTCGGGCGATGGAGGCGTTGCGGGCTGGGGCGTTCAGGCCGAAGAAGGCCTGTTGGAGGGCGAGCAGGGCCATCAGAACGAGCACGGAGTCCAGTCCCGTGACGGCCTGTATCCAGAAGAGCAGCGAGGTGACGGCTATGCCGGTGTTGGTGATCAGGAGCAGCTTACGCCGGTCCATGCTGTCGGCGACCGCGCCGCCCCACAGGGCGAAGACCACGAGCGGCAGCAGTCCGGCGAGGCTCGCGTAGCCGACCCAGGCGGAGGACCCGGTGATGTCGTAGATCTGCTTGGGTACGGCGACGGCGGTGAGCTGGCTTCCCACGGCCGTGACGATGGTCGAGGACCAGAGCCGACGGTATGCGGGGCGCCGCAGCGGGCGGGTGTCCATCGTCCAGCGGCGCCAGCCGCGCCGGTCGGGCGGCACCGGTCCCGCTGTCCCGCCGGTCCCGTCGTGCGGCGCCTGGCCGCTGTCCGTCCCGTCCGTACTGCTCTTGCTCGTGTCCACGACCGTCCTGGCTGCTCGATACATCTTTCGCTGTCAGGCTTCACTATCGCGGACGGCGATCAGCATCGCGGAAGGCGATCAGCATGGTGCTGTTGGTACGACCGCATCGCGGTGAATGCCCGCGGCCGTTAAGCTTTCGCGCTGAGTGAGGCCGAGTGGCGAGTACAACTGAACGCAAACCACGCGACTGAGGCGTCAGGTCAAGGTGCGGGCGAGTGCCGGTGAGGCGCATTCTTGCTGTGGTATTCCCCCTGACGGCGGGCGGACGAGGGCAGACCGATGACTGGGAGCGCCGAGCGTGAGGACCAGGCACTGGATGGCCTGGCCTCCCTGCTCAGCGGGGCCGTGGCGGACGCGATCCGGGCGGCCCGCGGCTTCGCGGGGGGCATTTATCTCCGCTCACGCACGCCCGGCCTGCTGAGGCTGGCCGTCCTGGCGGGGCTGCCCGGTCAGCTGTTCCATTTCTGGTGGCGTATGCCGCTGGACCGGCCGTTCCCGGCTGCCGACTCCTACAAGCAGGGCAGGGAGGTGCTGCTCGCCGACGCCACCGAGACGATGCGCCGCTATCCGCAGCTCGCGGCCGGTCTGCCGTTCCAGTTCGGTTCGCTGTACGTCCCGGTCACGGGCGCGTCGACTTCCTTCGGGGTCCTGACGGTGCTGCGTCCCGCGGCCTCGGACGCCACCGAGGTGCTGCCGGACCGCGACCGGATGACGGCGGTGGCTGAGCAGCTGGGGGCCGCACTGTCGGCTCTGGAGAAGGACGGCGTCGAGGTCGCCTGGGACGGGGAGCCCGCATGTGTGCGCCCGCCCTGCGACGGCCCTCCTCCGCGGTGTGTCGGGCGGTTCACCTGGGATCCGGCCGAGGGCGGAGTCACCGCGGACGATGCGCTGTGCGGCCTGCTCGGCACCGGTCCCGGGACTTACCCCGGGACGCCGGAGGCGTTCGCCCGGGCGTTGGCCCTCGACGACCCGCACGTGCTGCTGGCCGCGCTGCACGAGACGGCGGCCGGGCACCCCCCGCCCCATCCGCTGCCGGTGCACACGACGGACGGCGCGCTGCGGCTGCTGGAGCTGTGGACATCGGGCAACGCGCTGGTCCCGCCGTACCGGGTCAGCGGCGCGGTCGTCGATCCTGGCCCCGGCCCGGCGGCGGACGAGGCGGCCGATCTGCTCCCGGAGGGCGTGTTCGCGCTCGACCGGCTCGGGCTGATCACCTACGTCAATCCGCGCGCCTCCGAGCTCCTCGGCCGGCCGCGGACGGAGCTGCTGGGGCGACCGCTGTTCCAGGCCGTGCCCTGGCTGAATCAGCCGTCCTACGAAGATCATCTGCGGGGGGCACTGCTGTCGCCCGAGCCGGTGCACTTCCAGGTCGGCCGTCCGGGTGGCGACCGTGGCCCGGCGCCGGGCCACGGAGACACGTGGCTGACGCTGTCCGTGTATCCCGGTCCCAGCAGCCTGACGTGCAAGCTGATCCCGATGGGGCGGGTCGCGGACACCACGGAGGCCGCGGAGGCCGCGCCGCTCGACGCGCAGCCGACGGCGGGCGGGCCGCCCGGCATCGACCAGCCCGCGGCCGGCGCCGCCACGATCGGGCTGTACCGGCCCATCGTCCTCGCCATCGCGCTGACCGAGGCCGTGACGGCCCACCAGGTGTCCGAGATGGTGATGCGGGAGCTGCTGCCCGCGTTCGGCGGACGTCGGCTCGCCATCTACCTGTTGCAGGAGCGGCGCCTGTACCTGGCGTGGGAGACCGGCTTCCCGCAGGGATTCCTGCCTCCGTACGACGGGGTGGGACTGGACGTGCCGCTGCCCGGGGTCGAAACGCTCACCCATGGCCGCCCGCTGTTCTTCGAGTCGATGCAGCAGCTGGCGGCCGCCTATCCCGGCATCCCGCTGGACGCCAAGGAGGGGGCCAGGGCCTATCTGCCGCTGATCGCCTCGGGACGGCCGGTCGGCTCCTGCATCCTCGGCTTCGACCGCTCCCGCAGCTTCAGCACAGAGGAACGTTCGGTGCTGACGGCGCTCGCGGGACTCATCGCGCAGGCGCTGGAACGGGCGCGGCGCTACGACTCCGAGGCCGCCCTCGCCCGCGGCCTGCAGGAGGCCCTCCTCCCGCACCGGTTGTCGGCGCACCCGCAGGTGGAGACGGCCGGGCGCTATCTGTCCGGCACCCAGGGGATGGATGTGGGGGGCGACTGGTACGACGTGGTGGAGGCCGGCGACGGACTGGCCCTGGTCATCGGCGACGTCCAGGGGCACGGCGTCCAGGCGGCCGCCACCATGGGCCAACTGCGCAGCGCGGTACGGGCGTTCGCGCTCAGCGACCATACGCCGGACGAGGTGATGAGCCACACCAACCGGCTGCTCATCGACCTCGACCCGGGCCAGTTCGCCAGTTGCTGTTACATCAGGCTCGACCCGGTGACCGGGGTCGCCCGGGCCGCGCGGGCCGGGCATCCGCAGCCTCTGCTGCGCCACCCCGACGGCCGCACCGAGGTGCTGGACCTGCCCGGCGGGGTGGTTCTCGGTGTGCACCCGCAGGCCCGCTACCCGGTGACGGATCTACTCCTGGAACCCGACGCCGTGCTGGCCCTCTACACGGACGGACTGGTCGAGCACCCCGGGACCGACATCGACGACGGCGTCGAAACCCTGCGCGCGACCCTGTCCCGCGCCGGCACGCCGCACGCCCGGCGCGGTGCCTCCTCGTTGTCCCGCGCGGCCGACCTGCTGACCGCGGAGGCCCGGCAGGCCACCGAACGCCCCGACGACATCGCCCTCCTGCTCACCACGCGCCGGTCCACACGCGGCGACAGTCAGTGACTCTTCTCCTCACGCCTTGAAATCTCACGCTTGAACTCTCGCACCTTGAAATCTCACGCCTTGAAGGGTCCCTCCAGCGCCGCCCACTGCAACAGCATGATGGTCTTGGCGTCGGCGATCTCCCCGGTGCGGATCATGGCCAGGGCCCTGCGGAAGGGCAGTTCGACGATCTCGATGTCCTCGCCCTCCTCGTCGAGCCCGCCGCCCTCGTGGGTCCGGGTGGACGGGCCGTAGGAGGCGGCGTAGAAGCTCACCCGCTCGGTGACCGAGCCCGGGCTCATATAGATGTCGAAGACGTGGTGGATCTCGCCGACGGTGTGCCCGGTCTCCTCGATGACCTCGCGCCGCACAGCGACCTCGGGATGCTCGTCCTCCTCGTCGAGCAGCCCGCCGGGCGTCTCGATCAGCATCCCGTCCGGGTGTCCGTTGATGTACACGGGGTAACGGAACTGCCTGGTCAGCAGCACGGTTTCCCGCTCGGCGTCGTACAGCAGGAGGGTGGCTCCGTTGCCGCGGTCGTGGGTCTCCCGCTCCTGGGTGCTCCATGTGCCGTCGGCATGCTGGAAGTCGAAGGTGGTGGTGCGTTCCACGTACCAGTGGCTGGACAGGAGTTTCACATCCCGGATCTTGACCCGGGGGTTGCCGGTCAGGTCCCGGCCGATCTGGTCGAGTCCGGTACGGCCTCGACGGTCCGGAGTGTCGATACCTGCGGTCATCGGGTGCGGGCCGGGCTGGAAGTACGGAAATTGGTCATGATCGCTTCTACCATTCCGGCCCGGCCGCTGTCAGGTGACAACCGAACCCACGGGCCCTGACCATGGACGGCGTCGCACGTCTAGGCTCACTGCATGGAACAGACCGAGATCATCCTGCGCGCCATCGGCGTCCTCACCGAGACCAACGCGATGGTCCGCAGGATCGCCCAGGCCGACGACGACGCCGAGGTCGAGTCGACCGAGACCCAGCTCGGTGCGCTCGTGACGGAGGTGTTTCCCAGGGTCGAAGTGCCCGCCGACGCCGGACCCGCAGAGGCCGGCCAGGCCGTCGCGGACGCCTATCTTCCCGCCACCATCTCGCTCGTGGGCGCCTTCGCGTTCCTCTTCTCCGAACTCGCCGACCTCCACGACTCCGGACGGACCGACATCAAGTCGGCCGATCTCCTCCAGGACCTCGCCCTGCGCATGTCCAGGGCCGACAACGCATAGGAGTCATTCGCCAGTGGTCAGCCGGACCACGTTCGACCGCTCGCCGTACGTGAAGGCCCGGACGCGGTACGACGCTTGTTTCTCCGTGGGCAGGGTGATCAATCCCGTGGAGTTGACATCGGGATCGAGGACCACGAGGGGCTCGTACTCGGAACTTCCCCGGGTACGGACCTCCAGCAAAAATCCCGCCTCGTCGGATGCGTGGTCCGTCCACGTGAAGAGGATGCCGTTCACATGCTTGACCACGGCGTGGAAATCGGAGGGGGCGCCCGCACCGGAGTTCTCGAGGGGCCGGCCCGGGACGACACGTCCCGGGTCCTTGCGGGCGGGGAGCCAGTCATGGCTGGAGCCCTCGTCCGCTTGCGTCAGTTCCCCCTCCGGCAGGGAGACGGTCAGCGGGGCCGAGGCCGGGCCGCGGAAGGCGCGGAGCCGGTAGAAGAAGGTCGTGTTCGGGATCAGATCGGGGTGCCGGTAGGTCGTCACGCCCGGCGGCAGGTACTGGAGGACGGTGTACGGGCCCGACTCCTCGGTCGCGAACTCCAGCGCCTGACCGGATGCTCCCGGCTTGTCCTCCTGCCAGTTCAGATCGATGTCCGTGGGAGAGGTGAGCTGGGCGCGCAGTCCGCTCTCGTCTGGCGTCTGCGGTGCGTACGGGTGTCCGCATACGGCGCCTACTACCGAACGCTTGTCCAGCGATCCATCCTTCAGGGTGGAGGTGAGGGCATCCTGACCGTAGCGGCCCGGAGGGCCGCAGCGACAGCGCTAGTATCACCTTGTCCGACAACGGAGTTGTCGGACCTACCGCCGGGCGGGCGGGACGTGAAGCCTGTGGAGACCTTGTCAGACCACCCTCGGGTGGCAGGGGTCGATGAAGCAGGAACCCAAGGGAGCACCGCGTAGCGGTGCTGACCGGAATCACCTGCGTTCACACAGGTGAGGGCGTCAATTGCGCCAGAACTTGATGTTGCTCCACACAACGGTCGCCAGCCTCTATGACAAGTTCGGTGCGGTAGGCGCCGAACTTGTCATAGAGGCCGGCGACCCTGAAGTAGCCCTCGAATTGCCGCGTGCCGCCGGTGTACGTGGCGTATCGCCGCTCGGCCCGCTGGTCTCCACTGGCGGTGGAGCAGGTGAGCGTGAACGTCAGGCCGTCGACCTGACCACAACCCCGTTCCTGCACCGTGTACGTGGGCGATACCGACGTCCAGCCGCCGGGTTCCACTTCGGCGAAGGCCCCCGGCGCGGCCAGCAGCGACGAGGCGCACACCGCGCCGGCCACACCGAGTGTTCGAAGACGTGTGAGCATCCGGGCTCCTTGAGTGGGGGGTCATCGTTCACAAGAATGAACAATGGCCTTGTCTTTGAACATTGACTGGAAAGTAGGACTGGACCAGCCGTTCGTCAAGAAGCCCGGCTCGCACCGCCTTTCACTGCCGACCGGCGGTCCGGTTCACCTCTTCTGCTCGACGCGCACCCAATCGATCTCGGCCTGCACTCCCCCGGCCGCGACCTTGTCGACGCTCGACTGCGGCAGACCCCAGTAGGGCGTGGTGACCTGGTTCCAGCCCGCCGGATAGGCGCCGCCCAGGGCGAGGTTGAGGATGACGTACTGGTTGTGGTCGAAGACCCACTGGCCACGGGTCGATTCCAGCTTATTGCGCGTCGTCTCCTGGACGAGCACGTCGTCGACGTAGAAGCGCATTCCCGTCGGGGTCCACTCCACCGCGTAGTTGTGCCACTGGTCGGCACGGCCTCCGGCGGGATAGATCTGGCGGGCGCCGATGTTTCCGTCCGCCGAGTAGCCCGGGCCGTGCAGAGCGGTGCTGGTCCAGTCCGCGTAGCCGACGTTCTCCATGATGTCGGTCTCGCCGGACGCGGGCCACGACACGGACGGATCGTCGACGTTGCTGCCCAGCAGCCAGAAGGCGGGCCAGAAGCCGTCACCGACCGGCAGTTTGATACGGGCGCTGACCTTCCCGTACGTGAAGTCGAACTTGGTGTTGGTGTCGATGCGGCCGGAGGTGAAGTCGTAGGTTCCGGCCGGTGTCGGGGTGCAGTCGTTGCAGTACTTGGACTTCAACAGGAGGCTGCCGTTCTGGGTGGCGATGTTGTCGGTGGAGTCGACGTACGCCTGGGACTCCCCGTTGACCGGGCCCATCTCGTAGCCGGTTCGCACGACCCGCCACTTGGAGCGGTCCAGGCTCGTCCCCGTGAAGTCGTCGAAGAACGTCGTCTGGTACGTCCCCGACTGCTCCCCCGGCAGGGCGGGGTACGCGGCTGCGGCGCTGCCGCCCGTGCCCCAGACCTGGAACTCGTAGAGCGAGTAGCCGAACTGGGCGGTCGCGGGCGCCGGGTTGTAGAAGGAGCGGCGCTCCTTGCCGAGCATCCGCACATAGCGTCCGGTCGTGGGCTGCGGCAGCGTGACCGTGTCGTGGCGGCCCACCGCGTCCGCCGGGGACTTCACGTCGGCGCGGCGGGCGGCGACCTCGGCGGTGGACGGCCGGTAGACGGTGCGCCAGTTCGCGTTGTCGTCGGAGACCTGGAGTTCGTAGTCGACTGCGTATGCCGCCTCCCAGTACAGGTCGACGGTGTTGATGGTCGAGGTGGCACCCAGGTCCACGGAGACCCAGCGGTTGGCGTTCCAGTCGCTGGACCAGCGGGTCTGGTCGGCCTTGAGGTCGGCGGGCCAGCCGCCGTCGGTGACGAAGGCGGGTGCATTGCCCGCGTGCTGGTAGAGGTTGGAGTAGGCGGGGTGGTTGAGGGCGAGGTTCGTACGGGTCGTCGAGGCCGGGGCGGGTTCGCCGCCGTAGACCTTGAAGGCGAACAGCGAGTACCCGTACGGCGTGGCGCGCTCGACGCCGCGCATCCGGACATACCGGCCCGTGACTTCCTGCGGGTAGGTGTGCGCGGTGACCGATCCTCCGGCGCCGGCGGTCTCGGTGTAGAAGGGCGTCCAGTCGGTGCCGTTCTTGGACACCTCCAGGACGTATCTCTTGCCGTAGGCGGCCTCCCAGTCCAGGACGACCCGGTCGATGCGGAGGGTCGCGCCGAGGTCGACGCGGATCCACGCGTCGTCCGCGAACTGGCTCGACCAGCGGGTGGCGCCGTTGCCGTCGAAGGCGAGGCCCGGGGCGGTGCCGGCGTTCTCGCTCCCCGAGGCGGTGACGGCGCCGGGGTTCGCGGTGTAGGCGGCCGCGGCCTGGTCGGCGTCCCAGGCCGCGACGGCCGCGACGGATTCGGACGCCGGGCCGGCGAAGGCCTGTCCTGCCGCCAGCAGCGACAGGGCGGACAGGGTGGCCAGGGCGATCATCAGCGTGCGGGGGGTACGGGATGGCATGCAGCTCTCCTAAGGGAGTTGGGGGTGCCAGTTCTCCGTGCGGGTGTGCGGTGGTGTGCTCAAATCGACGTCCTGTGGTGCCGGGGAGCGCGGACGTCGACGTGCTCGGGTGCTGCCGGTGCGGTCGGTCCGGCAGTGCGTACGGTGTTCCGTAGGCGGCTGGAGGGTGTCGCTTGGATCACCTCGGATCAGGCCGCGGCGCATGGTGCGGTGCATCGCAAGGCGGAGCATGACCCGCGTACTGGGCGTACTCGGGTGATGCGACAACGCGGCGAGGTGCCGTGCCAGGCGTCGCGGACCCGGGGTGATCCAAACGACACCCCCTAGGCCGCCGGTGCCGACCGGCGCGCGATCATTTCCGTGGGCAGGACGACGGGAGCTGTCGGCAGTTCCTCGCCCGCCAGACGGGTGAGGAGCATCCGTGCGGCCGTCTCTCCCATGTCCCGCATGGGCTGGCGGACCGTGCTCAGTGAGGGCTCGGTGTGCGGGGCCACCGGGATGTCGTCGAAGCCGATCACGGCGACATCGTCCGGCACGCGGATCCCGGCGTCCCGCAGGGCGCCCAGGACGCCCACCGCCGCGAGGTCGTTGTGCGCGAAGACCGCGTCGAACTCCCGTCCCTCGGCGACCAGTCGGCGCACGGTCTCGCGGCCGTCGGACTCGGTGAAGTCGCCCTCGACGACCAGATCGAGCCCGACGCCGTGCTCGGCGCAGGTGACGCGGAACCCGGCCAGCCGGTCGCGTACGCATCCGAACCGCGAGGGCCCGGTGAGCACCAGTGGCTTGCGCCGGCCATCGGCCAGGAGGTGGCGCGCCGCCGAGACCCCGCCTTCGAAGTTGGCGGCCGTGACGGACGGGAACTCGGGGTGGTGCCCCCGGTCGTCGATGAGGACGACGGGCAGGCCCTCGCGGTGCAGCGCCGTCAGCATGTCGAGGGTGTTCTCCGGCTCCACCACGAGCAGCCCGTCGAACGCGCGCGCCGACACCTGGCTGGTGAAGCGCGCGACGGACTCGGTACCCCGGTTGCAGGTGAACAGCAGCAGGCCGAAGTCGGCGGCTTCCACGGTGTCGACGACGCCCTGCAGAACCTCGCCCATCCACGGCCAGGTCAGCGAGGGCACCAGCATGCCCACGGTCCGGCTGTTGCCCCGGGCCAGACCGACCGCGCCCGAACTGGGCACGTAGCCCATGCGGTCGATGACCTCGCGGACCCGGGCGGCCGTCGACGCGTCGACCTCGCCCCGGGTGTTCAGCACCCGGGACACGGTCGTCTTGCTCACGCCGGCCGCCTGAGCCACATCGGCGATGGTCACAGCCATGACTGCCTCCCGGAACACGGGGATCGCGCTTTCGCGCCCAGGACCGGTACCGGTTCCGGAACCGGTTCCGGCGCTGGGCCGCGAGTCAACCGGACTGTCATGTTGCCGTCAATAGTTCACGCCAGAACTGCCTCGACTCGGTACCAGTACCCTTGCTGATTTCGGGACTTGAACGCGGTCTGCGTCGAGAACGACGCCCCTGCTGGCCTCGAAGGCACAGCTCAACGCCCTGCGCCGATAATCGTGCGCATGAGCAGCCCACAGCGAAGAGCCGACTTCTTCACCGCGCCGCACCAGGGGCGCCGCCGCCTCAACGCCCGTACGACCGGGGACGAGCGCGCCATGCTGGTCTCCGTGCTGGCGGCCCAGCGCGCGACGCTGGAGCTCAAGTGCGCGGGACTGAGTGTGGAGTTGTCGCGGCGGTCCGTGGAGCCCTCGACGCTTTCACTCCTCGGACTGGTCAGGCACCTCGCCGATGTGGAGCGCCGCTGGTTCCGGAGCGTCCTGGCCGGGCAGGACGCGCCGCCTCGGTTCTCCACCGGGGCCGACCCCGACGAGGACTTCGACGGCGCGGTGCCCGACCCCGCGGTCGTCGGCGCGGCCTGGCATGCCTGGCACGCCGAGGTGGCGTTCGCCGAACGCTTCGTCACCGAGGCGCCCGGCCTCGACGTCGAGGGCCACGACTCCTGGCTCGGGGTGGTGTCGCTGCGCTGGGTGCTGATCCACATGATCGAGGAGTACGCCCGCCACAACGGGCACGCCGACCTGCTCCGCGAACGCATCGACGGTGCGGTCGGCTTGTGAGCCGCTCCGGAGCCGCTCCTGCCGGTATTCCTGAAGTACCGGCCTGGAGCCACCTTTCGCCCGGTACTTCAGGAGTGCGGGACCACCGCCACAGGGCACGGCGCGTGGTGCATCACCGCATGGGCCACCGAACCGATCCGTGACCCCACCGCCGAGCGCTCGGCGCGGCGCTGGACGACCATCAACTGGGCCCGCGCGGCCAGCGGGAGCAAGACCTGTCCGGCGCTGCCCATCTCGACGTACTCGGTGACGGACACCTCGGGAAACCGCTCTCGCCAGGGCTTCACCGCCTCGGTGAGGGCCTTCTTCTCGAACGGTTCCAGGCCCCCGGCCTCGTCAAGCAGCTTCAACGAGCCGGGGCTGTAGGCGAACAGCGGCGGCAGGCTCCAGGCACGCACGACGCGCACCGAGGCGCCGCGGGCCGCCGCCGTCTCGAACGCGAACCGAAGACCGGCGGCGCTGTCGTCCGGACCGCCCCGCTGTCCTACGACGATCTCGCGGCCCGCGGCCTCGGACGCGGCATTGTCATCGGCACGCACCAGCACGACCGGGCCGGCGGCCTCGGCGATCACCTGCTGTCCGACGGAGCCGATCAGGAAACCGACGATCGTTCCGTGTCCGCGCGAACCGAGGACCAGCGTCTCGGCGTCCGAAGCCGCGGCGACCAGCGAGTCGACGGCGCCGCCGTCCAGGACCTCGGCCGAAACGGACAGGTCCGCGTGCCGCTCGGTGACCGTGCGGGCGGCGGCCGCCACCAAGTCCTGTGCCCACCGCGCCTGTTCCTCACGGTCCGGCCCGCCGGCCAGTTGGTGCGGTTGCCCGTGCCAGGCGTACACCACCCGCAGGGGCAGTCCGCGCCGGACGGCTTCCCTGCCCGCCCACGCCACAGCGGCCCGGCTCTCGTCCGATCCGTCCACGCCCACGGTGATCGGGTGCGTCATTCGTCTGCCTCTCTGTCGCCGGCTCACATGTCCTGCCGGTCTCGCTGTAGCCGTCGGCCTCCGAGCGAGATCCTCCAGCGTGCGAGCCTGTCCGCCCATCCCCGCACCCTAACGGCACGGCGTTCCGGCGCCGTAGAGCGCTCTCCGCGCAGGGCATGCGGGGCGCCGTGGCGCGAACGCGCCAGGGGATCCCAGGGCGGACAGCACCCGCCTTTCGCGCACCTCTTGAACGCGGTCGACGCTCCGCAAGAAGGATCGACCGACCCTCAGACGTGAATGAACTACCGCACAGCGCCGCCCAGTTGGCTGTTCACTCAGCAACAACATCCGGGATCCCGGTCACAACTCTTGACGCCTGGTTCACACGGATGAAGCATGCATCGGCAAGAGAGCGCTCCCAGCACCTTCCATCGTTCACTTCCTGAACCAGGAGAGTCGCCCCATGCCCTCTGCCTTCACAGATGCCTCTGACTCCGGCCAGTCCCCGCCGGCTCGCCGGTCCGTTCTCGGAGCGATGGCCGCCGCGGCTGCCGCTCCCGCTCTGCTCGGCCTGTCCACGCCGGCGTCCGCCGCCCCCGTCAAGCCGCTGGCCCTGCCCGGTGGCGGTGACCTCGGCCCGAACGTCATCGTCTTCGACCCCTCGACCCCGGGCATCCAGGCCAAGCTGGACGAGGTGTTCAGACAGCAGGAGTCGGCCCAGTTCGGCACGGGCCGCTACCAGTTCCTGTTCAAGCCGGGCACGTACAACGGGCTCAACGCCCAACTCGGCTTCTACACCTCGATCTCGGGCCTCGGTCTGTCCCCGGACGACACGACGATCAACGGCGATGTGACCGTCGACGCGGGCTGGTTCGGCGGCAACGCCACCCAGAACTTCTGGCGTTCGGCGGAGAACCTCGCACTCGTCCCCGTCAACGGCACCAACCGTTGGGCCGTCGCGCAGGCCGCCCCCTTCCGGCGGATGCACGTCAGGGGCGGGCTCAACCTCTCCCCCAACGGCTACGGCTGGGCCAGCGGCGGCTACATCGCCGACAGCCGGATCGACGGCACGGTCGGACCGTACTCCCAGCAGCAGTGGTACACCCGCGACAGCTTTGTGGGCGGCTGGCTCAACGCCGTCTGGAACATGGTGTTCTCGGGCGTCGAGGGAGCCCCCGCGCAGACCTTCCCGAACCCGCCGTACACCACGCTCGCCACCACACCGATCTCCCGCGAGAAGCCGTTCCTCTACCTCAACGGCACCGAGTACCGCGTCTTCCTGCCGGAGAAGCGCACCAACGCGCGCGGCACCACCTGGGGCAGCGGCACGCCGCGCGGTACGTCGCTGGCGCTGACGCAGTTCTACGTGGCCAAGCCCGGTGTCACCGCCGCCACCCTCAACGAGGCACTCACACAAGGCCTCCATCTGCTGCTGACGCCGGGGATCTACCACCTCGACCAGCCGATCCAGGTCAACCGCGCCAACACCGTGGTCCTCGGCCTCGGTTACGCCACCCTGATCCCGGACAACGGCGTCACCGCGCTCAAGGTGGCCGATGTCGACGGAGTTCGCCTCGCGGGCTTCCTCATCGACGCCGGTCCCGTCAACTCCGCCACCCTGCTGGAGGTCGGGCCCGCCGGAGCTTCGGCGAACCACTCCGTCAACCCGACGACCGTGCAGGACGTCTTCATCCGCATCGGCGGCGCGGGCGCCGGCAAGGCCACCACCAGCATGGTGATCAACAGCCGCAACACGATCATCGACCACACCTGGGTCTGGCGCGCCGACCACGGCGCCGGAGTCGGCTGGGAGACCAACCGGGCCGACTACGGCGTCCGGGTCAACGGCAACGATGTGCTGGCCACCGGGTTGTTCGTCGAGCACTTCAACAAGTACGACGTCCAGTGGTACGGCCAGGGCGGCCGCACGATCTTCTTCCAGAACGAGAAGGCGTACGACGCGCCGAACCAGGCCGCCATCCAGAACGGCGCCATCAAGGGGTACGCGGCCTACAAGGTCGCCGACTCCGTGACCACGCACGAGGGATGGGGCCTGGGCAGCTACTGCTACTACAACGTCGATCCGACGATCCTCCAGCACCATGGATTCGCCGCGCCGAACACTCCGAACGTGAAGTTCCACAACCTGCTGGTCGTCTCGCTGGGCGGTCAGGGGCAGTACGAGCGCGTCATCAACGACACGGGCTCGCCCACCTCGGGCACCTCGACCGTGCCGTCCACGGTGGTCTCGTACCCCTGACCGCGCCTCCGGAGCCTGGCCTCACCTCAGCACGAGGCCAGGCTCCCGATGTCCACCGCGTCGGCCATCGCCGCCATCCCCTTGTCATTGGGGTGCAGATGATCGCCGTTGTCGAAGAACGGGGAGATCCTCTCGTGGTCGTAGGGGCTGCGCAGGATCTGGTCGAAGTCGGTGACGGCGTCCAGCTCCCCGCTGTTGCGGACGAATTCGTTGATCTCAAGGCGGACGGACTCCGCCGCCGCGTCCCATTCGTACCAGCCCTTGAAGGGGGCGATGGTGGATCCGACGACGCACTTGCCCGCCGCGTGGGCCTGTTCGATGATCTTCCGGTAGCCGTCGATCATGTCCTGGGCCGTGACTCCCGAGTGGGCTTTGATGTCGTTGACCCCCTCGAAGAGGAAGACCGTGCGCACGCCGGGATGGGACAGCACGTCGCGTTGCAGACGGTTCAGCGCGCTCTGCCCGGCGCCGTCCTCGAGCACCTTGTTCCCAGAGATCCCTTCGTTGGCGACGCCCTTGATCGGGGTGTTCGCCACCTGGAGCCGACGGGCGAGGTAGTCGGGCCAGCGGCGGTTCAGGTCAGTGCTCGACTGCCAGCCGTCGGTGATGGAGTCACCGAGGGCCACCAGCGAGCCGACCGCCGTGGTTGTCTCCACGTTGACGGCGTCCAGCCAGTACCAGGACCCCATCGGATCGGTCCAGTTGGCCGCGCCCTCCTCGGCGGCGTGGTTGCCCGCGGTGGCGTAGTTGGTCTGCATGGCCATGCCGTGACCGGTCGTCGGTCCCTGGGCGCCCGTCACGTACAGGCTGATGACCAGATTGCTCTGGGCCGCCAGCTTCCCGGGCAGCGGATCACTGAGCACCGTCTCGCCCGCAGGAACGGTGACGGACGCGGCCCCGCCGAAGGACAACTGCCGGTTGGAGCCGCGGACCAGCTCCGCCCCCTGCTTCTGCAGCCCCGCGTACGCGCTCTCGAAGGTCACCGGGTTCTCGCCGAAGGCATTGGACAGCCGGATCTGCATGTTCGTGCCGCCGACGCTGGTGCGCACGATCAACCGGTAGCTGCGGTCGGCAGGCCCGGCGCCCTGCCGGTCGGCGCCGGCGCCCCAGGTGACCACGGAGTGCTTGCCCTTCGCGGCGGCCGGGGCCGCCGCCGTGCTCGACGGGGCCTGCGACAGCGGCTCCTGCGCCTGCGCCTGTGCCTGTGCCGTCGCCGAGGCGGCCAGGAGCCCGCCGACCGCCATGATCAGCGCCGATACGACGCCCACCGCGCGGCGCCGGTACGAGGCGCCGCTCATCCGAAGTTCCGCAGTGTGACGGACTCTCCGGACTTGAGGCTGATCTTCCGCGAGGCACCGCCCGCGACGAGGGTCGTGGTACGGCCGCCGACGCTCTTCAGCGTCACCTGGGTGACCTTGCCGTTCTTCCAGCTGAGGTCGGCCACGAAGCCGCCGCGGACGCCCACGCCGGACACCGAGCCGGATGCCGCCCAGGCGGCGGGCAGCGCGGGCAGCAGCTCGATGTGTCCGGGCCGCGAGTAGAGCAGCATCTCGATGATCGCCGCGGGGGTACCGCAGTTCGCTTCGATCTGGAAAATGCCGCGGCCCGTCTCGACCTCGTAGATGTCGAAGAGGTTCATCGCGCTGCCGTTGGTTCCGTTGACCGACGGCTTCAGGTTGTTGACGACGAGCCGGTACGCCTTCCCCGCGTCCTTCAGCCTCGCCCAGCACAGGGCGCGCCAGGCCTGGGCCCAGCCGAAGCTGGTCATGCCGCGCGCGGTGAGGAGCGCCGTCGCGCCGTCCAGGATCTCCTTCGGCGTCGACTCGTCCGGACGGATCCGGTCGCCGGGGAACAGGTTGATGAGCGGGGAGAGGTGCCGGTGCGTGGTCTCACCCAGGTTGTCGGGCGACATCCACTCCTCCAGCCAGCCGCTCGTGGGGCTGACCACGGGCAGGTACAGACGCTCGCGCAGACCGTCGACGGTCTTCCGGTACGCGCCGTCCCTGCCGAGCAGCTCGGAAGCGGTGTGGAAGTTTCCGAAGAGGCCCCACACCAGTTCCTGGGCGTAGGTCATGCCCTTGGCGTCCTGCGGGCCGTGCTCGGGCGACCAGTCCTTGTCGTCGATCAGGACCTCGCGCTTTTCGCCGGACGCGTCGGTGACGGTCGTGGTGATGAGGCGGGCCTCCCAGAACTCCACGGCGCCCTTGATCAGGGGGTAGATCTTCTTGAGGTAGGCGCGGTCCTGGGTGTACTCGTAGTGCTCGAACAGGCTCTGGCAGAGCCAGGCGTTGCCGGCCGGGTGCCACCACCAGCCGCTTCCGCCATAGGGGTTGGTGGAGAACGCCACAGCCCAGCCGGCGAGCTTGCCGCTGGAGTTGCGGAATCTGTTGGTGGGGTCGTTGAACTGCCGCTGGGTGACGTCCGTCCACGAGGGCAGCTGCGAGACGCAGTAGTCCGTGTAGGCGTCGAAGCAGTCGGACACGCCCACCCGGTCGGCCATCCAGTAGTTCATCTGGATGTTGACGTCGGTGTGGTAGTCGCCCATCCAGTCCGGGTCGTTGCCGTCCAGCCACGGGCCCTGGAGGCCCATGGGCAGGCTGCCCCGCGATCCGGAGATCATCAGATAGCGGCCGAACTGCAGGTAGGCGGCCTCGAGTTCCGGATCGGGAACGTCGTCCCGGTAGCGCGCCTGCAACCGCTCCCAGGTGTCCAGCTCACGCTGCGCGGCGGACGACGTGCCGAGGTTGATGTCCAGCTGCCCGAACTCGGGACGGAAGTCGGCGACGTGGGTGTGCAGCAGTGTGCTCGCCGAGTGGCCGGCCGCGTCGAGGACCTTGGTCCTGGCCAGGCGCTCCGGCACCACGGACGGATCGCGGAACCCCGCCTCGCCGTCGGGCGAGTAGTTGGTTCCGCCGCTGACGACGACGGTGAGGGTCTTGCAGCCGCTGAAGCTGATCGACGTACCGTCGACCTTGACCCTGCCCGTGCTGCTGTAGGCGGTGACGGCGGCGCCGTACTTGAGGCCGTTTGCGAGGGTGGCTCCGAACGACGCGTAGCGCCCGGAGCTGTTGGCCGTGGTGGACTCGCCGTGGGTGCCGGCGAGGGAGACGGTGCCGGTGTAGGTGCCGCCGCCCTGCTGGGAGAAGTACAGGACGATGACGTCGTCGGGGAGGCTGGCGAAGATCTGCCGCGAATAGGTCACACCGGAGACGTCGTACGAGGCGCCGACCAGGCCCTGGGCCATGTCGAGGGTGCGGCGGTAGTTGTTGACGTTGCTCAGGTCGTGGTCGGGGATGGCGACCGTGAGCTTGGCCAGCAGCGTCAGGGATCCGAAGTCCTCGCGGCCGTAGGGGAACTGGCCGTCGCTGTCCAGCTTGTCGTTGAGATGGCCGGTCCACATGGTGGCGTCGGTGATCATCAGAAGTTCGCTGGAGGGGTCGTTGCTCGCGAGGACCCCGAGGCGCCCGTTCCCGACCGGAAGTCCCTGCTCGATCATCGAGTTGGGGGAGCCGGGAGCCCCCCACCACAGCTGGTTCTTCGCGGCGTCGGCCGCGGCCAGCATGGGCGACTCGGTGGGGCGCAGAGGGGCCGCCGAAGCGGTGAAGGCGGGCAGAACGCCGAGTGCGGTGCCCGCGCCGGCAGCGGCGGCGAGGGTCAGGAAGCCTCTGCGGCTGGGGGGGTTGTCGGGTGATTCGGTGCGCTTGATGTCCACGGGGCACTCCATATCCAGGGAACGGCTCGTGCGAGAACGGCTCATGCGGGAACGGCTGGGGGGAACGGCAGGTGGGGGAACGACCGCTGCGGAAACGGCTGGGGGATCCACCGCAGACGACCGTCGGCGTGGGGCCGGTCCCCGTGGGGCCCGGGTTCAGGTCACCGGGCCCCACGGGAAGCAGGTCAGACGGTCTGCGGAACGACGATCTTGTCGATGTCGGGGGCGTATCCGCTGCCGCTGTCGAAGGTGATGGTGTTGGTGCCCGCCTTCAGTGCCAGCTGGACACTGACGGTCTCGGCAGTGCTCCAGTCACCCGTGGAGGGGAACTTCTGGCTGGTGCCGTTACCGCTGTTGGAGAAGACGTTCACCGAGCGGGCGTCGCCGCTGACGTAGGCGACCTTGACGGTGTAGATCCCGTCCTTCTTCACCGTGACGTCGTTGATCTGCAGCTTGCCGCCGGTGTAGAGGTTGCCGACCTTCTTGCCGCCCGAGCAGGCGTCGCATCCGGCCACGGAGGCGTTGCCCGACAGGGTGTTGGCCGCGTCCTCGGCCTCGTAGCTCGTGGTCGCCAGGGTGGTGCCGGCGGGCTTGATGGTGAACAGCCGCGAGCCGTGGGCGGGCAGCGCCGCGGTGATCTTGTTCTTGTAGGTGCCGAGGTTCGACTTGTTCCACAGGTCGCGCACGGAGGCGTTGCCGGTGAACCCGAAGGAAGCCCAGTTGGCGGTGACGGAGGCCGGCGAGTCGCCGAGGTTGAACAGGGCGACGGTGTAACTGCCGTCGGCGTTCTTGGTGCCCCAGACCTGCTGGTCGTTGACCGAGGTGACCGGGCGCGCGACGGGCGAGTCGCTCTGGTCGACGGCGATGACTTCCTTGTTGGTGAGCAGGGACACGCCGTAGCTGTCCAGCTTGGTGAGGTCGTCACCTGTGTAGAGGGGCGACTTGCTGATGGCCCACAGGGTCATGTAGCTCTGCCGCTCGGCCTTGGTGAGGCCGTCCATCTCCCCGTTGCCAACGTCGAGGGCGTCGAGGTCGTTCCAGCCGCCCGGGCCTGCCTTGTTGCTCCACGCGGGTGCGTCGTCCCACCGGTCGTCGACCGAGTTCTCCCAGGTGACAAGCGTGTTGCAGTAGCACTCGATGTCGGTGTCGATGCGCCAGCCGTTGGAGTACTTCTTCCAGTCGGCGGCGTAGTTGATGTCGAGCGACCAGGAGAGCTCAAGATGGATCGGGCGACCGGCGGTCGCGATGGCCTTCTGCCAGGCGGCGACGTCGGCGACGTTGTTGTAGTTGTCACCGGACTTGAACGAGCCCGGGCCCACGCCGTCCAGCTTGAGGAAGTCGTAGCCCCAGTCGGCGAACTGCTGCGCCTGGGAGTCGATGTACTTCTGCGCGCACGGCTTCGAGAAGTCGATCTTGTACGCGCTGTCCCAGCCGTTGGTGGTGCGCAGATCGCTGTAGACGATGTCGGCCGTGGTGCAGCCCTCGGCGTTCCAGATCGGCGTCTTGCCTTCGCCGTACGCCCCCTTCTCCAGGCCGACGGGCAGGTAGATGCCGGCCTTGAGGCCCTTGGAGTGGATGTGGTCGGCGACCGACTTCATGCCGCTGGGGAAACGGACCGGGTCGGGCGTCTGCCGGCCGTATTGGTCGAACCCGGACTTCCAGTTCTTGTCCATCCACCAGCCGGCATCGATGTTGACGTATTCGTAGCCGTACGCCTTCAGCTTGGAGGCGAGGGCGTCCGCCTGCTTCAGGACGTTCGCCTCGGTGAGGTAGCTGTAGTCGCCGTCCGGGTTGAGGCCCGGGTACTTCGACGACTGCATGCTCCAGCTCGACCAGCCCATGTAGGGCTTGGCGGCCAGCTCGGTGGCGGTGGCGGCGGGAGTCGCGGTGGGCGTGTCCGCCTGAGCTGCCGGGACGGCTGTCGCGACGCCCGCGGTGAGGGCGATGACGAGCAGGGATCTTATGGCGCGGCGGCCGGAGCGTGAGGTGGCTCCGGGCATGGCGAGATACGAGGATGACCGCATGGGTCGGACCTCCAGGGACGGTGTCAACGGGACGGTTGGGGCACGGGGCGGCTCAAGCCCCTGCGTTCCGGCGGCTCAGCCCTTGCCGGAGCCGATGGTGAGCCCGCTGATGAACTGGCGCTGAAGCGCGAAGTACACCAGCAGCGTGGGGATCGCGGTCATCAGCGCACCGGCCGCGATGAGGTTGGGATTGGTGAAGTACGCGCCCTGGAGATTGGCCAGGGCGGAGGTGATGGGGCGCTTGTCGCCGGTCTCTATGAGGGCGAGCGGCCAGAAGAAGTCGTTGTAGATCCAGATCGATTCGAGGGTCGCCAGGGCCGCGAACGCCGGCCTGCACAGCGGCAGGATGATCTGGAAGAACTGCCGCCAGACGGGGGCGCCGTCCACGAGCGCCGCCTCGGAGATCTCCTTCGGGATCGTCTTCATGTAGTTGCTGAGCACGAAGGTGCAGAACCCGCACTGGTACGCGATGTGGATGAAGATGATGCCCCAGACCGAGTTGTACAGGAGCAGCGAGTCGGTCATCCAGTACGGCAGCGGGACAAGGAGATACAGCTTGTAGAGGGGGGTGATGAGGACCTGGGCCGGCAGCAGGTTGCCCGCGGTGAACAGCATCAGCAGAACGATGTTCCAGCGGAAGTCGAAGCGGGAGACGAAGAAGGCGACCGCGGCCGAGAACAGCAGGGTGCCGAGGACCGCCGGAACCGTGATGAGGACCGAGTTCCAGAAGAAGTGCGGCATTCCGGACTGTTCCCAGGCGTCCGTGAAGTTGCCGAGGCTCAGGCTGTGCGGCCAGGAGAGATAGCCGTTCTTCGCGGTGTCCGAGTAGGGGCGCAGCGAGGTGTAGATCGCCCACAGCAGCGGGATGAGCCAGAGCAGGGCGATGCCGCCCAGCATCACGTGGCGGCCGGCCTGGCTGCGGGGCTTCGAGGGGCCGTCATGGGACTGGGGTTCGCGCCGGGCCCGCAGGCGGGAGGCCGGACGCGGCACGGTCGTGGTCACTGGTCCTCCTTGCGGACGGTCTGGACGAGGAAGGTGCCGATGGCGGCAAGGGAGACCAGGAGCAGGATGACCGCGAGGGCGGACCCGTAACCGATGTGGCTGGACTCGCCGATGATGTTGTCGGTGATGAGCAGGGAGAGCAGTTCCATGCCGGGTTTGCTGCCGACGCCGCCACCGAGGACGTACACGATGTCGAAGGCCCGCAGGGACTCCATGACCGTGACGACCAGGATGATGATGTTGACCGGTTTCAGGGCCGGGAAGACCACCCGCAGGAAGGTCTGGCGGCCGTTGGCTCCGTCGAGCGCGGCGGCTTCCTTGAGCGCCGGGTCGAAGCCCTTCAGGCCGGCCAGGTAGAGGATCATGATGTAGCCGGTGTGCCGCCAGGCCGAAGCGACGAGTACGGCCCACAGGTTGAGGTCCGGGTTGCCGAGCCAGTCGATGTGGTGACCGGAGCCGGTGGCGTTGAGGATGCCGTTGAGGAGCCCCGTGTCGGGGTTGTAGATGATCTCCCAGATGAAACCCACGACGGCCAGGGAGAGCACCATCGGCAGGAAGATCGCGGTCTGGTAGATCTTCGTGAAGCGGATCTTCCGGTCGAGCTGGTAGGCGAGGAAGATGCCGAACGGTGTGGGCAGCAGGGCCGTGAACAGCAGCCAGATCACGTTGTGCTGCACCGCCGGCCAGAACGGCGGGTAGTTGGTGAAGATCTCCTGGTAGTTCTCCAGGCCGATCCAGTGGATGTCGGCCGGTTCGATGCCGTCCCATGTGGTGAAGGACAGCGCCAGCGAGGCCAGTGCGGGCAGCCAGACTAAGAAGAGCAGAGCGGCAAGGGGGATGCCGATGATGACGGTCAGGAAGATCCGGTCACCGCGACCGAGACTGCGGGCGCGCTTGCGGACTGTACGGGGCGAGGGAAGGGAGGACACGGTGCGTGAGACCTTTCCGGTCCTGGTCAGGCCGTGAAGTAGCGCGAACGCTGCGACTCGATCTTCTTCAGCGTCTCGGTGCCGTCGTCGGGGTGGCTGAGCCACTCGGTCAGGCCGGGGAGTACGACGGTGGAGATGAAGCCCGGGTCGCTGTCGCGGTCCGCGAACTGGCTGATGTTCTTGGCGGAGCCGATGAGATCGGCGGACTTCTTCTGCAGGTCGTTGTACGAACTGGTGGAGGTCTGCTCGTTGACGCCGAGGTTGCTCGGGTCGACGCCTGCGTACAGTTCTTCGGCCTGCGCGCTGCCGAGGAACTCCAGGAACTTCTTGGCGCCGTCCTCGTTCTTGGGGCTCCGGCTGAGCATGAACCCGTCGGTGGGCGCCTCGACGGCGTCCTGCCCGTGCGCGGAGTCGACCTCGGGGAAGGGGAAGAAGTCGAGGTCACTGCGGATCGCCTCGTCGGTGACCTGCTGCCCGAGGAAGAGGCCGGTGACCGACATCCCGGACTTCTTGTCCAGCAGGGACTGCGCGGCGTCCTGCCAGGAGCGGCCGCCGCCGCTCGCCTGGTAGTAGGGGGTCAGTTCACGCCAGGTGTCGAGGATCGCGACGGCGCGCTTGTCGGTCCAGGAGGTCTCGCCGCGCAGCAGGGACATGTGGAAGTCGTAGCCGTTGGCCCGCAGGTCGATGTAGTCGAACGCGCCGAGGATGCTCCAGGTGTCGCCGCCGCCGTATCCGGAGGTGATCGGGGCGAGGCCGTCCTTCTTCATCTGCTTGGCGAGCGCGACGAACTCGCTCCACTTCTGCGGGACTTCGTAACCGCGCTCCTGGAACACGCTCTTGCGGTAGAAGACGGCCCACGGGTAGTTGTACAGCGGCACGAAGTAGTACTTGCCGTCCTCGCCCTTCGAGAGCTGCTTGGCGGCGTCGCTGAAGCCGCCGCCTATCTTGTCCCACACGTCGTCGATCGGGGTGGCGAGGTTCTTCTTGGCGAAGTACTGCATGCGGTAGCCGGCGAACCAGGTGAAGACGTCGTCCGGGGTGCCCTGCAGATAGGTGGTGATGCTCTTCTGGAAAGTGTCGTGGTCGACGGTGTTGGTCTTGACCGTCAGCCCGCTGTCCTTGGTGAACGCTTCGGTGACGGTGGTGTAGGCCTTCTTCGGGGTGGCGTCGGCGCCGTTGGACCCGAAGGTGACCGTCTTCGGGTCGGCTGCCGGTCCGCCGCCGCACGCGGTCAGAACGGGCGCGGCCAAGGCGGCTGCCCCGAGCCCCATCAGTCCACCGGTCACTCTGCGGCGGCTGGGTCCGCGTGCCGCCAAGAGGTTGCGACTCTGCTGCGTCATCGTTGCTCCTCGTGCCTTTCGATGCGTATCACCGCTTATGGGTACGGATGGATCTGGACGCGTGCGACGGTCAGTCCGTGTCGGCTCGAATGAAGGACTGGATGGCGGTGGCCGCGGCGCCGCGCGCCCACTCCTCGAAGGGCAGGGGGTGGGTCTGTACGTCGCACCGCGCGGCCGATCCGAAGGCGGTCGCGGCGAACGCGTCGCGGATCTGCTCCGCGAACAGGTCGTACGCCGCCAGCCCTTCGCCGGAGATGATCACTCGCTCGGGGCCGAGCAGATTGACCACCGTCGCGATACCGCGGCCGATCGCCTCCCCCGCCCTCGCGTACACTTCCCGCGCTCCGGGGTTCCCGTCATGGGCCAGGTCCAAGGCCTGGGCGGCGTCGGCGACTTCTACACCGGTCACCTCCCGGATCCTGCTGACGATCGCCGAGTCCGCGGCGATCGCCTCCACACAGCCCCGGTTGCCGCAGTGGCAGAGAGGGCCGGCCGGGTCGATGGCGACGTGCCCGATCTCACCTGCCACGCCGTACGCCCCGGACACGACCTGCCCGTGCACCACGAGACCGCAGCCGATCCCGGCGCCGACGGTCACCACGGCGAAGTCGGAGAGGCCGACCCCGGCTCCGAACCACTGCTCGGCGACGGTCAGTGCCCGGACGTCGTTGTCGACGGTGACCGGCAGCCCCGTCGTCGTGCGGGCCAGTTCGGCGAGCGGAACGTCGCGCCATTCCAGGAAGGGTGAGTACCGCACCACGCCGGCGGCGCGGTCCACATCACCGGAGACCGCGATGCCCAGGCCCTGGACCTGGACGCCGAAGCCGTCGGCCTCGGTCAGCAGCTCCTGTACAACCCCCGCGGTCAGCGCCAGTACCGCCTTGGGGTCGCGGGTCGTGAGCGGCACATGCCGGGCGACTCTGATGCGACAGCACAAGTCCGTGAGTACGGCGATGAGTTCGTCGCCGGTCATCTTGACTCCGATGAACAGTGCCCTCCCGCCGTCGACCCGCACCGGGTTGGCGGGCCTGCCGAGGGACGACTGCCGCGCGTCCTCGTCGACGTCCTCCATGAGGTAGCCGACCTCGATCAGAGGCCGTACCGCCTTCGTGACCGCCGCGGCGGACAACCTGGTCCGCCCCGCGATCTCCGACCGCGTGAGCGGGCCATGGGACAGCACGGTGGTGAAGATCTGGGCAACGGCCGGCGTGTGGGCCGGGAACGCCTCTGTTCGACTGGTCGAGCGCATGGCCGGAACCTAGGGTCCTTATTTTCTGTTGTCAATAAAAGAAACAAGATCCTCTTGAGAATGCTTTGCATGACACCCTCAACCTACAAAAACAAGAACATAGCGAGATATTGACACGTGATCCAAGGTCACGGTTGACTTCCGGTGTCTCCTGCGTGGCACCATCTGAACTCGAGGATCCATGTCGCCGATCACCTTCGCCCCGGACACCGGGCTCTGGCTGCTGTCCACACCGCACACGTCGTACGCGCTGCGGATCGACGAGACCGGAGCGCCCTGCCATGTCGCGTGGGGCCCACGGCTGACGCTCGAGGAAGCCCAGCAGCTCGCCGTCCCCCCGGCGGCCGCGACCAGCAGCTTCGAAGGACTGCCGACCGTCGGGGAAGAGCTCCCCGTCGACGGCGGCACACGCTACGGACCACCGTCCCTGCAGGTCAGGTTCGCGGACGGATCCCGTGCCTTCGAGTGGCAGCCGATCGGCCATCACGTCGACAAGGGCGAGTTGGTGCTGTCGTTCCGCGACCGCCGCTACCCCTTGCAGGTGGCCCTCCACTACCAGGTGCGCGACGACACCGACGTCATCGAGCGCTGGACCGTCGTCCGCAACACCGGCGACGAGCCGGTCACCCTGCTGCGCGCCGACTCCGCCGCCTGGTCCCTGCCGCCGCTGCGGGACTACCGGCTCAGCCATGTCACCGGGCAGTGGTCCGCCGAGTCCCAATTGCGCCGCGAGCACCTTCCGTACGGCGAAACCGTGTTGACCAGCCGTCGCGGGACCACCAGCCACCACGCGAACCCCTGGGTGATGCTCGACGCCGGTGAGGCGACGGAGGACCACGGCCGTGTGTGGAGCGCCGCCCTGGCCTGGAGCGGGAGCTGGCGCGTCACCGTACAGCGCACTCCCGACGGCCGCGCCGGATTCACCGGAGGCCTCGGCCAGGACGGTACGAGTGTGCCGCTCGCGCCGGGCGAGGAGTTCACCACTCCCCCGTTCGCGGGACTGTGCACCGACGGCGGTTTCGGCGCGGCGTCCCGCGCCTGGCACGCGTACATCCTGGCTCATGTCCTGCCGCGTGCGAACGAGTTCGCCCCGGTGCTCTACAACTCCTGGGAGGCGACCGGATTCGACGTCGACGAGGCCGGTCAGAAGGCACTCGCCGAACGGGCCGCGGCGCTCGGAGTGGAGCTGTACGTCGTCGACGACGGCTGGTTCGGGGCACGCCGCAACGACCAGGCGGGCCTCGGCGACTGGACGCCGACGCCCGAGCGCTTCCCGGACGGGCTCGCGCCGCTGGTCGGCGCGGTGCACGGGCTCGGGATGCGCTTCGGCCTGTGGGTGGAGCCCGAGATGGTGAACCCGGACAGCGATCTCTACCGGGAACACCCCGACTGGGTCCTGCACTTCCCCGGCCGCCCCCGCTCCGAGCTGCGCAACCAGCTGGTCCTCAACTTCGCCCGCCGCGACGTCGCCGACTGGGCCTACGGCTGGCTGACCCGGCTGGTCGGCGACCATGGCATCGACTTCCTCAAGTGGGACATGAACCGCGCGTTCAGCGAGGCCGGCTGGCCCGGGCAGCAGGACGGCGCCGACCGCCTCGGCCCCCAGTACGTGCGCCACCTCTACGAGATCGTCGACCGGCTGCGTGCCGACCATCCGGCGCTGCGGATCGAGACGTGCAGCGGCGGGGGCGGCCGGGTCGACCTGGGCATCCTCTCCCGTACGGACCAGGCGTGGGCCTCGGACAACACGGACGCCGCCGACCGGATGTGGATCCAGCACGGCTACGGTCAGGTCTACCCCGCGCGCACCATGGGCTCGTGGGTGACGGACGTACCGAACCAGCTGACCGCCCGCAGTGTCCCGCTGCGCTTCCGCTTCCATGTCGCGATGGCCGGGGCGCTGGGCATCGGGGGCGATCTCACTCATTGGTCCGAGGAGGAACTGCGGGAGGCGGCCGGCCTGGTGGCCGAGTACAAGAAGGTGCGCCCCCTGGTGCAGCACGGCAGGCTGGACCGGCTGTCGCCGCCCGCCGACGACTCCGTCACCGTGACGCAGTACACCGCCGCGGACGCCTCGGAGACCCTGCTGCTCGCCTACCGACGTGTCTCCCGCCATGGCGTCCCGCGGCTGCCGGTGCGACTGCGCGGCCTGACACCCGGGGCCCGCTATCGCGACGCGCGGACCGGAGCCGTGCATCACTCCACGGTGCTCGGCGAGTACGGGCTCGACTTCGACCTGCCGCCGGGCGACTGGTCCAGCACGGCGGTGCATCTGATCCGCGAGGCCTGAGCCGGCCCCTCGTCAATGTCGTTGTACGCGCTGGGCGTTGAGTTCCTCCACCGCGCCCCGCGCGTCACCGATCGTCGTGTAGTCCACGGCGACGAAGTTGACCGGCCGACCGCGTTGCCGCTCGCACCGGTGGACGCGGTCCAGGACATCCGCCCGTCGGTTGACCTGTCCCGCGTCCAGTCGGCTGCCGCCGGCGGTGGTGATGAAGTGGTTGAGGAGGAAGAGCCGTTTGTCCGTGCCTCCGCGGTGCGGGTCGCAGTTCATCTCCTGCGGAGACCGGAAAGCGAAGGGGGTCTCCATCCCGTACCGGTAGAAGTTCCGGTACCAGGGCGCGGGTCCGTCGGCCTGCTCGGCGAAGACGACGAGCCGGTGGCCGTCGTCGATCATCTCGCCGAGGGTGGGCCAGGGATGGTTCGGATCGTCGTCCGGCGTGAACAGCAGATTGTCCAGACCGGCCTGCTCGAAGGCCTGCGCGGTGTCCGCGCCACTGATGTCGTCCTGCACGATCAGGGTCAGGACCTCGCTCGGGTTGGCGCGCAGCCACTCCCCCACCTCTCTTAGGTACGGCACCAGTTCCAGGGCACCCGCACGGCACAGGGCGTGGCACAGCCACAGGCCTTCGCGGGGCGGGTTGAACCTGTTGACGACGTCGGCGATCTCTTCGCGCAGCACGGGCGGGAAGTCGGACTGCGCCAGCCGTCCCGCGATGTCCTCGGGGCGCTCCCACCGGTAGGTGTCGATCTGCAACGTGCGCACACCGTCGTTGAGTTGGCCGGTCACGTCGGGGTCCTGGAGCGGGCCGATGAACCGGTTCGCCGTCGTCGCCATGGCGTTGTGCGAGGTGAGCTGGGCGAGTTCGTCGTACGACAGGTCGCACAGGCGGGTGCTGCCCTGGCAGAAGCGGGCGCCGTGGCCGGCGAAGGCGAGCGGGACCAGTGCCACACCGGCCAGGGCGACGGCCGTGACTCCCAGCGCCGGCAGCATCTGGGCGCGGCGCCGGGCGAACGGCGCCGGGCGCCGCTGCGCGTACCAGGCGACGGCGACGAGGACGGCGCCCGCCGCGAGGGGGACGAGAGCGGTCGTCGCGGCCACGGTGAGCAGGCGGTCGAACGCGGCGGTCTGCACGTCGTCGACCAGGTTCGACACCGCGTCGGGCCAGGACGGCGAGGTGTCCACCACGCGGCGGCCGGTCGCAAGGCCCAGCACCAGCACGGTCGCCACCGCCAGTAGGCCTCCCGCCGCAAGCACCCGGCCCAGCTGCCGCAGCCGCCCCGGCACGCTCTTCGGCCCGGTGAACCACAGGGCGCCGAGACAGGTGGCGGCGAACAGCAGGGCCAGCGGTTCGACGACGTCGAGCGCGAGTCGGGTGACGGCGCTCAGGTGCTGGAGCGTGCCGTCGGTCCGGTCGAGGTCGGCGGTGATGTGCCAGGCGTTCCCGTCGGCGACGCCCCGCAGGTGCGTCACGGCCTCGCGGGTGCGGTCGGAGAAGACGGCGGGTCCGACGGCGGCGAGTGCCCCGGCGACGTCCCCGTTCGCGAGGGCCACCTCGACCTCGGGACGCAGCGCGGACCGCTCGCTCTGCGGCACCAGCCGCAGGAGGGTGTCGGTGGCGGCCGCTGCCTGCTCCTGAGACAGGGGAAGCCGCGGCAGCCACGTGGGGGCCTGCCCCTCGGCCAGCCGGTCCAGGGCCTGACCGAGGTCGCTCCGGAACACCGCGAAGTCGGCCACCGGCCGCTCCTGCAGCGAGGCGACCAGATCGCCGAAGTAGATCTGGGAGAGATCGCCGATGTGCGCGATCAGCGGTCGCATGTCGATCGACAGGCGCAGCGGGTCCTGGTCGCCGCGCAGATGGGCGATGAGATGCCGCACCTGCTCGTCGACGAGCGCCCGGAGTGTCTGGGGTGGCAGGACGACCTTCAGGTTGGACGTCACCGCCGCCTCCGGGACCGGCAGCCGTCCGAGCAGATCGCGGGTGACCGGTGCGACGGCGGGATCGACGAGCACCTGGTCGTACAGCCGGTCGTACGCGCGCTGGTCGTCGAGTGCGGACCGGTAGAAGCCGGCGCTGAGCACGGTGCTGCGGGCCGTGGCCGTGGCCGTCACGATCACGATGCACAGGACGGCCAGCACCCAGGCCATCAGGCGCGCCACCCGCAGCCGAGTCGAGGCTCCGCTCATGCCTTCGGCCGGCCCCGAAGCAGATCCGGAAACCGTGTCAGTACCGCTGGGCCTTGGTCAGGCGCGGGGTCAGCTGGGGTTCGGCGGGCTGTCCGCTGACGGCGACGGGCTGGGCGCGCTGCCCCGGCTCGAGGTTCTCCGCTCCCACGAACCTGGTCTCCACGACCTTTCCTTCGGCGTCCTCGAAGTCGATCTGCACGGCGTAGGACGCCTTCTGGTCGGTCTTGTTGGTGATGGTGATGAGGACGGCGAGCAGCCCGCCCGTCTGGGACCTGGGCAGGCCGGTCATGGCGACGTCGGACACCGCGTTGCCGCTGCCCTGAACCTTCTTCAGCTCCGCCTCCGCGGTCGCGCTCGCGCGGGCCGTGTCGGCCGAGACGGACGCCGCGAACTCCGACGCGGCGGCGGACAGGGAGGACGCCGCCGCCGAGGCCGAAGCCCGGGCGGAATCGAGAGCCGAGGAGGCGGCCGACGCCAGGGCGGACGGCGGTGTCCCGGTGAACGAGGCCGTGTTCGGCGGGGTGGGGCGCGGGCTGACCGAGGCCCCACTGTCGTCGTCACCGTTCGTGCCGCACGAGACGAGCGCGGCGCCGCACGTGAGGGTGGCCAGGATGGCCGCGATCACGCGTTCTTGGCGCGGCCGTCCTCGGCCACCGTGGATGCGTCTGCTCATGGAGGCTCGTCCTCTTCCTTGTTCCTGGCGGTCCCGGTGCTGCTCCTGGCGATCCGGAACCCGCGCTACAGGGCCCGCTCCCCATGCTCCGTGCCGAGCTGGGCGTCCGCGATCGGCGCTGGCCCATTGGAGTACCCGGACAAACCTCAGCACCGGGACTCGGCGCAGGCGCCACTGAGTGAATGGAGCCGCGTCACCGAGCTCCGGCCCGGTCTGCTACGGCATGACCGCCGCCCGGGCCGTGGAGCTGGGCCACCTGCTGCGTCCGCACACCGCCCTGCCCGTCCACTACGAAGGCCGGCAGCACCTCCTCGAGGGCGCCGCGCGGCCCTCGAGGAGCGGCTCGCCGCCGCGCTCTCCGACATCCGTGACCGCTTCCGCCGGCTGCCCGCCGGGACGGCGGTGGACATCGGCGTCTGACTCAGCCTCGTTCAACCGGGCAGGTGCTGCGGGTCACCAGGTCGCGCCAGCCGGACTCGAGCCGCTCGAGGGTCATCCCCCGCTGCCGGGTCAAGTGGTGGATGAGGGCGGCGTCCAGGTAGCCCATGAGGGTCTGGGCGAGGAGTTCGGTGTCGGCGGTCGGGACGGCCTCGCGCAGGAGCATGGCGACATGGGTGAAGCGGACGCAGTACGGGGCGGAGTTGAAGCGGCGGGAGGCGTCCGATCCGGCAGCGAGGTACAGGTCGAGCTGATCGGAGGTCAGGCGCAGGGCGCGGCAGCCGAAGGCATGCAGGCGATCCACCGGTGACGCGCCCGGGCCCAGTGGGGGTGGGCCGCTGAGGAAGGCGGCCTGGAACTGCCGCTCGGTGTGGTCGAGGAGAGCCAGCAGCAGGCCGGTGCGATCGCCGAAGCGCCGGAAGACGGTTCCCTTTCCGACCGAGGCCGCGCAGGCCACGGCCTCCATCGTCACGTTGGCCACCCCGTGCTCCGCCACCAGGCGGGCCGCGGCCTCCAGCAGACGCGCGCGGTTGCGGGCGGCGTCGGCCCGCAGCTGCGGCCCGTCGGGCCTGGACGTCAGCTCCAGCGGAACGGGCTCTTCGGAGGGTTCCTGCCGCTTCGGGAACGGCGGAAGTGGGGTGGACATGAACACAGCGTAACGGCACACGGGGATAACTGGACCGCGGTCCGTTACAGTGATACAAAATTCAACGGACCTCGGTCCGTTTTACTGCCGCACTGTTTCGTCCCCGGGAGTTAGTCATGTCCGTACGTATCCTCGCGCTCGTCGGCAGCCTGCGCGCCGGTTCCCACAACCGCCAGCTCGCGGAGGCCGCCGTCAAGCTCGCCCCCGAGGGTGCCGACGTCGAGCTGTTCGAAGGACTGGCCGAGATCCCCTTCTACAACGAGGACCTCGACGTCGAGGGCAGCGTGCCCGCCGCCGCCGTCCGGCTGCGTGAGGCCGCCGGCCAGGCCGAGGCCTTCCTGCTCTTCTCGCCGGAGTACAACGGCACGATCCCGGCCGTCCTGAAGAACGCCATCGACTGGCTGTCCCGCCCCTACGGCGCCGGCGCCTTCACCGGCAAGCCGGTCGCCGTGGTCGGCACCGCGTTCGGCCAGTTCGGCGGCGTCTGGGCGCAGGACGAGGCCCGCAAGGCCGTGGGCATCGCCGGCGGCACCGTCCTGGAGGACGTCAAGCTCGCCATCCCCGGCTCCGTGACCCGGTTCGCCGACACCCACCCGGCCGATGACGCCGAGGTCGCGGGCCAGCTCGCCGAGGTCGTCGAGCGCCTCCACAGCCAGGCCGTCGCCGCCTGACAACTGCCGTAGGGGCCGGTCCGGTTCACCCGGACCGGCCCTTCGCGCATCCCCCACCACGCCTGGACGCGCACGATCCTGGCGGAACGACGCCCTCCGGGCCAAGATGCCCGCATGAAGGGTGATCTCTTTTCCAGTGACCACATGGTGCAGCCCGCCGTCGCGCCGGGCATGACCATCCAGAACGCCAAGTCGATCAAGTACGCCGTCAACGGCGACATGCTCGCGCGCCAGGGGGCGATGGTCGCCTACCGGGGGAATCTCCAGTTCGAGCGCAAGGGCCAGGGCGTGGGCGGCATGCTCAAGCGGGCGGTCACCGGCGAGGGACTCCCGCTGATGACCGTACGCGGGCAGGGCGAGGCCTGGTTCGCGCACGAGGCGCAGAACTGCTTCATCGTCGACATCGAGCCTGGCGACGTGTTCACCGTCAACGGCCGCCATGTCCTGTGCTTCGATTCCACGCTGTCGTACGAGATAAAGACCGTGAAGGGCGCGGGCATCACCGGCGGCGGCCTGTTCAACAGCGTCTTCAGCGGCCACGGCAGGCTGGGCCTGGTCTGTGACGGCAACCCGCTGGTCATCCCCGTATCGCCGCAACAGCCGGTGTACGTCGATACGGACGCGGTCGTCGGCTGGACCGCCCACCTGCACACCTCGCTGCACCGCTCGCAGTCGATCGGCTCGATGATCCGCGGCGGCTCCGGCGAGGCCGTGCAGCTCAAGCTGGAGGGCGACGGCTTCGTCGTGGTACGCCCCAGCGAGGTGACACCGCAGAAGGCGCAGCAGCACTGAGCGCGGGAAGAGCGAAGGGGCCCCACCACCCGGCGGGGCCCCTTCGGCGTCAGATGGACCGGTGAGCGAGCGAGGACAGCAGCGTGCGCAGTTCACCGGCGGGGCGCGGGGCCAGGGAAGCGCTCGCCAGCAGGGCGTCCCCCGCGCCGAGATGCCGTCGCGCCTCCCGCAGGGCCGCCGAACGGCCACCGGCCCGCTCGACGAGGGTCACCGCCCGGCGTACGGCGATGTCGTCGAGGACGGCCGCGGAGGCGAGGAGTTCGGCGAGCGCGCGGTTGCCCGGCGCGGCGAGGGCGGCGAGGACCGGCAGGGTCTTCTTCCCCTGCCGCAGATCGCCGTGGACCGGTTTGCCGGTGACAGCCGGATCGCCCCAGATAGCCAGAAGGTCGTCGGCGATCTGGAAGGCCACCCCGAGATGACGTCCGGCACGGTCCAGCGCGGTGACCGTCTCCCCCGACGCTCCTGCCAGTTGGGCTCCCACGGCCAGCGAACAACCGAGCAGGGCCCCGGTCTTGTGCTCGGCCATCGCCTCGTACTCCCGCAGGCCCACCGCGTCGGGTCCGCGCCACGGACGGTGGACGAACAGCAGGTCGTCCGCCTGGCCGCGAACCAGGTCGCCGAGGGCCTTCGTCAACTGCCGTACGGACGCCGCGGCGTGCTGAGTCGAGGGCGCCACGGTGAGGGTCTCGACGGCCAGGGCGAACAGCGCGTCGCCGGCGAGGACGGCGGGTCCGGTGCCGTACGCCTTCCACACCGCGGGGCGGCCACGGCGCAGCGCGTCGCCGTCCATGATGTCGTCGTGCAGGAGGGAGAAGGTGTGCACCAGTTCCACCGCGACGGCACCCGGCACGCCCGCCGCGGCGGAACCTCCGGCCGCCTCCGCACCCAGCACGGCGAGTGCCTGCCGTACGCCCTTGCCCTGACGGTGGGCCGCGGGAGCGCCGCCGACCTCACAGCGGCCCAGGGCGTAGCCGGCCATCTCCCCCACCCAGGGGTGCAGTCCGCCGATCGCCTGCGCGAGTGCCGGGGCGACCAGTTCGCGGCAGCGGCGCAGGATCTCCGGGGCGGCGGGCGGCGACTGAACGGCCGTGGGCAGAGTCGTCATCGCGCGGCCTCCGCATCCAAGGCGGATTCCGGGCCGATGCCGAGTTCGGTCCGTGCCCGCTCGACCATCTCACGGGCGTGCCGCAGCCCGATTCCCTCCAACACCCGGGCCAGTTCGGTCAGTTCCGCGGCGGTCTCGGCACGGTCGCGGCCGAGCCGGGCCAGGGACTTGACCAGCCCCAGGCGGGACAGCGCCCGGCCGCGCGGCTCGCTCATCGCCTCGAACTCCGCCAGCGCCTGCGCGTAGACGTCCCGTGCCCGTTCGTAACGCCCGGCCCGGTAGAGGACATTGCCGCGCATCTTGTGGTTGTAGGCGAGCGCACCGGACAGGTTCATCGCACGACAGGAGGCCTCCGCCTCGCTCAGCAGCTTCAGCGCGCGCTCCGGGTCCCGGTCGCGTACCGAGACGATGTCCGCGAGACCCCGCAGGGCCCAGGCGTGGCCGCGCCTGTCCTCGGCGCGCGCGGCGATCTGGGCCGCCTCCTCGAACAGGGTGTACGCGGTGTCGTAGGCACCGGTGTTGCGGTGTATCTGCGCGATACCCTCCAGCGCCCACACGGTGTGGCGGGCCTCGCCGCGCTTGCGTGCCTCGGCCAGGAGCTGTTCGTGCAGAGCGGTCACGGCGGCGTAGTCGCCCTGGATGCGGCCGGTCTCCGCCATCCCGGCCAGGGAGTAACCGCGTACGACCACGTCCCCGGCCTGCCCGCCGAGGTCGGCGGCCAGTCGCAGCAGCCGCCAGGCCAGCGGGAACGCGCCGCGCTGCCGGGCCAGCGTGCCGCCGCTCCACAGCGCCCACGCCATCGCTCCGGTGTCCCCCGCCTCGCGGGCGGTGCGGTAGCTCGCCTTCCACGCCCGGTCGGCGTCCGCCACCTGCCCGAGCCTGCGGTGTGCCTCGGCGACCGCGAGGCCCGAGCGGGCCGCTTCGGCGCGGGCGCCCGCCCGCTCGGCCGCGCGCAGCTGCTCGGTGCCCGCCGCCAGGACGTCGGTCAGCGAGGAGTTCACGGACAGGGTGGTCAAAGCGCCCTGGTACTCGGGGGCGAAGGCCTTGCCGTACATGGATGCCTTTCGGTCGTGATGTCGGCCATTCACCTATGCACCCCATGTATACATGACATGTATACATGGGGTGCATAGTGAACCGTTGCCGATCAAGATGACGACGGCGTGCGCGAGGTTGCCTGGCGGCGCGAAGAGGGGAGATTCACATGGAACACATATTCGATTAAGGAGTACGCTGGGCGTATGTCCACGCACCTCCAGGGCTCGCTCTTCGACCAGACCGACGAGCTTCACCTCAGTCCGCTGAACGGAATGCACAGGACCACGCTGACCGACGGGGCCTGGATCGACCTGTTGCCCGGATGGCTCGGTGGGGCCGACGCGCTCTTCGCGCGGCTCGTCGCCGAGGTGCCGTGGCGGGCGGAGCGCCGGCAGATGTACGAGCACGTGGTGGACGTACCGCGGCTGCTCGCCTACTACCGGGCCGGCGACACGCTGCCGCACCCGGTCCTCGACGAGGCGCGGGACGCGCTGTCCGCGCATTACGCCGAGGAGTTGGGCGAACCCTTCACCACAGCGGGTCTTTGCTACTACCGGGACGGCCGTGACAGCGTGGCCTGGCACGGTGACCGGATCGGGCGGGGCGCGCGGGAGGACACCATGGTCGCGATTCTCTCCGTGGGTGCCCCGCGCGACCTGCTGCTGCGCCCGCGCCACGGCGGGGACACCGTACGGCGCCCCCTCGGACACGGCGACCTGATCGTGATGGGCGGCTCCTGCCAGCGCACCTGGGAGCACGCCATTCCCAAGACGGCACGTGCGGCCGGACCGCGGATCAGCATCCAGTTCCGGCCGCACGGAGTGAACTGACCGCCGCCCTACGCACTACCAGCGGTCCCAGTGAACGACGTCGGCGACCGGCCGCCGCCGCACCGGACCGAACCTTCCGACGGGCCACCCGACGGGGACGACGGCGAAGGTCCGCATGTCCTCGGGGATGTCCAGCTCCCGCTTCCACTCCTCCTCGAGGAAGAGGTGCCAGATGGTGAGGTTGGCGGCGAGACCGAGGCCGCGCGCGGCGAGCAGCAGGTTCTGTACGCCCGGGTAGACGCACGAGCCCTCCGCGAGGGCGGCGAAGCGCTCCTGTCCGGCACCCATACGGGCGCTCGCTTCCGGACCGAGTTCCTCGGCCCAGATCCGCAGGCCGTCCGGGTCGAGGCGCGGCGCCGGGAAGCGATAGCAGGGGACGACCAGTGCGGGGGTTTCGGCGAAGTGGTCGCGCTGGTACTCGATGGCGGCCACCATCCGCGCATACGCCGCCTCGTCCATGCCCTCGGGCGCGTACTTGCCGGTGGTCGCCAGATACGCGTCCACGCACCGGCGCCACAGGGGTGCGAGGCGCGTCATGACGTCGGGGTCGGTGACGACGACGTACTCGTAGCACTGCATGTTCCCGCCGCTGGGCCCCCACACGGCGGCCTGGACGAGTTGTTCCAGCACCGCGCGCGGAACGGGATCCGGCTTGAGCCGGCGCATCGCGCGCATCGTCGACATGGTGTCGAGGAGGCCGGGCTGCTGGGCGCCCAACTCCCCTGCGCCGTCAGTGGCGTTCATGTACGTGAAAGTCTTCATGATCACGGATCATAGGTGTGCGGGGCGGGCGCGTCAGGGCCATCGACCTCACGGCGTCAGGAGTGCCTGCACCGTCGCGCCGTAGCGGTCGACGATGTCCTCGATCGGGGTCGCGCGCAGGCGGGTGCCCCGCGCGATGCCGTACATCACGCCGAGGCCGAGCAGAGTGCTGAGGACGAGTTCGGCGCGCAGGCCCGCGTCGGGGCCGGTGAGGCGCAGGGCGAGACGGTCGCTGACCTGGGCACGGAAGTTGGCACGCAGTATGTCGCCCTGCTCGCCCTGGAGCGGGGCGAAGATGATCCGCAGGATCGGGTCGGCGCCGTGCTGGGTCTGGCCGACCAGCAGTTGGCGGACCATGTGGCGGCCGAGGTCCTCCAGGGGTGCGTCCAGGAGGCCGGTCGCGTCCGTCTCGAAGGACATCACGCGCGCGAAGAGCGCGTCCTTGTTGCCGAAGTACTTGAGGATCAGCGGCGCGCTCACGCCCGCCCGGTCGGCGATCGCCTTGAGCGTGATGTCCGCGTGGGCATACCTGGCCAGCAGATGGCGGGCCGCCCGGAGGATCGAAGCCTTCGTCGCCTCGGCGTCGCGGCGCGGCGCGGCGGCGGCAGCGGGTGCCGTGAGGCCGGAGGACGGGGTGGTCACGGTGCTCATGCTCCTTCCAGCGCCTCGTCGCGAGGCGCTTCCGTACCGGTGGAGGTCCGTCGGGCGCCCGGGGTGGCGGGGTCGGCGGGGATGACGAGGGCGGCGGCACAGGCCACCAGGGCGACCGTACCCGCCATGGCGAAGGCCAGCAGATAGCCGTGCAGCGTCGCTATCGGGGCGCCGCCGACCAGGCTGGTGTGGTGGACGAGGATAGCCGCGACGGCGGCGCTGCTCACGGCCTGCCCGATGGTGCGCATCAGCACGTTGACGCCGTTCGCCGACGCGGTCTGCCCGGCGGGCACGGCCCGCAGGATCAGGGTGGGCAGGGCGGAGTAGGACAAGGTGGTGCCCGTGGCGCAGACCGCGGAGGCCAGAATGATCACCCATAGATCGCGGCTGTCGATGATGCGTATGCCATAGCCGAGGGCGATGATCAGGGTCCCGACGGCCAGCGTCACGCGGGCGCCGCGGGCCGCCGAGAGACGCGCCGAGACGGGCGAGAGCAGCAGCATGATCACCCCGCCGGGCAGCATGATCAGACCCGTCGCCACGATGGACAGCCCGAGTCCGTAGCCGGTCTCCTTGGGCGCCTGCACCAGCTGCGCCGTCACCAGGGAGTTGGCGTAGAAGGCGAATCCGGTCAGCAGCGCGGCCACGTGGGGCAGGGCAACCCGTGGGCTGGTGGCCAGCTTCAGGTCGACCAGCGGGCGTCGGGCGCGCAGCTGCTGCGCCCACCACAGGCTGAGGACGCAGACGCAGCCGACGAGCAGGCCCAGGATCCGGGGGCTGGTCCAGCCCCATTGACCGCCCTGCGAGACGCCCAGCAGCAGGCAGGAGAGACCCACGGCCAGGCCCAGCGCGCCGAGTGTGTCGAAGCGGCCCGGCTCGCGGACGGACGACTCGCGCACCGACCACCAGGCCAGCGTCGTTCCGATGACGCCGAGCGCGGTCGTCGCCCAGAACATGACGTGCCAGTTGGCGTACTGGACGATCAGCGCGGCGAGTGGCAGGCCCAGCGCGGCGCCGATTCCCACGGTGGAGCTCATCAGCGCCACCGCGGAACCCGTGCGGTCGGGCGGCAGTTCGTCCCGCAGGATGCTGATCGACAGCGGTACGACGGCCGCCGCCGCACCCTGCAGGGCGCGCGCCGCGATGAGCACGCGGATGTCGGACGTGAGGGCGCACATCAGCGCGCCCACCGTCATCATCCCGAGGGCGAGCAGCAGCACGCGCTTCTTGCCGTACATGTCGCCGGCGCGCCCCAGTACAGGGGTCAGGACCGCTCCCGCCAGCAGCGTCGCCGTCACCATCCAGGACACGGCGCCCGCCGACGCTCCGGTCAGTCGCGGCAGGTCGGGCAGCAGCGGCACCACCACCGTCTGCATGACGGCCATGAGAATCCCACCGAACGCGAGGACCGGGACCGTCAGTCGATCACGCAGTGCCGTCATGAACACTCCAGGAGTCGACGCGCAGACATGGGTGAATAGTGATTCACCCTAGTGGTGAATCACTATTCACTCAACGCGCGCACTCCTTGCGGGAGGGCGGCTACCGGCGTGAACGGGCCTGCACCGTGCGCGCCACCCTTGGCCCCAGCCAGCGTTTGAACCGACGCAGGGTCTCCAGTTGTCCGGCCGCGCGGTCGATGCGGAAGTAAGCTGCGGCGGAATATGGGGCAGCAGCGGAAAGTGCCGCCGGCCGAGCAGGGCGAACATATGCGCCGGTGGGAGGCGGATGTAGCTGGGCGGGTTCTCGTACCGTGCGGGGCGCGCTGGTCGGCTTCCTCGGACTCGTCGAGCGGTGGACGGCGCGTGACGTCCCTGCGGCCCTTGCCGCCGCAGTCGTCGCGAAGCTCGACGAGGGTCTGGCCGTCAGCGCGCCTCGGTGACCGGCCGCCCCGCTACGCGTCGGCCGTGCGGCACTCGGGGTGCCCCCAGCCCTGATCGTTCTTGGCGATGGGCTCGCCCGCGGCGTACGAGCGCCCGCAGAGGCAGCGGCCGGGGAACTTGGCCTTGATCGTGCGGGTCGATGTGCCCTGCCGGGGCGCCTTGGCGGAGGAGGAGCGGCGGCGGGTGGAGGGGGCGGGGGTGTCGGGGGAGGGCGGGGGCTCAGGGGAGCCGAGGTCACTGCCCGCGGGCTGCTGGACGACGGCGGCCTGACTCGCGGCGCGGTCGGCGAAGTCGTTGAGGCGGTCGCCGTCGACCTGGTGGGCGGGGACGTAGCGGAACTCCACGGTGCGGCCGTCGAGGAGTTCGTCGATACGGGCCACCAGTTCCTGGTTGGCGACGGGCTTTCCGGCGGCGGTCTTCCAGCCCTTGCGCTTCCAGCCGGGCAGCCAGGTCGTGACGGCCTTCATCGCGTACTGGGAGTCCATCCGGATCTCCAGCGGGACATCAGGGGCGATCGCCGTCAACAGGCGCTCCAGCGCGGTGAGTTCAGCGACGTTGTTCGTCGCCGTGCCCAGCGGGCCGGCCTCCCAGCGGGTCGGGGTCTCCTTGCCGTCGGCGACGACCCACGCCCATCCGGCCGGTCCCGGGTTTCCCTTCGAAGCCCCGTCACAGGCGGCCACAACGCGTTCAAGCATGTCCCCGATCATGCCACGGACCGGCGGCGGCTCTCGCTCGGGGCGAAGGCCCCGGCCGGACCGGAAGGCGCCCCTCAGCTCGGCGCCGTCCTTCGGACACCGACCGCGGGAGGCGCGCTCTCCCGGATCCGCCCGTCGGTGCCCAGCAGTCGCAGGCCCAGCAGCGTGGCCGTATGCGCCTGGTTGCCCCGCGGTGAAGAGCACCGGCTCGCCACGGAGGAATTCCGCCATTTCCTCAGGGGCGAGCCGGAGCACGCTCAGGTCACCATCCGTTCTTATGTCACCGTCCGTTCAGGACACGTCGATCGTCTCGGGCATCGCGCCCTCGGTCGTCGTGATGTCGATCACGGAGAACGGGGCGCCCTGCGGGTCGCTGAGGGCGGCGAACCGGCCGAAGGGACTGCCCATCGGGCCGAAGCGCAGGATCGCGCCACGCTCGGTCGCCTTCGCGACAGCGGCGTCGCAGTCCTCGACGGTGAAGTAGACGTTGAGGTACGACGGGACCTCGGGCGGGAACTCGTCCGTCATCTTCATACGGCCCAGAACCGGTTCCTCACCGAGGTCGAACAGCCTGAAGTCGATCGCGCCATCGTCCAGTTGCTTCGCGCCGTACCCGAAGACGGCCGGGAAGAAGGCGTCCGACTTCTCGGGCTGGCGGGTGAAGATCTCGGCCCAGCAGTACGCGCCGGGCACGGCCTTCGCCTCGAAGCCCTCGTGGGTTCCGGCCTGCCACACGCCGAAGACGACACCGCTCGGGTCACGGGCGATCAGCATCGAGCCGAAGTCACCGACCTGCATCGGCTTCATCAGCACCTCCCCGCCATTGGCCGTGATCTTCTCGGCGGTGGCGTGCACATTCGGTGACGCGAGATACAGGCACCAGGTGGACTGGCCTTCCTGACCGGGCATCGGCGGCACGACGGCGGCCACCGCCTTGCCGTCCGCGTAAGCCTGCGTGTAGTTGCCGTACTCCGAGGACGCCTCGCCGAACGTCCAGCCGAGTACGTCACCGTAGAAGCTCTTCGCCCCCTCGACATCGCTGAACATCGCGTCGGCCCAACAGGGCGTTCCCTCAGGCTGTACGGCCATGGCGTGCCACTCTTCCTGGTTCGGCGGGTTCCGTCGTTTTCACGCTAGCCAGCCTCCGCACGGGCCGCGCGCCGAACGGGGCGCCCTGCACCACACTGGAGAGCGGGCACGGGTGGTCGTCGACGGGACGGGCAGAACGGGACGGGACACGGCATGATGCGCGCGTGGGAAGTGGCCCGGCCCGGGCCGGTCGAGCAGGAGCCGCTGCGCTTCGTCGAGCGGCCGGTCCCGACGCCGCGGGCCGACGAGCTCCTCGTCCATGTCCGCGCCTGCGGGGTCTGCCGTACCGACCTGCACATCAGCGAGGGCGACCTGCCGGTGCACCGGCCGCACGTGACGCCCGGCCACGAGGTCGTCGGCGTGGTCGCGGCGGCGGGCGAAGACGTGACCGGCTACGGGGTCGGCGACCGGGTGGGCGTCGCCTGGCTGCGCCGTACGGACGGCACGTGCGGGTACTGCGCGCGGGGGGCCGAGAATCTCTGCCCGGGCTCGCAGTACACCGGCTGGGACGCCGACGGCGGCTACGCGGAGTACACGACCGTCCCGGCGGCCTTCGCCTATCGGCTGCCCGGCGACATGGACGACGTCACGCTGGCACCGCTGCTGTGCGCGGGCATCATCGGCTACCGCGCCCTGCTGCGGGCCGCGCTGCCGCCGGGCGGACGGCTCGGGCTGTACGGGTTCGGCGGCAGCGCCCATCTGTGTGCGCAGCTCGCCCTCGCGCAGGGCGCCACTGTGCACGTACTGACGCGTGACCCGCTCGCGCGTCGGCTCGCGCTCGCACTCGGGGCCGCGTCCGCCCGCGGCGCGTACGACGAGCCGCCCGAGCCGCTGGACAGCGCGATCCTGTTCGCGCCGGTCGGCGACCTGGTGCCGGTCGCCCTGCGGGCGCTCGACCGGGGCGGGATCCTGTCGATCGCCGGGATCCATCTGAGCGACACTCCGCCGCTGCGCTACGAGAGCGAGCTGTTCTACGAGAAGGAGCTGCGCAGCGTCACCTCGAACACGCGCGAGGACGGACGGGCCTTCTTGGCGCTCGCGGCCCGCCACGGCGTACGTGCCACCACGCACACCTACCCGTTGTCCGAGGCGCCGCGGGCCCTGCGGGACCTCAAGGCCGGCCGGTTCGACGGGGCGGCCGTGCTGGTGAACGACCTCCCGCCGCGGCACTGAGCATGCGGGCCCGCCGCGCGCGTGCGTGGATGGACCCAGGGTGTGCGGTGGAGGTGACATGGCTGACCGAGGCGGTGAGGACTCTGCGGGTGCGGGGACGCCGTTCGCCGCGATGGAGGACGCCGTCGAAGCGATCGGGAGCACACTCGACGAGGAGACCACCTGTGCGGAGCTCGCGGAGTTCGCCTGCCAGCAGGTCTGCGACGCCGCCGCCGTGGATCTGCTGCCCACCGACACCCCCGCCACGCGGTGCCCGCACGACCCCGACCTGTCCCGTGTCGCCGCGGCCGGCCGGTCCGAGCTGCTCACTTCCTGGGCCGCGCACGGCGCGCGGCCGTTGTCCGTCCAGGCCATCGACGAGGGGCATCCGATCACCGCGTCGATCGACCTGTCGGGACGGGTTCCGCGCCAGGTCATGACCGTGCCACTGCTCGCGCACGGCCGTCTGTACGGGGTTCTGCTGGCCGTCCGGCACGGGCCGGCCTTCACCGAACGGGACACCACTGTCACGCACTACGCGGCACGGCTCGCGGCCGTTCACCTCGGCCACTCACGCCAGCACAACGCCGTACGCAGTACGGTGCTCGACCTCCAGCGGGCGCTGCTGGCCGAGCCGGGCCGCCCGCATCCCAACCTCGACCTGGCCACCCGGCATCTGCCGGCCGGAGGCGGCGTCCTCGTGGGCGGGGACTGGTTCGAAACCGTGCGGCTGCACTTCGGGCGGACCTTGCTGGTCGTGGGCGATGTCATGGGGCACGGTCTGGAAGCCGCGGTGGACATGAACGCCTATCGCTCGACGCTCCGCTACGTCGCCTCCACGGATCTGCCGCCGCACCGGGTACTGCGCCGCCTCGACAGCGCGGTCTCCGAGGACGGCACCCGGCGTCCGGCCACCTGTCTGCTCGTCCAGGTCGACCCCGCCCGCGGCACGGCCGCGATCGCCAGTGCCGGGCACCTGCCGCCGGTCGTGTTTGCCGGGGACGGCACCGGTGAGCTGCTGCGGGTGCCGGTCGGCCCCCCGCTGGGCACCGGTGTGGGCGGCTACGAACCGGCCACCCGCACGCTCTCCCCCCAGGACACCCTGGTGATGTTCACCGACGGCCTGGTGGAGCGGCGCGGGGAGGACATCGACGCCTCGCTCGCCCGACTGGCCGAGCTGCGGCTGCATCCCGGGACAGGGGTCGACGAGATCCTCGACGAGGTGCTCGAACAGCTCGACGCCCGGCACGCGGAGGACGACGTGGCGGTGCTGGCCGCCCGCATCCGCCACCGACCCCCGGCGTGAGACTCGACGGCATGAGACTCGACCGGTCGCACGCCGGGGACGAACTGGCCGAGCCAGTCTGATAATTTCGACGACGCTCGATCTTCCGGCCTCCGACTGTTCAGGCGTCCCCATGCCCCGTGTGTGGTTTCCTCGCGTCACGCTGCCGCGTGCCCGCGGGCCGTGGACGCGCCCGCTGGTGGTGATCGTGCTGGCGCTGGCCACCTCCGTGCTCTTCTGCGCCGGTTCCGGCCCGGCGCAGGCGGCCGAGCCGGTGGTGTCGCCGCCCCTCTTCATCATGACGGCGCAGGAGCGCCTGGACGACGGCGGCAAGAGTTACGCGGACGTCACCCCGTGCCAGGAGTGTCCCGACGAGCATCGCTGCAACGGAGCGGGCCATCACGGCGTCCTCGGCCACCCGCCGCTGGTCGGGGCGGACCGCACGGCCGCGGTCGAGCAGCCGGGGACCGCTCTCGTCCGCGTCCCGCTCGACCCGTCCCGGACTCCGGGCGGTCCCCGTCCTCCCGATCTCCACGAACTGCAGCTTCTTCGGATCTAGCCGACAGGGCCCGGGCCGTACTCCGGCCCGTTCTCCGATCCCGTCGACAGCAGCAGCACCGCCATGCCCGCGGGGGCAGGGCGGGGAGAAGGACGTACATACCCATGGGTTCATCCAACGCGAAGGCCAAGAGCGCGGCACGCCGCGCCCGTCTGGAAGAGATACGCAAGGCCGAACAGGCCCGGGAACGCCGAGGCCGCGTCCTCGTGATCGCCGCGAGCGCCGTGATCATCGCCGGCCTCGTCGGCGGCGGCTGGTACCTCATCGACGCCGCCCAGGACAAGGAAGAGGCGAAGGCCGCCCCGGTCGCGGGCGTGAAGAGCTGGTCGAAGCTCACCCAGAACCATGTGGACAAGGCGGTCGACTACCCGATGAGTCCGCCCGTGGGCGGCGACCACAACCAGGTCTGGGTCAACTGCGACGCGCAGGTCTACACCAAGGCGGTCCCGAACGAGAACGCCGTCCACGCGCTGGAGCACGGCGCCGTCTGGATCACGTACAACGACAAGGCGTCCAAGACCGACGTCTCCGCACTGACCGACCGCGTCACCAACACCTCGTACACCTTCATGAGTCCGTACGAGGACCAGTCCTCGCCGATCGTGCTGAGCGCCTGGGGTCATCAACTGAAGGTGGACGAGTCGTCCGACGCGCGGGTCGGGAAGTTCCTGGACAAGTACGTCCAGGGCGAGCAGACGCCCGAGCCGGGGGCTGCGTGCAGTGGTGGGATAACGCCGTGAGGTGACACGGTCGGCGCGGGGGCGTTCGGGTCTTCCCGGCCCGGACGTCCCGCGGCCTACGCATGTCTTCCCCCTTCCGTCCGGCTGTGCTTGCCTGGGGAGCTCTTTCGGTGGGCGGGGCGGGAGTTGCTTCATGCGGAAGCCTTGGATCGTGGGAGTGCTGTTGGCCGGGCTGCTCCTCGGCGCGTGCGGGGATCCGGCCTCGGGGCCCCAGGCGGCGCCGTCGGCTCCCGCGCCGCCCGCGGCCTCGCCGTCCCCGACCTCCACCACCCACCAGCGGCCCGCCGCCACCCCGGGGCCGACGAAGGCGACGGCCCCCACCGTGCTCTATCTCGGGGACTCACTCGCGATGGAGAACCAGAAGGTGCTGGGACAGTTGCTGCGGGAGGAACTGGACGCGCGGTACACCAGCGCCCCGTACTCGGGCACCACTCTCTGCGACTACCTGGAAGGGACCGGCGAGTCGTCCCTCGTACCGCCCTCGGACAAGGCCGCCGCGTTGGTGCGCTCGCTGCGACCGGACTTCGTGGTGCTGCAGTTCTGGGGCAACTCCTGGGGCTACACGCCCTGTATGGACGGCATCACGTACGACAAGGAGCGGTCCGCGTACTTCAAGCGGTACGAGGCCGACATGAAGCGGCTGACCGAGCAGATCGCGGACGCGGGTGGCGCGCGGCGGCCCAGGATCGTGTGGGTGTCGCAGGGTCCGGACCCGATCACCCCCGACCGGGTCCGGACCGTGAACGCGCTCTACGAACTGCGTGCCGGCGCCTCCCACCATCTGATCGCCGACGCCGGGAAGGCGGTGAGCCCGGCTTCGGCCCGGTACACCTGGGCGCAGTATCTGCCGTGCACCGCGTACGAGCACGATCATCCGGCGTACTGCACCCAGCCGGGCCAAGGCCGCACCGCCCTGCACCGCGACGACGACTATCTGCATTTCTGTCTGGCGCCCACCACGTCCACGCCCAAGCCCTGCCCGGTCCGCTCCCCCGGCATTGTGCGCATCACGCGTGCGATCACCCGGGTCATCGCCGGCCACGTCCGCTGACGGGCCTGATGACGGGCCTCAGGACTGCCTCGCCAGTGACTTCTCGCGCAGTTGGCCGGGGTGCGGCGGCAGATGCTCCTCACCCCGCAGCGCGCCGACACACTGCCCGCCGCGGACGACACCGCAAAACACGTGGAGCTGGAGATGCACTTCCGCTCCCTGGGCGCCGCGCAGCAATTGCTCGCCTTCGGCACCGTGGTCGAGGTGATCTCACCGGCGGAGCCGCGCGAGAGCCTGGCGCGGGTCGCGGAAGAGATCGCCGCCGTCTCCACGCATGGCCTCAGTCAGTGATGTCGACCCGCACCGTCATAAGACCTGCGCCCATCACGCGCACCGCGGCGCTGTTGAACCGCGGCAGGCTCTTCAGCCGCGCTCGGGCGTCGTCCTCGGGCATCAGATGGGCGATGCCGGCGTACCACCGCCCCCTGACCCTGACCCGAACTCTTGGATCCGCCTGAATATTGCGCACGTACTGCGACCGCTCGCCGTACTCACTGACCCACCAGAACTCCCGCCCCACCAGGCGCCCGCCGACCGGTGTCCACCGCGGAAGTCCGGACGTGCGTCCCCTGGTCTCCAGCAGGGTCTGCGTCGGCAGCCGCCTGAGGAGCGGGTTGCCGATCCGCCGCTGGAACGTCGTGACCAACCTGTACTTCAGCTCGCGGTAGCGGGACATTCGAGCTCCTCCTGTTCGGTGCCGGTCACCATTCTCCGTGGCCCGGCGAGCGCCTCACGACCGCCCTCCGAGCTCCGTCTCGACCAGGCGATTGAGGTGGCGGCGCGCGTCCTCGGTGCTCAGCGGGGGTGCCTGCCGCAGCCGTTGCAGGGCCAGACCGTCGGCGAGGGCGGCGAAGCGGACCGTGAAGCCGTCCAGGTCGTCGGAGGTGAACTCGCCGTCGGTGACGCCCCGTTCGGCCAGTTCGCGGATCTGGGTGTGCCAGGCGTCGTATCGCTGTGCCTGGCCGCGGGCGAAGGACTGGTCCGGGTCCTGGTCGCCCGCGTTCCAGTAGTCGAACCACATGCGCCAGTGCCGGTCGGTGTCCTCGGTGAACAGCGCGTCGACGAGCAGCCGCAGCGCCTCGGCCCCGCTGGTGGCCTGTTCGGCGGCCTCGCTGAGCGCCGCGTAGTACCGCTCGATGTGCAGCACCATCGCCTCGGAGAGGATCTCCTGGACGCTTCCGAAGTGGTAGGTGACCGTGCCGACGGAGACCCCGGCCGCGGCGGCGACGTCGCGCACCCCCACCGAGGCGTAACCCCGCTCGGCGATCAGCGGTACGGCGGCCTCCACGATGAGACGGCGGCGCACCTCGGTGGGCTGGCGGGTGCGGTCGGCGGCGGCGACGGCACGGCGGGGGGTCTTGGCGGGCTTCATGCCGACGTCCTCGGGGTGGTGCGGTGCCATGCGCGCTTGACCACTGTCTCTCCGTTCGCCCGCGCTTCGACGCGGCTGTCCATGATGAAGTCCACGGCCGTGGCCCGCAGCTCCGTCCGCGTAACGATCTCCGCGTCCTCATCCTCCCCGCGGGCCAGCCGGATCTTCCACTCGGAGACAGCGGAGGCGGAGAGCGGATCGTCGGCGTGGATGCGGTATGTCTCGCGGGCGCTCTCCTCGTAGCGCAGCCCGTCGGGATACGTCCGGGATCCCCCGTAGTTGGGGTCGACCTGCAGGGTCCACTCCCCCGCGGCGACGTCGTGGGTGACCAGTCGCTCCGGCCGCGGATCGGCGGGCCGGTCGTAGGTCACGGGGAGCGGCGGCGCCTGCTCGGGTTCCTCGAAGTGGATCGGCGGCTCGTCCGCCGCCTCCCGTACGGGCAGGAGCAGCGCGCTGCGCGCCGGTACGACGCTCAGCTCGCCGCGTTCGCCGTGCGGCCACACCCACGGCCAGTACGCGTCGGAGACGGCAACGCGGATGCGGTGGCCGGGCGGGAAGGCGTACCCGATGCCGTTGAGCTCGAATTCGACGTCCTCGTACGTCCCCGGCGTCCACTCCACGGCTTGGTCCCGCCCGTGCCGGGACAGGAGGTTCAGCACGCCGCGCGTGACAAGTGTGGACGAGCCGTCGGGGGCGACGGCGCAGAGGCGGGCGATCACGTTCGCGCGCGGGGTCGCGCTGTCGAGCCGGAGCCGGACGCGCGGGCGGCCCAGGATCTCGACGCGCTCCGCCAGCGGCGCCGAGTCGAAGCAGACCGAGCGACCGTCCTCCTCGCGCTGATCGGGCGGGAGGTCGCTGGCGTTGCCGAAGGGGAAGAAGCGGCCCGCGTCGAGGCCGGTGTGCTGAGGGGATCGTACGAGTACGGGGGCGTCACCCGCCCCCAAGGTCCGCTCGTCCCACGTGACCACTGCGGATGGCCAGTCGGCGTCGCCCACCCAACGGCCGGGCATGACGTCGTACGAGGTGGCGGGTGGGACGGCGTCGTTGATCCAGGCACGGAGCAACGGCTCCCGCATGACACCGGTTTCGATGCCCTTCAGGTGCTGGTCCCACCAGCGCAGGGTCTCCTGGAGGAAACCGATCGCGGGGCCCGGGGGCAGCCCGCGGTCGGGATACTGATGGGACCAGGGCCCGATCAGTCCCCGAACGCGATCGCCCGGCAGGTGCTCCACCAGCCGCAGCACGGTGTCGCGGTACGGGTCGTGCCAGCCGCCGACCGCGAGCACGGCCGCGTCGATGGCGCCGTAGTCCTCACAGACGCTGCCGTGCCGCCAGTAGTCGTCGCGCTGCTGGTGTTCCAGCCATGTGTGCAGGAAGGGTTCGAGGGAGTCGAGGCGTTCGCGCCACATGGGTAGCCGGCGGTCCCGGCCGACGCTCACCGGGTCCGGCGGGCGGGAGGCGAACGCGAGCATCGTGCCGGCCCAGGCGAGCATGTCGACGCCAAGGAGGGCGCCGCCCGTGTAGTGCACGTCGTTGTCGTAGCGGTCGTCCGTCGAACAGACCGTGACGATCGCCTTGAGCGGCTCGGGCGCGAGGGCCGCGATCTGGAGGGAGTTGAAGCCGCCCCAGGAGATGCCGAACATGCCGACCTTGCCGGTGCACCAGGGTTGTGCCGCCAGCCAGTGGACGACATCGACGCCGTCGGCGAGCTCCTGCGCGTCGTACTCGTCGCCCGGCGTCCCCTCGCTGTCGCCGTGGCCCCGGATGTCGACGCGGACGGAGGCGTAGCCGTGCCCGGCGTACCAGGGGTGGCGCTCGGCGTCGCGGGGCGCGGTCCAGTCGCTCTTGCGGTACGGGAGGTATTCGAGCAGCGCGGGCACCGGGTCCGCGCCGACGGGACGCCAGATGCGGGCGTGCAGGCGGGTGTGCCCGTCGCGGGTGGGGATCCAGACGTCCTCGCGGACGACCTGGTGCTCGAACTGCTCGCAGTACTTCACGACACTCCTTCGGTGGCGGGGTGGCCGGCCGGACGCCAGCGGCGCACCCGGTGGCCGTGGCCGTGGTCGGTCCACAGGTCGTCCGGTTCGGCCGCGTCCGCCCAGTCGGCGGTCCCCTCGACGAACGGTCGTGCGTCCGGGTCGGGTTCGAGGGCCGCTGCCATCAGTTGGCGTGTGTAGGGGTGACCGGGCGAGGCGAAGACCGTGTCCGTGGGCCCCTCCTCGACCACCACTCCGTGGCGCAGCACGACCACACGGTCCGCGATGCCCCGTACGACGGCCAGGTCGTGGCTGATGAACAGACACGCCAACCCGCGCTCCCGGCGCAGGTCGTCCAGGAGCCGGAGTACATCGGCCTGAACGGAGACGTCGAGCGCCGTCGTGATCTCGTCGGCGATCAGGACGTCCGGCTCGCCCGCCAACGCCCGTGCGATGCCGATGCGCTGGCGCTGGCCACCGGAGAGCTGGGCGGGCAGCCGGTCGGCGAGGGCCGGGTCGAGGCGTACGTCGGAGATGAGCTGCCGGGCACGGACCGCGGCCTCCGTACGCGTGCCGGCCGTACCGAAGAAGCGCAGCGGACGGCGGACCGCGTCACCCACCGAACGGCGCGGGTTCAGTGAGGTGTCCGCGTTCTGGAAGACGAGCTGGACCCGCCGCCGCAGGGACGACGGCCGCTTCTGCGCGGGGCGGGCCAGGTCGCCCGACTCGTGGGTCATCGTGCCGCCGGACGGGGTGCGCAGGCCGGCGAGCGTCCAGGCGAGCGTGGACTTGCCGCTGCCCGACTCCCCGACAAGCGCGAGCACTTCGCCGCGCCGCACCTCGAAGGAGACTCCGTGCACGGCGCGCTGCGACCCGTAGTCGATCGTGATGTCGCACGCGGAGACCGCCACCGTTGAGCCCTCCGACACCCGCGCCCTGGGGCGCACCTCCCGCTCCCCCGACTCCCCGACGAGCGCGAGACCGGTGTCATCGAGGCGCGGCACGCTCGCCAACAGGCGTCTGGTGTACGGGTCTTGGGGCATCGAAAAGAGTCGGCGAGTGGGCGCCGACTCCACCACACGGCCGGACCGCAGCACGGTCACCTCGTCGGCCATGTGCGCCACGACTCCGAGGTCGTGACTCACCAGCACGGCCGCGAGGCCCAGTTCGTCGCGCAGGGCGCCGATCAGGTCGAGGACGCCGCGCTGGGTGACGACGTCGAGGCCGGTCGTCGGCTCGTCGAGGACGAGGACCTTCGGGCGGGCCGCGATCGCCATGGCGATGGCGACGCGCTGCTGCTGACCGCCGGAGAGCTCGTGCGGATAGCGGCGGGCGAGTTCGACGGGGCGGGGCAGCCGGACCTGTTCGAGCAGATCGACGACCGGCACCTCGCCGCCCGCCTCCGCGATCTGCCGCCCGATCCGCATGGACGGTGTCAGCGCGTGGCCCGCGTTCTGGGCGACCATGGCGACGGTCCCGCCGCGCAGCCGCCGCAACTCCTTTGCGGGCAGGGCGAAGACGTCCTGCCCGTCGACGAGCACCGAGCCCGCGGTGATCCGGGACCCGTGGCGCAGATGCCCGAGCAGCGTCGCGGCGACGGTCGACTTGCCGCTGCCGGACTCACCGACCAGGGCGTGCGTCCGGCCCTTGGAAACCTCCAGGGACACCTCGTGCACGACCGGCACATCACGCCCGCCCGAACGGTAGGCCACGGAAAGGGACTGCACGGAAACGATCGAGGCGGCCATCAGGAGCCCTCCCTGATCCGGTCGACGCCCCACGCCTTGGACAGGCCGTCGGCCGCGAGGTTGAGCCCGACCACGAGCGTGGCCAGGGCGATGATCGGCGCAAGGCTCGCCATTGGCACGACGGTGATGGCGGTGCGGTTCTCGGCGACCATCAGCCCCCAGTCGGGGGTCGGCGGATCGGCGCCGAAGCCGAGAAAGGACAGCGAGGAGATGAGGAGCACGACCCACGAGGCGCGCATCGCGAACTCCACGCACACCACGTCGGTGATGTTCGGCAGAATCTCGCGCCGCAGGATCGACCAGGTTCCCTCGCCACGCGCCCGCGCCGCCGTCACGTAGTCGGCGGGCACCACGGCGAGTGCCGCGCCCCGCACCACTCGTACGACCTGGGGCACGTACACCACGGCGATGGCGAAGACGATGACCGCCGGCCCGGTGCCCAGCGCCGTCACGATCACGAGCAGGGCCAGGATCGACGGGACGGAGAGCACCGCGTCCAGGACCCGGCCCAGCACGTCGTCGAACCAGCCGCCGCGCAGCGCCGCCGCACAGCCCACGACCGTGCCGAGGGCGACGGTCACCAGGGTCGCGGCGACGGAGACGCCGAGCGCGTACCGACCGCCGTACAGCACGCGGGCGAGGACGTCTCGCCCGTACTGGTCTGTGCCCGCCCAGTGGTCCCGGCTCGGGCCGAGCAGTGCGTGCGAGGCGTCGCCCGCAATGGGGTCGTACGAGGTGAGGAGCGGGGCGAGCAGGGCGATCAGCACATGGACGGCGACGATCGCGAGGCCGATCACGGCGGCGCGCGAGGAGCGCAGGGTGCGCCAGGCGCGGGCGGCGCGCGCCGGAGCGGTCGCGGGCGCGGCCAACGGGGCGGTGTCGAGCGTGGTCATCGGGTCCTCCCTCGCGTGCGGAGCTTCGGGTTGAGGGCCATGGCGCCGAGGTCGGCGGCGAGGTTGCAGGCGACGTACACGACGGCGCTGATCAGGGCGATGGCCTGGATGACGGGCAGGTCGCGGTTCTGGACGGAGGAGAGCATCAGCTTGCCGATGCCCGGGTAGTTGAAGACGTTCTCGACCACGGCGACTCCGCCGGCCAGCCAGGCGACGTTCAGCGCGATGACGTGCAGCGTCGGGAGCAGCGCGCTGGGCAGGGCGTGCCGGGTGACGACCCGCCAGGTCGACAGGCCCTTGAGGCGGGCCGTGGTGATGTACTCGCTCGCCATCACGTCGATCACCGAAGTGCGGGCCATGCGCACGATGTACGCGGCCATCACGACGGCGAGGGCGAGCGCGGGAAGCCATACGGCGGGCAGGAGTTGACCGACGCTCGCCTCGGGGCCGTAGAGCACGACCGCCGGGAACCACGGCAGCGCGATCGAGAAGCAGAGCACCAGGACGGTCGCGACCACGAACTCGGGCACGCTCATGCCGACGAGGCTGACGGTCGAGATGAGGTGGTCGGGCCAGCGGTCGCGGTACAGGCCCGCGAGGATGCCGAGGACGATCGAGCCGGTGACCGCGAACAGGACGGTGATCAGAGCGATCAGCGCCGAGTTGGCGAGGTACAGGGAGACCTCGCCGCCGACGGCCTTCCCGGAGACGAGGGAGGCACCGAAGTCGCCGTGCAGGGCGCCGCGCACCCAGTCCACGTACCGCTCCCAGGCAGGCTGGTCGAGCTTCAGCTTCTCTCGGAGCGCGGCCACGGCATCCGGTGTCGCGTCCTTGCCGAGGACCTGGGTGGCGACGTCGCCGGGCAGGGCCTGGACGGCGAGGAAGACGAGGACGGAGGAGAGGAAGAGCGTGCCGAGGGCGGCGGCCACCCGGCGGGCTATGAAGGAGACCATGGTCAGGCTCCCTTCAGGCCGATGCCGAGGTAGTCGAACTCGAAGCCGTGCTCGGCGTATCCGCGCACCTTCCGGGAGATGCCGACGAGCCGGTCGGCGAACATCGGGGTCATCGCCCCGCCCTCCTCGACGACGAAGGTCTGCGCCTCGCCGTACAGTTCGCGGCGGCGGTTGTCGTCCGTCTCGCGGCGCGCCCGGTCGAGGAGTGCGTCGAAGTCCTTGTCGGACCAGGCGGTCTCGTTGTACGCGGAGCCGCTGCGGAAGACCTGGGTGAAGAGCTGGTCGACGGGTCTGCCGGTGTACCAATAGGTCGCCATCAGCGGCTTCTTCATCCAGATCTGCGTGTAGTACGAGTCCGCCGCGGCCGTCCTGACCTTGATCCGGATGCCGGCGCGCTTGGCCGAGTCCTGGTAGGCGAGAGCCATGGGCGTGAAGATCGGGTCGTACGAGGACGTGTGGAGGTCGACCGCGAGACCCTCGTGCCCGGCCTGCTTGAGCAGGTACTTCGCCTGCTCCGGGTCGTGCTTCGGGTGCGCGGCGATGTGGGCGGGGTCGCTGGGCGGTACGGGGTTGTCCCAGCCTGCGGTGCCCGCGCCCTGCAACGCCACCTTGACCACGTGCTCGGGGTCGTAGGCGAGCTTCATCGCCTGCCGCACCCGTACGTCCGTGAAGGGCTTCTCGGTGGTGAGCATCGGCAGGACGTACCACTGGGCGTTCTTCACGCGGGCGATGGTGGCGCGGTCGGAGGCGGCGACGACGCGGGCCGTCGCGAAGTCCAGGTTGGTCTGGGAGAGGAGGTCGACCTGGCCTGCCAGCAGGGCATTCGAGCGCGCCGACATGTCGGCGACGGAGTAGAAGGCGATCGCGTCGAGGACGGGGCGGCCCTGCCAGTGGTCCGCGTACGCGGTGACGCGACCGGGGCCCGCGGGGGTGAACGACTCCAGCTTGAAGGGGCCGGTGCCGATGCCGGTGCGGCCGATCGAGCGGGTGCTGCCGTCGGGGACGACATAGCAGTTGTAGTGCGTGAGAAGGCTCGGGAACTCCGCGTTGGGGGTCTTCAGCGGGACGACGAGGGTGTGGTCGTCGGGGGTGCGGAGCATGTCGGGGTCGATGAGCGGGGCGAGGACGGCGGCCTGGGGTGAGGCGGTCGCCTTGTCGAGGATGTGGCGCAGGGTGTAGGCCGCGTCGGCCGCGGTGAGCCCCCGGCCGTCGTGGAAGGTGACGCCCTTGCGGAGGTGGAAGGTCCAGGTGCGGGCCCTGGCGTCGGGCTCCCAGGACTCGGCGAGGTCGGGGGCTAGGTCGCCTTGCGCGTCGACGCGGACGAGCCGGTTGTAGAGAGCGCCCAGATATTCGTACGCCGACAGGGCGCTCGCCGGGTCGAGGGTCTCGGCGTCGGAGGCGGGCGGCCGGGCGATGCGGAGGGTGCCGCCGCGGTCGGGGGCGCCCTTCTTCGCGGCGGCGGGGAGAACGGGCGCGGCCGCGGCACCCGTACAGCCGGTGAGCAGCCAGGACGCACCGAGTGCCGCGGCGCTCGCGGCTCCCGCGCCGAGGACCGACCGCCGTCCCGGGTGGTGGATGTCGGGCATGGACCGACCGTCCTTCTCGCTATTCGTTCAGCGGAACGATTGAGTGAAGTCCGTGAACGATAACGAGGGGACGCTTCCGCGCCAACCCCCAGCACGCGGAAATTAACCCGGGAAACCCACTCGTTACGCGGACCGAAGCCGCCTGGAGGGCTGGGCGGCGCTCGGGGTGTACGGGGTGATGGGCGACGGGGTCGTCCGGGAGGTCGGCTCGCACGAGGAGCTGCTGCGCCGGGGTGGCGCGTACACGGCACTGCACAGCGGCCGGCTCGCCTGATCCCGCTTCCGGGAGGGCGGGCCGGCCGCCGCGCCGGTCCGCTACTCCCCCGCGTGCGCCTTCTCCAGGGCCGCGATGTCCAGCTTGCCCATCTGGAGCATCGCCTGCATCGTCCGGGCCCCCTTCGCCGGGTCGGCGTCGCGGATCAGTTCGATGAGCCGGGTCGGGACGATCTGCCAGGACAGTCCGTACTTGTCCTTGAGCCAGCCGCAGGGGCCTGCCTCGCCGCCGTCGCCGATGAACCTGTTCCAGTAGTGGTCCACCTCCTCCTGGTCCTCGCAGTCGATCTGGAACGAGATGGCCTCGTCGAAGGTGAACTGCGGGCCGCCGTTCAGCGCGACGAACTTCTGTCCGTTGGCCACGAACTCAGCGGTCAGGACGGAACCGGCGGGGCCGGGCCCGGCCTCCGTGTAGCGGTCGATCCTGCCGAGCCGGGAGTTCTTGAAGATCGAGACGTAGTAGTGCGCGGCCTCCTCGGCCTGGCCGTCGAACCACAGACACGTGGTGAAACCGTCGGCGGGCATGCGTACCTCCTCGGGGCGGGAAACGTCGTCATCTCTGTCGACTGATCCTCATCCGAAAACTCATCGGCGGCGCGCGGGCCGACACCACCGCTCCGCCCGGAAAATGCCCCGGCATGCCCGTCCGCCCCGGCAATAACATGCGCGGACATGACTTCTTCAGAGACCCCACGCATCGAGCCCTTCCGTGTCGACTTCGCGCAGAGCGACCTCGACGATCTCCATCAGCGGCTCGACCGCACCCGCTGGCCCGACGAACTCCCGGGGGTGGGCTGGGCGTACGGCGTGCCGCGGGACTATCTGCGGGAGCTCGTGCGGTACTGGCGGCACGAGTACGACTGGCGGGCGGCCGAGGCGCGGCTCAACGAGTGGCCGCAGTTCACGACCGAGATCGACGGCGCGCACGTGCACTTCGCGCACATCCGCTCCCCCGAGCCCGACGCCACCCCGCTGATCATCACGCACGGCTGGCCGGGGTCGATCGTCGAATTCCTCGACATCGTCGGGCCGTTGACGCACCCGGCCGCGCACGGCGGCGACCCCGCCGACGCCTTCCATGTCGTACTGCCGAGCATTCCCGGCTTCGGCTTCTCCGGGCCCACCCGGGAGACCGGCTGGGAGGCGCGCCGCATCGCCGACGCGTGGGTCGAGCTGATGACCCGCCTCGGCTACGAACGGTTCGGCGCCCAGGGCGGCGACTGGGGCGCCGGGATCTCCCGCGAGCTGGGCCGTGTCCACCCCGACCGGGCCATCGGCATCCACCTCAACCTGCTGCCCGGCGCGCAGGCGGCCACCGAGCCCACCCCCGAGGAGCTGGAGGCGCTGAGCCCCGAGGAGCGGGAACGCACGCTCACCTCGTGGCGCCGGTGGGCCCAGTGGTTCCGGGACGGGACGGGCTACTTCCACGTGCAGTCCACCCGGCCGCAGACCCTGTCGTACGCGCTCACGGACTCGCCGGTCGGTCAACTCGCCTGGATCGTCGAGAAGTTCCAGGAGTGGACGGACTCTGAGGAGCTGCCCGAGGAGGCCGTCGACCGGGACATGATGCTGACGAACGTGATGCTGTACTGGCTGACGGGCACGGCGGGTTCGTCCGCCCGGGTCTACTACGAGCGAGCCCATGCCAAGGGCGACCGGATCGCCGCCCCGACCGAGCCCTCGACCGCGCCGACCGCGGTGGCGTCCTTCGCCGGCGACCCGCAGATCCCGCTGCGCCACAAGGCGGAGCGGACGGAGAACATCCTGCGCTGGACGGAGTACGACCGGGGCGGGCACTTCGCCGCGATGGAGGAGCCCGATCTGCTGGTCGGCGACGTGCGGGCGTTCTTCCGGGAGCTGCGGGAGAAGCGGACTGGCTGAGCCCTCTGCCGACGGCGAATCTGCCGCGGGCAGAGAAACGGGATGCGGCAGTCGTCCGCGGTCAAGAGTGGAGTCAGCGGCGACCGCAGCCGCGCCACCACAAGGAGGACCGATGACTCCACCCCTCACCGGCCGGCACCCGGCCCGCGCACCACGGGCCGAGGAGGGCGACACCCCGGCGACACGCTTCGACGACCATCTGGCCGCGCAGCTGCTCGCACAGCGGATCGTCCTGCTCGGCACCCAGGTCGACGAGGTCTCCGCGAACCGGGTCTGCGCCCAGCTGCTCCTGCTGTCGGCGGAGGACCCGCGGACCGACATCAGCCTGTACATCAACAGCCCGGGCGGATCGGTGACCGCGGGTCTCGCGATCTACGACACGATGCGGCTGATCCCGAACGACGTCTCGACGCTCGCCATGGGATTCGCCGCGAGCATGGGGCAGTTTCTGCTGAGCGTGGGCTCGCACGGCAAGCGTTTCGCGCTGCCGAACGCGCGGATCATGATGCATCAGCCGTCGGCCGGGATCGGCGGCACCACCGCCGACATCGAAATCCAGGCGCAGAACCTGGAGTTCACGAAGCGGGCCATCGAGCGGATCACCGCGGCGCACACCGGCCAGAGCGAGGAGACGATCTCCCGGGACGGCGACCGCGACCGCTGGTTCACGGCCGAACAGGCCAAGGAGTACGGCATGGTGGACCGGGTCGTGGAGTCGCTCGAGGACGTCCGCCCGGCCGCGTCACGGCGACGGATGGGGCTCTGACATGGGTACGTACACCATTCCGAACGTCGTCGAGCGCACCCCGCAGGGCGAGCGGTCGTACGACGTCTTCAGCCGGCTGCTGTCCGAGCGGATCATCTTTCTCGGCACGGAGATCGACGACGGGGTAGCGAACGTCGTCATCGCGCAACTCCTCCATCTGGAATCGTCAAGTCCGGAGAACGAGATCGCGATCTACATCAACTCGCCCGGTGGCTCGTTCACTTCGCTCATGGCGATCTACGACACGATGACGTACGTCCAGGCGCCGATCTCGACGTGCTGCGTCGGCCAGGCGGCCTCGACGGCGGCGGTGTTGCTGGCCGGGGGCGACCCCGGGCGGCGGTTCGTGCTGGAGCACGCGCGCGTGCTGCTCGGTCAGCCCGCGAGCGGCGGCCGGCAGGGCACCGTCTCGGACCTCACGCTCCAGGCCAAGGAGATGCTCCGCATCCGTTCGCAGGTCGAGGAGGTCCTCTCCCGGCACACGCACCACGACAGCGCGACGCTGCGCGCGGACATGGACCGCGACAAGGTGTTCACGGCGCAGGAGGCCGTGGCGTACGGGCTCGCGGACGAGGTGCTGAGCCGACGGCCCGCGGTGATCTGACACAGGACCACCGCGAGCCGGTCGTCCCGGGTCAGGCGGCGAGGCACATGCCGTTGTACCGCGGCTTCGCCGTGGTACGGCTGCGGGCGGGCCTCAGCTCGGAGAGGCGCGTCAGCTCGTCCTGGGCGAGCGAGAGCAGATCGGTGAGACCGAGGCCGAGGGCGCGCGCGGCGGCCGCGAGGACTTCGGACGAAGCCTCCTTGCGGCCGCGCTCCAGCTCCGAGAGGTACGGCATCGAGATGCGGGCCGCGTCGGCCACGTCCTTGAGCGTGCGCTCCTGCGCGAGCCGCTCCCGCCGCAGGACGTCACCCACGAGGTCTCGCCACAACGGCTCCTTGCTCCTGGGGGCCGGTGGCGCCTGCCGGGGCGCGAGGGCCGGCCCCGGCGCGGTCGCCGGGCGCAGCGGGATGACGCGGGTGTCGTTCGGCGCTTGATTGCTCACCTCTTCAGCGTAGAAGCGCCGGCTTGCTGCTCACAACCCGACCGCCGCGCACGCCTGTTGCGCCGAAAACGAACACACATGGGTTCCCGTGTCCGGGGTAGTCGCGGTAACACGATGCTGGACAGGCGAACAGTGAGTTTCGTGGGAGAGGTAATGGACACCACCGTGAGCCGGTCGAAGGTCACCCAGGAGTCGGCCAGGACCAGGACTGGTGAGGCGCCACTGCCGAACGTCGAGAATCCACGGGCGGTGGCTCCTCGTGACGCGCGGGAGTTGTCCCGTCAGTTCTTCCAGCGCCTGTCGGAACTCGACGAAGGCACACGCGAGTACCAGTACGCGCGCAACACCCTGATCGAGATGAACATGTCGCTGGTCCGCTTCGCCGCGGGCCGCTTCCGCCATCGCGGGGACGACCTGGAGGACATCGCCCAGGTCGGGATGATCGGTCTGATCAAGGCCATAGACAGGTTCGAGGTCTCACGCGAGGTCGAGTTCACCTCCTTCGCCCTGCCGTACATCGTCGGTGAGATCAAGCGCTTCTTCCGTGACACCACGTGGGCCGTCCATGTACCGCGCAGGCTGCAGGAGTTGCGCGTGGAGCTGGCCAAGGCACGGGAGGAACTGGCGAGTCGTATCGACCGGGAACCGACCGTGGCCGAGCTGGCCACGCTGATGAACCTGTCCGAGGACGAGGTGATCGAGGCCCGGATCGCCGCCAACGGCTACAACTCGGCCTCGCTGGACGCCGCGCTCACCGGAGACGGCAGCCAGGACGGTGAGGCGGTCCTCGCCGACTTCATCGGCGTGGAGGACGACGGGATGCGGCTCGTCGAGGAGCTCCAGACGCTCGCTCCCCTGGTGTCGGAGCTCAGTGAACGCGACCGGCGGATCATTCATCTGCGGTTCGTGGAGGAAGCCACCCAGGCGGAGATCGGGGAGCGTCTCGGCTGCTCCCAGATGCATGTCTCCCGTCTCATCAAGCGGATCATCGAGCGGCTGCGCACCGGCATGCTGAGTGACCTGAACCGGGTCGAGCGGGCCTGACACCGGGTCCGCCGGCACACTTCAGCGCAGCCACTGGTCCTGCTGCGCGGGCCGGTACAGCGTCACGGCCCGCGTCAGCTTGTCGAGCACCAGCCGCGGTGCCGCGACCCGGGTCACCTCGCCGTCGTACGAGAACCGCGGGTCGCCGTGCAGCACTTCGAGCCGCAGACTGCGCACCTGCGCCGTGGTGAGGACCCGGCTGTTGTGCAGGGTGCCGGTCAGTACGGCCAGCAGCAACCTCGTCCTGGCCAGCGGAGTGCCGGCGTCGACGACGCGGACGTCCAGCAGACTGTCGTCCAGCTGAGTCCGGTACGTGGGCGCGAACCCGGCGGGGTGATAGATGCCGTTGCCCGCGAACAGGAGCCACAGCCGCTTGGGGCGGCCGTTGACCGAGATGTCCACAGGGCTCCCCTTGGCGAGGACCTTGGCCAGACCGACCACGAGCGCGGGCCACTTCCCGATCCGCTTCTCCAGCTTTTCCCGGGCACCGACCAGATCCGAGTAGACGCCGAGGCTGAAGGTGTTGAGGAACAGCTGCTCCGGTCCGCCCGGTGCACGGGCCCGCCCGAGGTCCGCGACGACGGCGTCCCCGCCCTGCACGGCTCGTACGGCGTCGTCCAGGGACTGATTGCCCAGGTCGACGGCGAAGTGGTTGAAGGTGCCGCCGGGAAAGACCGCGAGCGGCAGGCCGAGCCGGGCGGCGACCTCCGTCGCGGCGTTGATCGTCCCGTCGCCGCCGCAGGCGCCGAGCGCGCCGCCCTGCTCCTTCGCCCGCCGGCCGGCCTGCTCCAGGAGTTCCGTGAGGTCCTGTCCCTCCTGCGGCACCGTGATCTCCGCCTTGGGCAGCGCGGCCCGCAGGTACTCGCTCGCGTCGGGCGCATCGGCGCTCCACGAGAGGCCCGAGGACGGGTTGACCACGATGTGCAGGCCGGCGCCCTTGGGCAGCGCGGCCGCGGGCCGGCGCGGTGGTGCCGCCGCGGCTGCCGTCTCCGGCTTGACCGGCCACCAGCGTGCGGTCAGCGCGGCGGCGCCGACCCCGATCGCCACGCCCACGGCCATGTCGCCCGGGTGCCGGACCCCGGCACGCACGCGTGCCATGGCCAATGCGGCGGTGCCCGGCACTACGAGCAGCCCGTACCGGGGAGCTTCGAGCAGGACTCCGGCGGTGAACGCGGCGGCCGGCGCGACGTGACCGGCCGCTTCGAGTGGCCCTGCCTTCCTTGTCGCCGGGTGCCCCAGGGCGCGGGTCACCGCCGCTGTGAGGGCGACGGCGCCGACGCCCCGCAGCGCCGCCCGGCGCGCGGTCCGGTTCCCGGTCGCACCCAAGGCAGCGGCCGCGCCACCCCAGAGGAGACCGCCCGCGGCGATCCGCCGCCACCCTGTCTCACGCCTTCTCATGAGAGCCCCACCCTTGCGTTCGACAACGGATCCCGACGGATCCCACGGTTGGCCGGGTCAACGACGCAGGTCGAGCTCGGCCTTGACACGCTTTCCGACCGGCACTCGACCGACGGTCACCTTCGTCGCGAGCGCGTGGACGATCTCCAGTCCGTGCCGCCCGACACGTTCGGGATCCCGCGGACAGGGCCGGGGCAGGGTGGCGCTGCTGTCGTAGACGGAGACGGACACGGAGGTGTCGGTTCCCTCCAGTTCCAGGATGTAGGGCCCGTGGCTGTGCCGGTCCGCGTTGGTGACCAGTTCGCTCACGACCAGGAGAAGGTCGCCGTCGGCCCGTTCGTCGATCTCGGCACACCATTCCGACCGGAGTTGTTCGAGAAACAGTTCGGCGAAATGGCGTGCTTCGGCGATGCACCCCGGCTCGCCGCTGTAGTGCGCCGCCCGCCGAAGCGGTTCCACGGGCACGTCGAAGCCAGTCGGTATCACCACTCCGTCCAAGGGCTCGATCATGGGCGTCTCTCTCAGGTACCGAACATGCGAACGCTGCTGCACAAGTGCTGGTACCCCGTGAAGTCCTCCCCAGTCACCCCTGGGCTCCCGCGGCTCACGTACGGCGCCGCGACGGAATCAGTACTCCGGGGAGGTGGCGGACGTCTCCGGGGCACTGACGGACGACGAGGGCGCGGCAGTCGTACCGGGCGATACGGAGCTGGGCGACACCGCCGACTCCGACGCCCTGGTCGAAGGTGCGGAGGACGAGGGCTTCGAGGGCGAGGGCGAATCGGGAGAGTAGGGAGCGGAAGGCGAAGAAGGTGACGGAGACGACGGCGGCGCCGAGGACTCCGGAGACGGGGACGAGGGCTTCAGAGACGAGGACGGCCGCGCCGGAGACGAGGGCGGTGGCGCCGCAGACGACGAGGACGGTGGCGGCAAGGACGACGGAGAGCTCGCTGCCGGCGCCGAGACGCTCGCGGTCGGGGCCGGCTCACGCGTCGGGGCATGCGTCTTCTTGTCGCGGTGGCCGCCACTGTCGCCCCGGTGGCGGGCGACCCATTCCTTGTCGTCGGGGTCGTAGATGACGAAGACGTTGATGATTGTCTTCGCGGGCGAGACGACCACGACGTTCTGCGGCCGGAACGAGGACCAGGTGTCGCCCGTCCGCTTGGGCGTGGCCTTCTGCGCGACGGGTGGCAGCAGCGGGTTGCCGCAGCCGCAGCGCACCCGCGGCACACCACGGCCGTCGACGAGGACGGCGGTGCCCGCCTGGAGGATCGCCTGATAGCCGTGCGAAGCGCCGTCTCGGTATCCGTGGTTGGTGACGCGTGTGTCCATACGCAGTTGTACGGCGGTGAGCGAGCGCAGATAGGCGGGGACCGCGGCGGCCTCGATGCCCTGCGTGGACGCGAATGCCTCGTTCTTCGTCGGGGTCGTCTGAAGCGCCTTGATCTGTTTCTCCACGTCGCAACTGGCAACGTTGCGGATGCCGCTGTACAGGCCGGGCGTGGAACCGTACACACCGCGCGGAACATCGGCGGACGCCGGGGCACTCGCCGATGGTGTCACCGGTGCCGCGGAGCTGTCCTTCGCAGTCGACTCGGTGAACGGGTCGGGGCCCGGCTTGCCCACGGCCTCGAGGAGGACCTCGTCCTCGGCCGAGGACGTACCGTCGGAACGGGTGAGGACGAGGCCCAGGACCACCGCGGCCACCGCGACGCCGGATATCAGCGCAAGGGAAGGCGCCGACTTCCACCACGGGTGGTCCGGGCCCTTGCCGGATCCCTCACCGGGACCGACCGGGCCGCCGGGCCCGGACGGTCCCCCCGTACCACCACCGTCATCACCTTCGCCGCCGCCTCCCCCGTCACCCCGACCGCCGGACGCATCGCTCGGCGGCTCCGCGGGTGTACGGCCGCTCGGCTGCGTCGGACTGTCCCTGGTCGGGCCCGACAGCGGGCCCGCGGGTGGTCCCGTGGGGCGGCCGGCGGCCGGCGGTTCGACGCTCACGAGCTCTTCTTCCAGTCGTAGGGACCACGGCACCTCAACCGATTTTTCCGTTTGATTCCACAACCAGCCCATTGTGTGCTCCGGTCCGGTACCGGCCGCAAGCTGACGCGGTCGGCCGCCCCGACGGGCGCGAGGCCATCGCGCTGCTTAGCGTGGCAACGTGAGCCCCCAGACACCGTCCGACCAGGCCGTTGCCCCTCCAGGCGGGCGGACGGTCGCACGCCACGGTTGGGTCCAGGCCCTCGTGACGGTGCTGGCCGGGCTGATCGTCATGCTCGTGGTCGCCGCCCTGGGGCTGTGGGGGGCCGGTGGCGCCGACCTGCCCGACAACGCCTTCCCGCGTGTCGTCGCGGCCACCGTCGTGACCGCGGTCGGCGGAACGATCGAGTTCGCGGGCGACGCCGGAGTGATCGCCGACACCCAGGCGGGCCTGACCGTGATTCCCCTGTCGGTCACGCTCGCCGGGGCGCTCGTCATCGCCACCGGATTCCTGCGGCCGCTGCGGCACCGGGCGGTCGCGGGCGCCTCCGAATGGGCCGGGTGGGCCGCCCGGATCGCCGTCCTGTGGCTGCCGGCCCTTCTCGGACTCGCGCTCTGCTCGCGCCAGGACTTCAAGATCTCCCTCGGAGACGGGACGATCGGCGACATCGGCGACCTGCTCGGCGCCGAGCCGAAGGTCGGCTTCCGGACCGATCTGCCGTCGACGCTGGTCCTCGGGGTGCTGTGGCTCGCGGGCGTGCTCGTCCTCGCCCTGCTGGTCTCGCGCGGGGCCCCGCTGCCGACCCGGATGCTGCGCTTCCAGGAGTCGGTCCGGCCGGCCGCCTTCGCCATGGTGGTGCTCCTGCTCGCCTACGTCGCCGTGGGCCTGGTCGTCGCGCTGGTGGTGGCCGCGACGCGCGGGCACATCCCCGAGACCTTCGCGGTGATCTTCCTCGGGCTCCCCAACCTCGCCTGGCTCGCCCTCACGATCGGCCTGGGCGCCACCTGGACCGGGCGGGTGGACGGGCCTTTCGCTTTGCCGATGCCGCACATCCTCGACGAGGTGCTGCGCGTCCCTGACGTCTCCACGCTCAATCTGCGCACTCTCGCCCGGTTCGACGGAAAGGTGTGGTGGCTGCTGGTCGTCGACGCCCTGCTGCTCCTGGGCGCCGCCTTCCTCATGGCCGCCCGCTCCCCGGCCCGGATGCGTGCCTGGCAGCATGCCGTGCACATGGCGATCGCGCTGGCACTCACCGTGCTCATGATCTGCCTGGTCGGCAGGGTCTCCGCGCACTACGGCCTCTCGCTCCTCGGCGTCGGCGACGTCGGCGGCGGCCTCAAGGGGGAGCTCTTCCTGAAGCCGAAGCTCTGGACCGCACTCGGATTCGCCGTGCTGTGGGGGCTGGCCACCGGGTTTCTGGGCGGTCTGCTGGCGAAGGGCGTTCACCACAGGGGCGAGATCGGGGCCGGACAGCCGTCCGGATAGCTATCAGTAGTCAATCGGACTCGTCCGGCACCCGCGGGACGAGACGCGTCGGTTCACTGTCGGCGGGTCCCGGTACGGCATCAGGTCCTCGTACGGCATCAGGTTCCGGTACGGCATCCGGTTCTTGTTCGAGCGTGGCCGACCCCCGGCTCGGTACCGGATCAGCATCGACCGCATAGGTGCTCAGCGCCGTCCCGTCGCAGTACACCCATCCCTCGTGCTCGGCGTCGTACAGCCAGAGGGACTCGCCGTCGACGACCACGCCGATCCGCCGGCCCTGGGTAAGGCCCCGGAAGGACCCCCCGTCGATACGCCCGGCCGCGCGGTCCTCCACCGCGCTCCGATAACGGCTGAGCACCGCCTCGGCACGGGCGAGGAGAGGGCGGGGATCGTCCGTACGGGTGAGTGCGCCGCCCGCCTCGGGCGGCGACTGCGGCACCGCGACCAGCAGTCGGCCGTCGACCCAGGCCGACCACCCGTTGGCGCACACGATCCTCCCCCAGTCGCCGAGTCGTTCGACGAGCTGGACCGGGAGCAGCGCGTCCAGCGGCACGGTGGGACGGGACGGGTCCGGGGCCTCCCAGGCCTGCAGGCCATCCCCGGGGACGACATGCGTCGGGCGGAAGCCTGGACTCGTCACCTGGGCGGAGTCGGGAGTCGTCATCGCGCCTACCTCCGCATGACGGCGGGTTCGCGGCGTCGCAGCAGCCAGGCCACCACCATGCCGAAGACGACCGCGAGCACGACCAGCATGCCCACGTTGAGCAGCCACACTCCGGTCGAGTGCCTGAACAGTGGATCCGCGGTCAGGTCCCCGGGGACGATCCGGGCCAGTCCGATGGTCCCGGCCATCGCGCCCAGGGCCCAGCGCGAGGCGACGAGCCAGGACAACTGCTCGATGCCGGGCACTCCGTTCAGCTTCAACAGTGCGCCGCAGAAGACCACTTGAACGATCGCGAGCAGTACCAGCAGCGGCATGGTGACCTCCTCCTTGCGCACCAGGGCGGACACGAGGAGGCCGAGCATCATCGCCGTGAAGGCGAGCAGGGCCACGGCCACCGTGATCTCCACGAGCGGCGGCATGAGGACGCCCTTCCCGCGGGGTGCGTTGAGGTCGACGCCGAACAGGGAGACAAGGGTGAGGACGACCGCCTGGAACACGGTGACGGTGCCGAGGACCACGACCTTCGACATCAGGTACGCCGATCGGGACAGGCCGAAGGCCCGCTCGCGCTGGTAGATCACCCGCTCCTTGACCAGTTCGCGCACGGCGTTGGCCGCGCCCGTCAGGACCCCACCGACGCACAGGATGAGCAGCGCGTTCATCGCCGTCTCCCGGGTCAGCCTGCTTCCGGCCAGCGCGCGGGCCATCACGCCCATCACGAAGGGCAGCACGACGATGACGGCGAGGAAGGTCCGGTCGGCGCTGAGCGCGGCCGTGTAGCGGCGGACCAGCGTGCCGACCTGCGCGCCCCAGCTCTGGGCCTTGGGCGGCGGTCCGACGGCCGCGGCCGCGAGGGCGCGCGGCCGATGCGGCTGCTCGCTGGACTTGTCGACGTACTGCCGGTGGAACGGCGAGTCCCGGTATTCTCCCGCCCAGTCCCGGCCCTGGTCCCGCTCGAAGGCCTCGAAGGCCTCGGGCCACTGCTCGTAGCCGAAGAAGGCGAGGGTGTCGTCGGGCGGTCCGTAGTACGCGACCTTGCCGCCCGGCGCGAGCACGAGGAGCCGGTCGCAGACGTCGAGGCTGAGCACGCTGTGGGTGACCACGATGACCGTATGGCCGTCGTCGGCGAGGCCGCGCAGCATGCGCATCACGGAGCGGTCCATACCGGGGTCGAGGCCGGACGTCGGCTCGTCGAGGAACAGCAGCGACGGCTTGGTCAGCAGTTCGAGGGCCACGCTGACGCGCTTGCGCTGGCCGCCCGACAGGTTGCGGATGGGGTGCGCGGTCCGCTGCTCCAGGCCCAGTTCGACGATCACCTCGTCGACCCGGGCCCGGCGCTCCGCCTCCGCGGTGTCCTGCGGGAAGCGCAGCTCGGCGGCGTAGGTGAGGGCCCGGCTCACCGTCAACTGGGTGTGCAGGATGTCGTCCTGCGGCACGAGGCCGATGCGCGTGCGCAGTTCGGCGTAGTCGCTGTAGAGGTCGCGGCCGTCGTACAGGACCCTGCCGTGGTCGGCGGGGCGCTGCCCGGTCAGGGCGTTGAGGAGCGTGGACTTTCCGGCGCCGCTGGGGCCGACGACGGCGAGCAGGCTTTTCCCTCCCACGGGAAAGGACACCTGGTCGAGGAGCGTTGTGCGGCCGCGGTCGACGGCGACCGTCAAGTCCTGGACATCGAGGGAGACCTCGCCGGTGTCGACGTACTCCTGCAGTTGGTCGCCGACGAGGCAGAACGCGGAGTGGCCGATACCGACGATGTCACGGGGCGTGACCGGGGCGCGGGCGACGGGCCGGCCATTGAGGAACGTGCCGTTGTGACTGCCGAGGTCCACGATCTCGTACGTCCCATCCTGGTGGGCCAGCAGCGCGGCGTGGTGCCGGGAGACGGACAGGTCGTCGACGAGCAGTTCGTTGTCGTCGCCACGGCCGATGCGCACGGTGCGGGTGGGCAGCGGCCGCACGGTGGCGGGCTGCCGAAAGGCACCGGTCGCCGAGGGATGTGAGACGGCCGAGGGACGTACCGGCGTCAGGGCGACGAGTATCACCCGGGGGCCCTCGGACGCGCTGCCGAAGCGGATGACACTACCCGGGCCGACGCCCCACTCGTCGACGCGGCGGCCGTCGACGTAGGTGCCGTTCGTGCTGTTCTCGTCCTCGAGCCTCCAGTGGCCGGCCGCGGGCCGAAGCACCGCGTGGTGCCACGAGACCTGGACATCCTCGATGACGACGTCGCTCAGCGGGTCACGCCCGATGTGATAGTCGCGGCTCGGACTCATCACCGTGGAGCCCGTCTCGGTTTCGAGTACGAGTTCGGGCGCAGTCGGACCGACCGGCCGCTCTGCCATGCCAGAATTCTAGCTATTCGTTCACATACGCGCCTGATCGGACCTTGAGGAGCCGCGTCCACGACAGGCCGCGACCGAGTTCCGCGAGCAGCCGGCCGTCGCGGTCGCCGACCGGCACCGTCAGGCTGCGGAGGTGCCGAGCGCGGCGGCAGTACGCTGCATGCGCAGCGCGTCCACGGATTCGGCCAGCAGTTCGTACTCGGTCGTGTCGTCGCTGGTGGCGATACGGACGAGCTTGCCGGCGGCCAACTCCTCGGCCACCAGCTCCTGCTGGACCGCGTCACCGCACCAGGCCCGCAGCAGGGCCGGCACGTCCGGGACGGTGTTCGCGACCGGCGCGATCGAGTTCGGCGGGAAGGTCGGGTCCTCGGGCTGTGGATCGAGCCGCTCGGCCATCCACGAGGCGCGATCGCGCATCCACCACAGAGCAAGCGCCAGCGTGGGCGCGCGATAGGTCCCCAGGGGGACGCCGACGCGTCGACCTCCGCATATTCCGTATGCGGTGACATGGCACAGGAATTCGTCGTGCACGATCGCTCCCCCATTGCAACGCTCGCTGCCGGCCCGGCCTCGCTTTCCCTGCGGCTCATTTACTGCGTGCGGCTCTTCTGTTGCGCATATTGATGTTGCTCAGGCGTGGCGGAATCGCCCTACTAATCGAGTATCGCCACCCCTGACACTCTGTCACCATGTCATTCCAGCCAGTCTCCTGGCATATTCACCGCTCGGTTTGGCCGAAAGGCGATCCGCCGCCCTTACCCGGGAGGTAATCGACGCCCTGGGGACGCGGCGGGCATGGTTGCGGTACCGGATTCCAGGGGGCACCCGCACCTCGGAATTCGGTCTCCGACCAGCACGTACCCGATTTCTCAACGGAGGTTGATCAACCATGTTCGCAGCCGACGACCGTTACCGGAATGCCGTCGCCCGTTACTTCGAGGCCTGGAACGCGGGCGAGCGGGACGCGCTCGCCAAGGCGGTCGCCGCCGCCTGGACCGCGGACGGCGGCTACACCGACCCGCTGGCCGATGTCCGCGGGCACGACGAGATCGCTGCCGTGATCGCGGCGGCGCACGAGCAGTTCCCGGGATTCTCCTTCCGCCTCACGGGCGCCGTCGACGGGCACCACGACACAGCCCGCTTCGGCTGGGAACTGGTCAACGACGCGGACGGCTCGGCGCCCGTCGCCGGATTCGACGTGATCACCCTGGACGGCGAGGACCGGATCCGGAGTGTGTACGGGTTCCTGGACCGCGTTCCGGCCTAGGGCCTGTCCGGCGGATCAGGTCGGAGGGAAGCAGCGGCGCCCTGTCAGCGCAGGTGAGCGGGGTCTGGTGCGTCGAGCTGCAAGGCGGAGGAGGGCGTCGACGCGATGGGGGTCCCCCCTGTTCGAGCGAAGCCGAGAACTTGGGGGAGTCGGCAACCGACGACAACGCCGCAGATCGGCGTGCCAGACCCCGCGTCTCCGGCATGATCCGCCGGACAGGGCCTAGGGCTGGCCTAGGGCCTGTCCGCCTCGAGGAGCGCCTCAGCTCGTCAGGGCCGTCCGCGCGACGTCCCGACAGCGCCGCGGGGCGAGGCCGGTCGTCCGCTTGAAGGCGTTGCTGAACGCGCTCTCGGAGGTGTAGCCGACCTTCTGGGCGAGGGCCGCCACGGACGTCTCGCCGTCCCGCAGGGCGCGCCGGGCGACGCTCATGCGCCAGTCGAGCAGGTACGTCAGGGGCGGCACGCCCGCCACCGCCCGGAAGCGCTGGGCGAACGTCGTCCGGGACATGGCCGCCGCCCTGGCGAGCTCCTCCAGCTGCCAGGGGCGACCCGGATCGGTGTGCATGAGACGCAGGGCAGGGGCGATGCGCTCATCGGCGAGGGCGCGCAGGCGTCCGGCCGGGAGAGCGTCGGCGTCCGCGAGATAGGCCCGTAGGACCTGGACGAACATGAGCTGGGCGAGCTGGTCGGCCGCGAAGTCGGCGCGCGCACGGGGCCCGGGTCGTCTCGGTGTCCTCCTGGGGGCACCGGTTCTCGCCCGTCTTGTTCGACGACCCGCACTTCGAGCACCACGAGTACGACCGCTGGGCCGCCTACGGGCAGTCGAAGACGGCCAATATCCTCTTCGCGCTCGCGCTCGACGCGCGGGGCAGGGCCGACGGGGTGCGGGCCTTCGCCCTCCACCCGGGGAGCATCGTCGACACCGGTCTGAAGAAGTACCTCGCCGAGGAGGACCTGAGGGCCGTCGGGGTGCTCGACGCGGACGGCAGGCCCGTCCTCGACCCGGAGCGGCAGTTGAAGACCGTCGAGCAGGGGGCGGCCACCAGTGTGTGGTGCGCGACCAGCCCCCTGCTCGACGGGAAGGGCGGTGTCTACTGCGAGAACAGCGACATCGCGCCCCTCATGTCCGCACAGGAGGGGCAGGAGTGGACCCTCATGAACAGGTCCTGGAAGGCGGGTGTGGTGCCGTACGCCGTCGATCTGGAGGCCGCCGACCGCCTCTGGGAGCTCAGTGAGCGCCTCACCGCCTGATCACCAGGGCCTGTCCGGCGGATCAGGTCGGAGGGAAGCGACGGCGCCTCAGCGCAGGTGAGCGGGGTGTGGTGCGTCGAGCTGCAAGGCGGAGGAGGGCGTCGACGCGATGGGGTCCCCCCGCTCGAGCGAAGCCGAGAGTGGGGGAGTCGGCAACCGGCGACAACGCCGCAGATCGGCGTGCCAGACCCCGCTCACCGGCGTGATCCGCCGGACAGGCCCCAGGCCTTACGGCTTGATGATGGCGTCGATCCGGGCCAGCTCCGCCGGGTCGAAGTCCAGGGCGCGGATGGCCGTCACGCTGTCCTCCAGTTGCTGGGGGCTGCTCGCGCCGATCAGGGCGGAGGTCACCCGGCCGCCGCGCAGGACCCAGGCCAGGGCCATCTGCGCCAGGGACTGGCCGCGGGACTTGGCGATCTCGTCGAGGGCGCGCAGCTTCCCCACGAGATCGGCGGTGACCGTGTCCGCGCTCAGGAAGGGGCTGTCGCTCGCGGCGCGCGAGCCCTCCGGGATGCCGTCGAGGTAGCGGCTGGTGAGCAGGCCCTGCTCCAGCGGGGAGTAGGCGATGGAGCCGACCTGCAGCTCGTCCAGCGCGTCCAGGAGCCCGTCCTCGGGGCGGCGGTCGAGCATCGAGTAGCGGGGCTGGTGGATCAGGAGCGGGGTACCCAGGTCGGCCAGGATGCGGGCGGCCTCACGGGTCTGCTCCGGCGAGTAGTTGGAGACGCCGACGTACAGCGCCTTGCCCTGCTGGACCGCCGAGTGCAGGGCGCCCATCGTCTCCTCCAGGGGAGTCTCCGGGTCGGGGCGGTGCGAGTAGAAGATGTCCACGTGGTCGAGGCCCATCCGGGCCAGGCTCTGGTCGAGCGAGGACAGCAGGTACTTGCGCGAGCCCCATTCGCCGTACGGGCCCGGCCACATCAGGTATCCGGCCTTGGTGGAGATGACCAGCTCGTCGCGGTAGGGCGCGAAGTCCGCCTTCAGCGCGTCGCCGAGGGCGAACTCGGCGGCGCCGGGCGGCGGACCGTAGTTGTTCGCCAGGTCGAAGTGGGTGACGCCGAGGTCGAAGGCACGACGCAGGATCGCGCGCTGGGTCTCCACCGGCCGGTCGGGGCCGAAGTTGTGCCACAGGCCGAGCGACAGCGCGGGCAGCTTCAGTCCGCTGCGTCCGGTGCGCCGGTAGGGCATGTCCGCGTAACGGTCGGGGTGTGCGGTGTACAACGCGTACTCCTGAGAGGCCGGGAAAACAGGTCTCCACTCTCGCGCGCGCCTGCGGCGGAGGTCCAACGGGAGAATCGGATGGGATTCAGCGACGGCGCTTCTCAATCGGCGACCGCTCCCGTCCCTCCACGGCTCGGTCAGCGGCTGTGTGCGTCCCTTCCTTCAGCGATTAGGCTGGTTCGCCATGGAACTGCGTCATCTTCAGCATTTCGTCGCGGTCGCCGAGGATCAGCACTTCACCCGGGCGGCGGAGCGGCTGATGGTGTCGCAGTCGGGCCTGTCCTCCTCGATCCGCGCCCTGGAGCGGGAGCTTCAAGCGCCGCTGTTCGTCCGCACCACCCGCCGTGTCACGCTCACGGAGGCGGGTCGGGCCCTGCTGGGCGAGGCCGAGCGGATCCTCGCGCAGGTCCGCGCGGCCCATGACGCCGTCGCCGCCGCGCAGGGTCTGTTGCGGGGCACGCTCTCCCTCGGCACCGAGCAGTGCATCGCCGGAGTGCATGTGGCGAGGCTCCTCGCCGCGTTCCGGCGACGCCACCCTGATGTCGAGATCCGGCTGCGGCAGGCCGGGTCCGGCGCGCTGGCCGAGGAGGTCGCGGCGGGGCGTCTCGACCTGGCCTTCGCCGTCAAGACCCGGGCCGACACCGAGCAGCTGCGTTCCGTCCCGCTGACCAGCGAGCCGATGACCGTGCTCTGCCATCCCACGCACCACCTCGCGACCGCCGCCGTGGTCACGCCCGAGGAACTGGGCGGCGAGGCCTTCGTCGACTTCCACCCGGACTGGGGACCGCGCCGCACCACCGACGCGGCCTTCGCCGCCGCGGGCGTCCACCGGACCGTGACACTCGAGGTCAGCGACGTGCACAGCCTCCTGGAGCTCGTCTCCGAGGGCCTCGGCGTCGCCGTCGTACCACGGCACTTCGGCCTCAAGCGGGAGGCCGGCGATCTCACCTCGCTGCCCCTGAAGGGCGCCCGTGACGCGTCGTACGAGACGGTCGCCATGCTCCCGCCGCAGGGTGCCACCAGTCCGGCGGCCCGGGCCCTGATGGTCCTCCTCGACACCTCGCAGGACGGGGGCTGACACCACCCCTGGAGGGGCTCCAGCACTCCTCGCTCGAACGCTGGACCTTCGACCCGGTCCGCGGCGGGGTATGGACGACGAAACTCGACGACCGGCCGCAAAAATTCCCTCACGTCCACGAGGCGTTGGTGTCCCGGCGGCACCGGTACGCCTACACGGCCGCCGTCGACAGGACGCTCGCGTACCTGACGGCGGCGGCACCCCCCCGACCGCGCCTTCGGCAACCCCCTGATCAAGCACGACCTGTTCCGCGGCACCACACAGGTCCACCGGCTGCTACGGGACGCCGCCGCGGGGGAAGCCGTCTTCGTCCCCTCGGAGGGGCGCGAGCCGAGGACGACGGCTATGAAATCGCCTACGTGCACAACCCGGATCGCGGGGCGGCCGACCTGGTGATCCTGGCCGCCCACAGGACTTCACGGGCGAGCCGGTCGCCCGGATCCAATGGCCGGGCCGGGTGCCGCTCGGCTTCCACGGGAGTGGGATTCCGGACGCGTGAGGGACCGCGGTGCGCGATGGTGGACCCATGCATGCCAAGGACATCCTCATCGACGCGTACAGCCGCATCCAGGAAGAGGTCCACGCCGTCGTCGACGGGCTGGCCCCGGACGACCTCAATGCCCGCCCCACTGCCGACGCCAACTCCATCTCATGGCTGATCTGGCATCTCACCCGCGTCCAGGACGACCATGTCGCCGACGCCGCCGGACTGGACCAGGTCTGGCCGGCACAGGGCTGGGACAAGCGCTTCGGTCTCGACCTGCCCCGCCTGGACACGGGCTACGGTCACAGCACCCGGAAGGTGGCCAAGGTCCGGGTGGACTCCGGCGACCTGCTGGTCGGGTACTACGACGCCGTGCACGAACAGAGCCTGGGGTTCGTGCGCGGGCTGACCGCCAAGGACCTGGAGCAGGTCGTGGACGAGCGGTGGACCCCGGCGGTCACCTTGGGTGTACGGCTGGTGAGCGTCCTGGCCGACAATCTGCAGCATGCCGGCCAGGCCGCCTACGTCCGCGGGCTCCTTCAGAGCGCGGCTTCGTAACCGGGCAGGACCACGTCCTTGAGGAGGGCGCCCCGCTCGTCGAACGGGATGAACGCGCTCTTGATCGCGTTCACCGTGACCGTGCGCAGGTCCTCGACACCCCAGCCCGCCTCCTCGACCAGCAGTGACATCTCGCGGGTCATCGTCGTCCCCGAGACCAGACGGTTGTCGGTGTTGAGGGTGACGCGGAAGCCGAGGTCGCGCAGGGTGGTGATGGGGTGCTCCGCGATGGAGGTGGCCGCGCCCGTCTGCAGGTTGGAGGTGGGGCACATCTCCAGGGCGACGCGGCGATCGCGCACCCAGCCCGCGAGGCGGCCGAGCTTGCCGTCGACGATGTCGTCGGTGATGCGGACGCCGTGGCCGATGCGCTGAGCGCCACAGACCTGCAGGGCCTGGTGGATGCTGGGCAGGCCGTGGGCCTCACCGGCGTGGATGGTGAACGGGACGCTCTCGCCGCGCAGGTGTTCGAAGGCAGCCAGGTGGTCGGCGGGCGGGAAGCCGTCCTCCGCGCCGGCGATGTCGAAGCCGACGACGCCGCCGTCCCGGAACGCCACGGCGAGGTCGGCGATCTCACGGGTGCGGTCGAACATGCGCATCCCGCAGAGCAGGGTGCCGACACGGACCGGGGTGCCCGCGGCCACCGCCTTGGCCATGCCGGCCGCCAGGCCCTCCTGAACGGTCTCGACGACCTCGGGCAGGGTCAGCCCGCCGTTCACCATCAGCTCGGGCGCGTACCGCACCTCGCCATAGACGACACCGTCCTCGGCCAGGTCGAGCACGTACTCCTCGGCGGTGCGCAGCAGGCCCTCGCGGGTCTGCATCACGGCGAGGGTGTGCTCGAAGGTGGCTATGTAGCGCACCAGGTCACCGGAGTTGGCGGCCTCGTAGTACCAGGCGGCCAGCGCGTCCGGGTCGGTGGTGGGCAGGGTGTGGCCGACCGTCTCCGCGAGCTCCACGAGGGTGGCGGGGCGCAGACCGCCGTCGAGGTGGTCGTGCAGGACGGCCTTGGGGAGACGGCGGATGGTGTCGATGTCGATGCGGGGCGCGGTCATGCGTGTCGTTCCTCGGCAGGTTGTTCAGAGGGTGGCTACGGGCGGGGATGGCTACTGTGCGGCGGGCTGAAGCAGGTCCCAGCGGTTGCCGTACAGGTCCTGGAAGACGACGACCGAGCCGTAGGGCTCGTGGCGCGGCTCCTCCAGGAAGGTCACGCCCGCGGCACGCATACGCGCGTAGTCGCGGGCGAAGTCGTCGGTGTGCAGGAAGAAGCCCACACGCCCGCCGGTCTGGTCACCGATCCGGCCGCGCTGCGCCTCGTCCTTGGCACGGCCCAGTACCAGTCCGGTGCCCTGGCCTTCCGTGTCCGGCTCGACGACGACCCAGCGGGATCCGTCGGGCCGCGGCGCGTCCTCGACGAGCCGGAATCCGAGGGCTTCGGTGTAGAAGCGGATCGCCTCGTCGTAGTCGTCGACGACGAGGGTGACCAGGGCGATGTGTCTCATCAGGGCCTCTCCGGGGTTATACGTAACACGTAGGGTACGACATCCGGTCGAGTGGTCGGGGTCCGGCGAGCAAGCCGGTCACCGAGGGGGCGTCCGACAGCCCGTCCCGCTGCCCGTCCTGACGTACGGCTTGTTGCCGAAGGTGACCGTGCGCCGTGTCGTGCGGGCCGGGAGGAAGCACCGCACCCATGCATGGCATCGTGGAGATCGACTCGGGGACCGACCCACCATGCCCCCACCTGACGCTGCCTCCACAGGAGTTGACTGCCATGTCCGAGCTACCGAAGTCGACCGGCGCCCCGGCCCATCAGAACGTGACGTTTCCCAGCGCCGGGACCACCGCGCACGGCAATCTGGCGCTGCCGGCCTCCGGGCAGGGGCCCGGCGTGATCGTCATCCAGGAGTGGTGGGGCCTGACCGACCACATCGCCGATGTCGCGGACCGGCTGGCCGCGGAAGGTTTCGTGGCGCTCGCGCCCGACCTGTACGGCGGCAATGTCGCCCATGACAGCGGCGAGGCCTTCCGGATGATGAAGGAGCTGCCGGTGTCGCGCGGTGTCGAGCTGCTCTCCGGCGCGGTCGACCACCTGCTCGGCCTGCCCGAGGTCACCTCGGACACGGTAGGTTCGGTCGGCTTCTGCATGGGCGGCGGCTTCGTCCTCTACCAGGCCGCGGCCGACCCTCGCGTCAGCGCTGCGGTGCCGTTCTACGGTGTGATCCAGGGCGAGCGGCCCGACTTCTCCGGCCTCAAGGCACAGATCCTGGGCCACTACGGCGAACTCGACACGAGCATCCCCACGGAGGGCCTGGAGCAGCTGAGCGAGGCGGTCCAGCAGCAGTCCGGCATCACGCCGGACTTCCGCCTCTACCCCGCCCGGCACGCCTTCTTCAATGACGGCCGCCCCGAGACGTACGACCCCCAGTCGGCCACGCGGGCCTGGGCGAGCACGGTGGCCTTCCTGCACGAGCAGTTGGGCTGACCCCGTAGGGGGTCGCTCGCCCTGCGACGGCTCGGCGCCGGTCGTCCGCCCGCTGGGCTTCCACGGGCGGGCGGCGGCTCCGGGTCGGCGGGCGCGGCGCCGGAGTGCCGGGGCTGCGCGCAGGGCAACCGCAGCCGACGGCGCGCACACGAACCTCACTCGCCCCGCAGGTGCAGCGCGTCGAGGCGGGCCATCTCGGCGTCGGTGAGCCGGAGCGCGCCCGCGGCGACGTTCTCGGCCAAGTGGTCCGGGTTCCCGGTGCCGGGGATGGCGAGCACGTGCGGGCCCCGACCCAGCGTCCACGCCAGGCGGACCTGCGCGGGCGTCGCGCCCTGCGCACGCGCGACGGCGAGTACCTCGTCGTCGTCCGTGCCGCGCGGACCCCGCGCGCCGCCCTTGCCCGCGATCGCGAAGAACGGGACGAACGCGACGCCCTGTTCCCCGCACATCCGCAGGAGCTCGTCCGTCTCGGGGTCCGGGGCGCCGAGCCCGTACTGGTTCTGCACACACACCACGGGGGCGATCGCCTGTGCCTCCGCCAGGTGCTTGGGTGCGACGTCGGAGATGCCGAGGTGCCGGATCAGGCCCGCCTCGCGCAGTTCGGCGAGCGCGCCGAAGTGCTCGGCGATGGAGTCCTGCCGCATCCGGCGCAGATTCACCACGTCGAGGTGATCCCGGCCGAGCTGGCGCAGATTCTCCTCGACGTGGGAACGCCGCTGGTCGGGCCGGGCGGCGGCACCCCACTCCCCCGCGTAGTCCCGGTACGGGCCGACCTTCGTGACGATCACCAAGTCGTCCGCGTACGGGCGAAGCGCGCTGTTGATCAGCTCGTTCGCGGAACGCAGCGCCGAGAAGTAGAAGGCGGCGGTGTCGATGTGGTTGACGCCCAGCTCGATCGCGCGCCGCAGCACGGCGATCGACCGGTCACGGTCGCTCGCCGTGCCCAGGTGGAACGCCGCGCTGCCCGTCAACCGCATCGCGCCGAAACCGATGCGGTTGACGGTGAGATCTCCGAAGTTCCAGGTGCCGGCGGCTGCCGCGGTGCTCGTCTCTGAGGTCATCGCGGCAGTTTCGCACAGGGCCTACGGATTCCTCCTGGCCCTTGAATTCCGCTTGGACGACCGTTCGTTGTGGTCAGCAGTAGAGATTGCCGCCCGCCGTGGTCCCGAGAATCTGGACGAACCGCTGATACGCGTCCACCCGGCTCTGCACCTGCGCCGGGTTCTTGCCGTCGCACTCCAGGGAGCCGTTGATGCTGCGGATCGTCTGACCGAATCCCGCGCCGTTGACCATGGCGTTGTGACCCGTCATCGTGCCGGGGCCCGACTGTGTGTTCCAGTACCACAGGCCGGTCTTCCAGGCCACGGAGGCGTCGTTCTGCACCAGGTAGGGGTTGTTGAGGAGGTCGATGCCGAGCGCGTCGCCCGCGGCCTTGTAGTTGAAGTTCCAGCTGAGCTGGATCGGACCGCGGCCGTAGTACGCGGACTGGCCGGCCGGGCAGCCGTAGGGTTGGCTCCAGTCGCAGTAGGTCGGGTAGTTGGCGGTGTTCTGCTCCACGATGTACACCAGACCGCCGGTTTCGTGGTTGACGTTGGCGAGGAAGGCGGCGGCTTCCTGCTTCTTCACGGTGTCGCTGCCGGTGTTGGCGAACGCCGGATAGGCACTCATCGCCGCCCTCAGCCCGCTGTAGGTGTAGAAGGAATTCCGGTTCGGGAACATCTGGTTGAACTGCGCCTCGCTGACCACGAAGCCGTCGGACGGATTCGTGGAGCCGCCGTCGCAGGCGTACGGCTCCCAGTACCAGGTGCTGATGATGGGGTCGTAGCCCGGGTTGTCGTGCTCGGCGATGTAGGCCTTGCCGTCGGTGTAGCGGACGATGTTGCCAGTGACGTACGACCTTCCCGCGACCCAGCTGGGATAGCTCGAACAGGCCGCGGCGGACGCGTCGGAGGCCGGCAGGAGCACCGGGGTGGCGGCCGCGAGGGCGAGTACGGTCAGGACTGCGGAGAAGGGGCGCCTCGACACAGGTGACACAGGTCAACTCCTTTGCGGAGCACGGCCGCACCCGGACAAGGGCAGCGCGGAGCGGAGCCTTGAGCGCACGTGCCGGCGGGGCCGGCCACGGCGTCGGGGGCGGCCGTGGTGGGGGGTGTGAAGGCACACTCAACCCCTTTGGTATGTACCAGTCAAGGGTGTAGACCAGTCAGACCTGACAACGTTGGCAGCCAAGTGCCGGACACCCGAAGGCGGTTGGCGGACATCGCGGTGCCCCTGACCGGTCGTCGACCTGCCAGGGGCACCATCGGGACGGCCCGCCTCAGCCGAGCGGCTTCTCCAGGCGGGACCGCGATGTCGGCGGCGGGCCGCCAGGGCCAGCTGGATGCATATACCAACCTTTTTCCCCTGCCCGGAATTTATTGGGGACCTGCTGTCCGCGAGATGAGCGTCTCAGAGAGCGGACTCCGCGTCGACCGACTCGAGCGTGTCCACCAGACGGCCCAGCAGGGCCCGCAGCAGTTCGTCGTCGCCGTCACTCAGCACCGGCCACCGGCCACGGACCTCGCGGTCGAGGCGGCGCCAGTACGTCTGGCCGCGCGGGGTGAGGTGGGCCAGGATGCGGCGCCGGTCGAGCGGGTCGACGCGGCGATGCACGAGGTTCTGGTCGACGAGCTGGTCCACGAGCTTGGTCAGTGTCGCGGGCGGCAGGAAGGCGGCCTCGGCGACGGCCGTCATGTGGTGCCCCTCGCCGTCGGAGAGCAGGGCCAGCACCCGCCAGGCATCGAGCGAGCAGCCGTCCTCGTCCAGGACGGCCTGGAGGCGGCGCGCAGCCAGCCGCTCGGCCCGCGTCAAGAGCTGCACCAGGTCGTGAGACTGACGCGGGGATCGGCTACCCATCCTGCTCCTTGGTCACGAGGTGCACCCATCGTATGAGACGGACTGGAGTTCACCGGGGGGACCCGAAATCATGACGCCATGTTCCGGAGCCATCCCCCTCCGCTCGACTGGTTCACGGCCGACGACTCCGTGCTCAGCGTGGCGCTCGTCTTTCCCCTCCAGGGCCCGGCGGGCATCTTCGGGCCCACGTGCGAACTGTGCGCGCAACTGGCCGCGGAGGAGGTCAATCGCGCGGGCGGCGTCCTCGGCAAGGAGCTGCGGCTGCTGCCCGTCGACGGCGGCGCCCCGCCGCGCGACATCGCCGACCACGTCGAGGCACTGGTGGACCTGGGCGTCGTCCAGGGCGTCACTGGCTGGCACATCTCCTCCGTGCGGCAGGCGCTGGCGCCGAGGATCGCGCATCGGGTCCCCTACGTCTACACCGCGCTCTACGAAGGCGGCGAGCACACCGCCGGAGTCTTCCTCACCAGCGAGACGCCACGTGACCAACTTCGTCCCGCGATGGGCCTGTTGACGCACGAACGCGGGGTGCGCCGCTGGTTCGTCGTGGGCAACGACTATGTGTGGCCCCGCCGGACCGCCCGCGCGGCGGGTGGTTACGCCCGCGAGTTCGGGGGCGGGGTCTGCGGTCAGGCCTATCTGCCGCTCGGCACGCACGACTTCGACGGGGTACTGCGCCGCATCGAACGGTCGGACGCGGACGCCGTCCTGATGCTGCTCGTGGGCAGTGACGCGGTGCGCTTCAACCGGGCGTTCGCGGCGGCCGGGCTGGACGAGCGGTGCCTTCGGCTCAGCACGCTGATGGACGAGAACATGTTGATGGCCAGCGGGCCGAGCACCACGTCGGACCTCTACAGCACCGCGGGTTTCTTCGCCTCGCTCGCGAATCAGGACACCCTCGACTTCCACGGCCAGTACACCAGGAGGTACGGGATCGAGGCGCCGGCCCTGGGAAGTCTCGGCGAATCCTGTTACGAGGGCGTCCTGTTGCTCGCCGCGCTCATCTCCCGGGCCGGGACGCTCGAGGTGTCGGCGATCGGAGCGGCGGCCGACACCGTGTCGTACGAGGGACCGCGCGGGCTGCTCCACCTGCGCGGCAGCCACGTACGGCAGCGGATCTATCTGGCGTGTGCGGACGGGGTGGACTTCGACGTGGTCGCCGAACTCGATCTTCACGATTCCCCCTCTTGACATGCTCGCTGCCGCACCAAGATACTTCCCACAGGAAGTAACTAGAATGCCTCGGGCAATTTGTGAATCCAGGTTCCGAATTCAGCCCCGGGCATTTTTTGTTGCCCTGAGAACGCCGAGCGAATGCCCCATGAGAGCGGGAAGATACCGCCGGGAAAGTATCCTGAAACGCTTTGGAAACAGGGCGACTTGAGGCTGTGGACCGCACTTCAGGAGGTCGTCTCCTCCACAGCCCGAGGGGGTTCTTTTGTCCAGCGGTTCCAGCGGTTCCAGCGGTTCCAATATTCTCCGACGCCGACTGATGGCCGGCACGGCGGCGCTCACGGCGGTCGTCGCGCTCTCCGCGTGCGGTGCCAAGACCGACGCGGGCGGTACGTCCGACAAGGCCGCAGAGGCGGACGTGAGCGGCGACACCGTCAAGGTCGGACTGCTCAACTCGCTCTCCGGCACGATGGCGATCAGCGAGGTGACCGTACGCGACTCGCTGAAGCTGGCGATCGAAGAGATCAACGCCTCGGGCGGGGTGCTCGGCAAGAAGATCAAGCCGGTCAGCGAGGACGGCGCCTCCGACTGGCCGACCTTCGCCGAGAAGGCGCAGAAGCTCATCAGCGAGGACCGGGTCGCGGCCACCTTCGGCTGCTGGACCTCCGCGAGCCGCAAGGCCGTCAAGCCGGTCTTCGAGAAGAACAAGTCGCTGCTGTTCTACCCCGTGCAGTACGAGGGGCTCGAGGAGTCCCCGTACATCTTCTACACAGGCGCGACCACCAACCAGCAGATCATCCCGGCCCTCGACTACCTCAAGAGCCAGGGCAAGAAGAAGATCTACCTGGTCGGCAGCGACTACGTCTTCCCGCGCACCGCCAACAAGGAGATCAGGGCGTACGCCAAGGCCAACGGCATGACGGTGCTCGGCGAGGACTACGCGCCGCTGGGTTCCACCGAGTTCAGCACGATCGCCAACAAGGTGAAGGCATCGAAGGCGGACGCGGTCTTCAACACCCTCAACGGCGACTCGAACGTGGCCTTCTTCAAGGAGTACAAGTCCGCGGGCCTGACCGCCACGGGCATGCCGGTCGTCTCGGTGTCGATCGCCGAGGAGGAGGTCAAGTCGATCGGAGCGCAGTACCTGGCGGGCCAGTTGACGGCGTGGAACTACTACCAGACCACCGCGGGCGCCGCGAACGCCAAGTTCGTGAAGGCGTACAAGGCCGAGTACGGCCAGGACAAGCCGACCAGTGACCCGATGGAGGCCGCGTACACCTCGGTCTACCTGTGGAAGGCGATGGTCGAGAAGGCGAAGTCGTTCGACCCCGAGAAGGTCAAGGCGGCCTCCGACGGGATCACCTTCGACGCGCCCGAGGGCAAGGTCACCGTGGACGGTGCGAGCCAGCACATCTACAAGACCGCCCGCATCGGCAAGATCGGCTCCGACGGGCTGATCGAGCAGGTCTGGGACTCCGGCAAGCCGATCAAGCCGGACCCGTACCTGAAGGGGTACGACTGGGCCTCCGGCCTCTCCTGATCACCCGCGCGCGGGGGCCCTTCGCGAAGCGGCCCCCGCGTCCCGCCTCCCCGGAGTCGCCGCATGACCGTGATCCTCGGGCAGACGTTCACCGGCATCAGCATCGGTGCCGTTCTGCTGCTCATCGCGCTCGGCCTCTCGCTCACCTTCGGCCAGATGAATGTCATCAACATGGCCCACGGCGAGTTCATCATGGCCGGCGCCTACACCACCTATGTCCTCCAGAAGTCCATTTCCAGCGCGGGATTTTCGCTCCTGGTCGCGCTGCCCGTCGCCTTTCTCGTGTCGGGGGCGCTCGGCGCGCTGCTGGAATGGCTGCTCATTCGCCGCCTTTATCTCCGGCCACTCGACACACTTCTCGTCACATGGGGCGTCTCACTGATGCTTCAGCAACTCGCCCGTGACATTTTCGGCGCACCCAATGTGCAGACCCGTGCGCCCGATGTACTCACCGGGAACATCACCGTCATCGGCGGCGACGACCCGCTCACCTTCGCCAACAGCCGCCTGTTCATCCTGGGATTGGCGATCGCCGCGGTGGTCGCCCTCTCCCTCACCCTGCGGCTGACCCCGCTGGGGCGGCGTATCCGCGCCGTCGTGCAGAACCGGGACCTCGCCGAGGTGTCCGGCATCTCCACCGGCCGCGTCGACCGCACCGCGTTCTTCCTCGGGTCCGGCCTCGCCGGAGTCGCCGGGGTCGCGCTGACCCTGGTCGGTCCGATCGGGCCCACGATGGGCACCAACGTCATCATCGACGCCTTCCTGGTGATCGTGGTCGGCGGCATCGGGCAACTCAAGGGCAGTGTGATCGTCGCCTTCGTGCTGGGCGTGCTGCAGTCCGTCCTCGAGTACTCCACCACCGTCAGCGTCGCGAAGGTGCTGGTCCTCGTGGCCATCGTCGCGTTCCTCCAGTGGCGGCCCCAGGGGCTGTACACACTGCGTACGAGGAGTCTCGTATGACCCTTCTGAAAGGCCGGTTGACCCTTCTGAAAGGCCGGTCGGCACGGGCAGCGGCGGGTTTCGTGGGGGCCGCCGTCCTGCTGTTCGCCGTCGCCCCGCTCGCCCTCTCCGACTTCCGGCTCGGGCTGCTCGCCAAATACCTGTGCACGGCCATGGTCGCCGTCGGCATCTGCCTGGCCTGGGGACGTGGTGGCCTGCTGACACTGGGCCAGGGTGTCTTCTTCGGGCTCGGCGGCTACGCGATGGCGATGCATCTGAAGATCACCGACGCCGGGCCGGGCAACCTCCCCGACTTCATGGCGCTCTACGGCACCGCCACCGAACTCCCTTGGTGGTGGAAGCCGTTCGCGAACCCCGTGTTCGCGCTGGCCGCGACCGTGCTGCTGCCGATGGCCGTTGCCGCGATCCTGGGTTCGTTCATTTTCCGGCGCCGGGTCAAGGGTGCCTACTTCGCGATCCTCAGCCAGGCACTCGCCGCGGCCTTCGCGATCTGGCTGATCGGCCAGCAGGCCACCACCGGTGGCACCAACGGACTCACCGACATCATGGGCTTCTTCGGCTACGACCTGGACGACCCCGTCAACCAGCGGATGGTCTACTTCATCATCGCCGCGTGCCTGCTGGCCCTGATCGCCCTCGCCCGCCAGCTGATTCACAGCCGATTCGGCGAACTCCTCGTCGCCGTACGGGACTCGGAGGAGCGGGTGCGCTTCCTCGGGTACAACCCGGCGAACGTCAAGCTCGTCGCGTACGTCGTGGCCGCCGGCATGGCGGGGCTGGCGGGCGCGCTGTTCGTACCGGCCGTCGGCATCATCTCGCCCGCGATGATCGGCATCGTGCCGTCCATCGAGTTCGTCATCGGCGCGGCGGTGGGCGGCCGGGCGAGCCTGGTGGGCGCGGTGCTCGGCGCGGTCGCCGTGGCCTGGGCCAAGACCGCACTGTCGGAGGAGTTCCCGGCGGCCTGGACCTACTTCCAGGGGCTGCTGTTCATCGTGGCGCTGGCGTTCCTGCCGGGCGGTCTCGCCTCGCTGACCGGGGTCGTACGACGGTGGCGGACCGGCAGGCAGCCGACGGCCGCACTTCCCGTGGGAGAAGCAGCATGAGCGAGCCATCAGGACTGGAGATACGGCAACTCCGCGTGTCCTTCGACGGATTCACCGCCGTGGACGGGGTGGACCTCGACGTGCGGCCCGGCGATCTGCGGTTCCTCATCGGGCCGAACGGCGCCGGCAAGACGACCCTCGTCGACGCCGTCACCGGCCTGGCGAAAGCGGCGGGCTCGGTGCGCTTCGGCGGCGATGAGCTGCTCGGGCGGAGCGTGCACCGGATCGCCCGGTCGGGGATCGGGCGTACGTTCCAGACGGCCACCGTCTTCGAGGAACTGACGGTCCTTCAGAACTTGGACATCGCGGCGGGCGCGGGCCGGGGCGTGTGGACCATGCTGCGCCGCCGCAAGGACGTGCCGGGGTCCGTCGCGAAGGCACTGGAGACGGTCGGGCTCGCCGATCTCGCCGACTCCCCCGCCGGGACCCTCGCGCACGGCCAGAAGCAGTGGCTGGAGATCGGCATGCTGCTGGTGCAGGACGTACGGCTGTTGCTGCTCGACGAGCCGGTGGCGGGCATGAGCCACGACGAACGGCAGGCCACCGGCGAGCTGTTGCGGCGCATCAGCGAGGACCGGACCGTGGTCGTCATCGAGCACGACATGGACTTCATGCGCTCCTTCGCGCGCAGCGTCAGCGTGTTGCACGCGGGCAAGGTGCTGAGCGAGGGGACAGTGGCGGAGGTGCAGGCGGATCCGAAGGTGCAGGAGGTGTATCTGGGGCACGCGGCCACCGACGACACGACGGAGACCGACGACACGACGACGACCGCGCCCGAACCGACTGCCGTACAACCGACCGCCGTACAACCGACCGCCGTGCAGGAGGCGTGATGCTGGAGATCGACGACGTACACGTCGGCTACCACCGCAGCTCCGTCCTGCACGGAGTGTCCGTCGAGGTCCCGCGCGACGGCGTGGCGGCCGTGCTCGGACACAACGGGGCGGGCAAGAGCACGCTGCTGCGGGCCGCCGTCGGACTGCTCACGCCGCAGAGCGGCCGTGTCCGCCTCGATGGCGAGGACATCACCCGCCGCAAGCCGCATGAGCGGGTGGCGCGCGGCATGGCCTACGTCCCACAGGGCCAGCAGGCCTTCCCGCACCTCACGACCGCCGAGAACCTCCAACTGGTCGCGGACGGACGGCGACGCGGCAAGGAGGCGACCGCCGAGGCGCTGGACCTGTTCCCCGCGCTGCGCGCCCTGTCGGGGCGGCGCGCGGGCCTGCTCTCCGGCGGTCAGCGCCAGCAACTCGCCATTGCCCGAGCCCTGGTGACGGAACCTCGGGTCCTGCTTCTCGACGAGCCCACCGAGGGCATCCAGCCCTCCGTCGTGGCCGAGATCGAGGAGACGATCCTCGCCCTGGCCGCCCGCGGTGGCCTCTCGGTGCTCCTGGTCGAGCAGCACGTCGGCTTCGCGATGCGGGCGGCGCAGCGGTACTTCGTCCTGGAGGCCGGGCGGGTCACGTCGTCCGGCGCGGGCGGGCAGGACGCCGAGCGGTCCGTGCGGGAGGCGCTCAGCGTGTGACGGCGCGGGCTCACCTCGACGGGCGCGCGCCGGATCCACACGCGCCACGACGACAACGGGATACTCCTCCCATGACCACCCCACCCCACCCGCTCGTCACCCGCGCCCGGCAGCTGGCAGCCGAGGTACTGGCGCCCCGGGCGGAGCTCGTGGACCAGGAGGGCGTGCCGGCGAGCAGCATCGAGGCGATCAAACGGTCGGGGCTGCTCGGGGTGAGCGCGCCGGTCGAGTACGGCGGGTCGGCCGCGCCCGCCTCGGTGGCCCGGGAGACCGCCGAGATCCTGGCCGGGGCCTGCTGCTCGACCTGGTTCGTCCAGACGCAGCACCACACGCCGGTGCTGACCCTGGCCAAGAGCGAACTGCTCGTGCGGGAGCGGTTGTTGGGCCCGCTGGCGAGCGGGGAGCTGCTGTCCGGGGTCGCCTACGCCCAGCTGCGGGCGTATCCACGCGTCCCGGTCCGGGTCACGCGCGCGCGGGGCGGCTGGCGCTTCGACGGGACGGTGCCCTGGTACACGGGCTGGGGTCTGAACGACATGATGCTGCTGGCCGGGGTGACGGACACCGACGAGGCACTGTTCGCGTTCACCGAGGCACGCGAGCAGCCCGGTCTGCGGCCCTCCCCGCCGATGCGGCTCGCCGCGCTCACCGCCTCCCGGACCGTGTCGCTGGAGCTGGACGGCCTGTGGCTGCCCGACGACGCGGTGGCGCTGCGGACGCCGTACGAGACCTGGGCGGCCACCGACCGCCCCAAGAACACCAACGCCTCACCGGCCGTCTTCGGAGTCACCGCCTCGGCCCTCGACCTGCTGGACGGTGATCCCGCGGCCAAGGAGACCGCGCGTGCCCTGCGCGCCCGACTCGACGAGGTCAGACGGCAGGCGTACGCGCTGGCCGACCACCCGGTGCCCACCGAGCGGATCGAGGAACGGTTGGTGTGCAAGACGCGGGCGTACGACATCCTGCGCGCGGCCACGACCGCGGCGGTCGTGGCCGGTGGCGGGCGGGCGATGGACCTGGGCAGCCCGGCGCAGCGACTGGCGCGCGAGGGCATGTTCCTGCTGGTCCAGGGGCAGACGGCCAAGGTGCGCCGGGCGCACCTGGAGTCGCTTGGCTCACTCGGCTGATCCCGCTTGGTCGGCCGAGTCGGGCTCGGCCTGCTCAGCCGGCACGGTCGGCCGCTCAGCCAGCCCGGTCGACTCGCTCGGCTCGGTCGGCCGCTCAGCCCGCTCGGTCGGCTCGGTCGGCTCGCTCAGCTCGCGAAGGGCACCTGCGACGCGAGCGCGGGCGACGTCGCGAACGGGTGCCGCCACAACCCCCGCGCGGCGAGTCGCGGCAGGACACCCTCACCGAACCAGTACGCCTCCTCCAGGTGCGGGTAGCCGGAGAGGACGAACTCGTCGATGCCCAGGCGGTGATACTCGGTGATGAGTTCGGCGACCTCGTCGTGGCTGCCGACCAGGGCCGTGCCCGCGCCACCGCGGACCAGACCGATCCCGGCCCACAGGTTCGGGTGGATCTCCAGCCCGCCCGCGCTGCCGCCGTGCAGCGCGAGCATGCGCTGCTGGCCCTCCGACTCACTGCGGGCCAGCCCGGCCTGGACGGACTTCACGGTCTCGGGGTCGAAGCCGTCCAGCAGCTTCTGCGCCTCGGCCCAGGCCTGCGCGGAGGTGTCGCGGGTGATGACGTGCAGCCGGATGCCGAAGCGCAGGGTTCGCCCTTCCTTCGCCGCCAGCCCGCGGATCCAGGCGATCTTCTGGGCAACCTGGGCCGGCGGCTCGCCCCAGGTGAGGTAGACGTCCACGTGACGTGCGGCGACCTCGCCGGCTATGGGTGAGGAGCCGCCGAAGTAGACCTCGGGGATCGGGTCGGGGACCCGGGCCAGCCTGGCGTCCTCGACCCGGAGGTGTTCGCCGGACAGGTCGACGGTCCTGCCCTCCCACAACTCCCGGACGATGTGCAGGAATTCGCCGGTACGGCGGTATCGGGCGTCCTTGTCGAGGAAGTCGCCGTAGGCGCGCTGCTCGTGGCTCTCGCCGCCGGTGACCACGTTGAGCAGCAGTCGGCCACCGGTCTGCCGCTGGAAGGTGGACGCCATCTGCGCGGCGAGCGTGGGTGAGACGAAGCCCGGCCGGAAGGCCACCAGGAACTTCAGGCGCTCGCTGTGTTGCGAGACCATCGCGGTGGTCAGCCACGCGTCCTCGCACCACGCGCCGGTGGGGGTGAGCGCGCCCACGAAGCCCAGGTCCTCGGCGGCGCGGGCGATCTGGCTCAGATAAGCGACCGTCGGCGGCCGGTCCCGGCCGGAGGCGGTGGCCGGGGTGCCGTGGCCGCCGCCGACGACATGGCGGCTGTCGCCGTTGGTGGGAAGGAACCAGTGGAAGGTGAGGGACACGGCGGCGTTCTCCGATCGTGGGGCTGTCGGTGCGGGAGGGTCGGGAACTGCTGTCGCTTTACTGCGTTGTGGTGCGCTCTGGTGAGTGGGAGTGAGCTCTGTTTGCTTCCCGGCCCGTGGCGGAAATTCGAGCTGGCAGGCGCCGTTCGGCGTCCCGCGCCGAGGCCCCGGCGCGGAGCTCGTCGGCGAGCGCGGCGGCGACGGCCAGGGCCTCGACATTGTCGGCGATCACTTTGGCGGACACGGTGTCAGCCCGCCGCGGCCAGCAGGGGCGTGCGGCGCAGGGCCGCCGAGAACTGGTCGACCACCTGGGTGAGAGCCTCGGCGGTAGCCGACGCCACGGTGATGCCGCCGTCCTCGCCTGTGGTGATGTCCTTGTCGAGGGTGAACCAGCCCTGGACTATATGCGCGGCGCCCATGGAGTTGAGCACCGGACGCAGGGCGTAGTCGAGTGCGAGGACATGCGCGGTGGTGCCTCCGGTGGCCAGCGGCAGCACGGTCTTTCCGGTGAGCGCGTACTGCGGGAGCAGGTCGAGCAGGGCTTTGAGTACTCCGGAGTAGGCGGCCTTGTACACGGGGGTGCCGATGACCACGCCGTCGGCGCGGGCGAAGAGTTCGGTGGCCTCGACGATGGCGGGGTGCTGGAAGTCGGCGCCGAGCAACGCCTCCGCGGGGATCGTGCGGACGTCGAGCGGGATCACCTGGTGCCCCTGTGCGGCGAGCCGGGTGTCCAGGTGGCGCAAGAGTTTGGCGGTGCGGGAGGAGACGGACGGGCTGCCGGAGACGGACAGGACGGTGGCCATGAGCCCTCTTTCGTAAGCGGAGTGCGCGGTGGGTGTCAGGCGTGTGCGGGGACGGACTCGGGTTCGGTGTCCGGCAGCCCGGACTCCAGTTCTCGTACGAGGGGCAGCACCCGGCGGCCGAAGTACTCGACCTCCTCGTGGTAGTGACGGAATGCTCCTGGTGTGCGGAACGACGGCATGACGAATGCAGGCCCGGTAATTCACAGGGAATTCAGGCGGGGAAAGGGGTGGGTGCGACAGGTAGGGAAAACGCAGCGGCGCACACGTCCGGGAAGAAATCACCGGGGGTGGGCTCGTCCGTGCGAAGGGGACCCTACCGTCGGGATCGTCAGGCTTCGCGACAACAGAAGGCGCTGGAGACACGCGCGAGATCGACGTGACGTCGCCGCGTGAGGTCCAGTCGTGTCTTCATGTCGTCGATCGTGGCAGCCACCGGTCCTGACCGTCAAGGAACGACCGACCGGTCTCGTATCCCGGACCGCCGAATTTCACGGAGGCGTGACAGGGCAACACTTGAACCGGTCGCGTCGCCGGTCGCACTCTGCTCCGGTGCGAAAGAGCAGCTGGAATACATCGCGGCGGACACCCGGCTCGGCTCGTTGCGCCGGGCCGCCGAGGAGTTCCATCTCTCCCAGCCCGCGCTGAGCGAGACCGTACGGAACCTGGAGCGCGAACTCGGCGTCGATCTGCTGGAGCGCAAGCGGTCCGGGGCGGGGATGAGCGCCTAGTACTCCAGCAGCGTTTCGCTATTCCTGCTGGTCAGGGGTCTGATTTTGAGTGTAGTGAGCTGATGCCGGGTCAGGTTCGGGGTTGGCGGATGTCTCATCCGAAGGGTGGGTTTGTGCGAGCGGGCCACTGATGGCGGGCAGGGTCCGAGCGTGATCGAGGATCTTGGAACTGGGCCATGGGCGGCTGAACTTGAGGACCTCTTCCTTCGGGTCGGCGGCAGGTTTTCGAGGGTCGAGCCGCGGCGGCGGATGCGGGACTACGCGCAGGGTCTGCTGGGCCCGGTCGGCCGTAAGAACGGCTGGGTGCGCCACGAGGCACCATGTGACCGAGTGGAGGTGTGAGACCTCTACCGCCGGGCCGTCGCAGCGGCCGGGTAGAAGCTGAGGAGTCCGAGCAGGGGAACGCCGGTGAGGACGGAAAGCAGCCCTGACAACGCCGGGACGGCGCGGTACTGCCAGACGCGTCGGGTTCGGCAAGCAAGGCCAGAAGGCGTACGGAGAGGAACCCGTGTAAAGCCCCGTAAGTCTTGCACCGGGCTCAAATCTGGCGGATATGGGCCCCAGGGCTGCGTCGTTCTAACGATCTGTCTGGTTTGATCATGCGATGCCGAGTGTGATGATCGGTCGGCGGGGGTCGCGGGCGTGGTGGCGGAGTGCGCCGAGGGCGAGGTTACGCAGGGCGGCCATGGCCCGGGGCGGGCTGCCGCTGTGGACGCGGGAGGCGTCCTCGGCGAAGGTGGTGTCCCGCGCATGGTGGGCCTTATCCGCGCCGCGAGCAGGTCCTCCAGCCCTGAATGTGTCAACGCGGCGACATCCGGCGACGTCAGATCCGTAGCGACCTGCTCGAACAGCCCACGGGACGTGGCGAACGCGATCTCGGCCACCGCCAGAGGGCCGGTCTCCAGGGCGGCGCTCACGAGCCCAACTCCCGTCCGTCCACCCTGAACAGCCCCGGCGCGGTCTCGGCCAGGATCCCCGCTCCAGCAGGCGCTTCAGCTTCGAGCGCATGCCCTCCACGTGACGGGCCTCGCTCTCCAGCCCCAGCTCCACGCACACCTCTTTGCACCGCCACACCGACCCCGACGTCGCGAACAGCGCGATGATCCGCTGATAGTCCGGCGACATCATCGTCACATCGCCCGCGGCCTCGGCGGCCAACGCGCCGAGGCAACATCGACCGGACCGGACGCCGCCGGCACCGAGGCATCACGCGTGGCAACCAGACCGTCGGCCGACACCTGCTTCACCGTCTCCCGCGTGATCTGCAGCCGGGACAGTTCGGCTTCCGCCTGGGACACCGCTTCGGAGCTCTGCGATCTGCTTGCGCAACTCCGCGACCCTGGCCCGGCATTCACTCTCTCCGGCATCCAAGGCGGCCATCAACGACGGCACCACACCACCCCGCCTCACCCGGTGCCCGCACCCACGGCCGGCTCACCCGGCCGGTGGTAGGGACCGCCCCACACCAGCACATCCCGAACCCCTGCGAATCACCCCAACGAGCCACCCTCACAAAATCTGCACCCAAAGCCGTATGCGGGAGAACCGCACGTACGGCTTGAAGCGGCGAGGGCTGGAAACAGAGTGAAAGCCACCGCGCCAGTCCCCGACCCTACTAGGGCCGGTCCGGCGGATCATGCCGGAGACGCGGGGTCTGGTGCGCCCGCCCCCAAGCTCTCGGCTTCGCTCGAGCAGGGAGGTATGAGGCGCCCCGAAGTTCTCGGACAGCGGTCCCCATAGGATCGAAGTCCAGAACGGCGGAGAGAGCACGTGGCACAG
>NZ_JBTLMO010000033.1:0-101448 GCF_054462255.1 Streptomyces sp. SD15 | reverse complement strand
CCCGGAAGCTAAGCCTCACAGCGCCGATGGTACTGCAGGGGGGACCCTGTGGGAGAGTAGGACGCCGCCGAACTAATTGTAGAGAAAACCCCTGTACCGGGAATCCGGTACAGGGGTTTTCTGCGTTCAGGGGTATTGCGTTCCGGGTCGTACGGCGTCTGTGCCGCGGATCTCCAGGGTTCCGGGGGTGGCGCTGTGGATCGAGCGGGCCTCCAGCAGGGCGCCGACCTGGTGGAGGGGCGCCGGGTGGTCCTCCGTAGGCGGGGGCGGGTGGGAGAGGCGGTGTAGTGCCGGGGTATGACGGGGTCCCCGACATCGGGTTCAGGGTCCCCGCCAGCCCGTGGTTACTTCAGGCGGGACGACGCCACGATCGAGACGATGTGCGCGGGAACGAGGAGCCACACGATCGCCGCCACGGCCACCGTCGCGATCTTCGTCGCCGTCAGGTCGCCGAGCGCCAGGTCGACGACCGCGGTCACGAGCAGCAGCAGGGTGCACTCGATGCCGTTGACCAGGCGGTGCAGGCCGACGGCCGAGGTGAGGCGGCGGACCCGGGCCAGGCCGGTGGAGCGCGGGACGACGGACTGGTCGGTGGCCTTCTCCATGCCGCTGTCGGAACGGGCCACGTGGACGAGGTCGGAGGACGACTTCAGGAGCAGTACGCCGATGGCCGCCGCCAGACCGGCCACCAGGTAGAGGTCCAGGCCGAGTTCGGAGGCGCGGATGCCCAGGCCGACCATGACGGCGGCGTCGGCGAGGTAGGCGCCGAGGCGGTCCAGGTAGACGCCGAGCGGGCTGAACTGCTTGCGCCAGCGGGCCACTTCGCCGTCCACGCAGTCCAGCAGCAGATACAGCTGCATGAAGAGGACGGAAAGTACGGCGCCGCCCAGGCCCGGCAGGATCAGGGCGACTCCGGAGAGGACGCCCGCGAAGACCATCACGGTCGTGATCTGGTTCGGCGAGAAGCGCGTGCCCAGCATCAGGCGGGTCACCCGTAGGGAGAGCGCACGCATGTAGAGGCGGCCGGCCCAGTGCTCCGCCCTGCTGTCCAGTTTGCCCGCAGGATGGATGACCTCGCGGAGTTCCTCTAGTTGGACCTTGGTCATGCGACTTTCTCCCCTGGATCAAAGTGCGTTCAGGGAAGAGCATGACGGGGGCCCGAACGGCGGGCGTCGGCAGGGTGGATAACCAGTGGGTGATGTCGTACGCGCGTATTACGGTGGCCCCCATGAACCACGTGATCCGTTCCATACGCGCCGACGAGTGGGCCGAGGTGAAGGAGCTCCGGCTCGCTGCCCTGAGCGACCCCGTGGCGCATCTCGCGTTCCTGGATACGTACGAGGATGCCGCGGCGCGTCCCGACTCGGTCTGGCGGGAGCGGGCGGCGGGGGCGGCCGAGGGGGCGAGCGAGCGGCGCCAGTTCGTCGCCGTGGGCGGGGACGGCGTGTGGGGTGGCTCCGTGGTCGTGCTGGTCGAGAAGGCCGGGGAGCGGGATGTCCTCGGGAACGTCATCGAGCAGGACCAAGGGCATCTGGTGGGGGTCTTCGTGCGGCCCGAGCACCGGGGGCGCGGTGTCACGGATGCGCTCTTCGACGCGGCCCTCGCGTGGTCCTGGGAGATCGGCCTCGAGCGCGTACGGCTGTTCGTGCACGAGAAGAACGGGCGGGCGGAGGCGTTCTACCGCAAGGCGGGGTTCGTGCCCACCGGGGGGACCGTGGCGGCGCCGGGGGACACGGGGGAGCGGGAGCTGGAGTTTGTGATCACTCGGGACCGCTGAGGCGCTCCGATGCTTGCTGACGTCCGCAGGCCCTAGACCGGGAGTTCGTAGCGGGGCCAGCGAGCTCGGACCTGTTCCTTGGAGCGGAGCAGGGCCAGGGTCGGCAGGCCCTGATCCGCTCCGGTGGACAGCAGCTCCGGGAGCTGGGGAAGCGGAGCCACCGCGGCGACGTCGTCCAGGACGAGCGTGAGTGGTGGGTCGAGGCGACCAGAGGATGACCGTTCGGCCATGCGCCGGCCGCGCTCGACCACGCTTGAGGCGAGGGCCGTCAGGAGCGGCATCGCGCCGGGGTTCGCCTTGGGGTCCTCGATCGGTTCACCGACCACATAAAGCGTGCCCCCTTCGTTCACAAAGGAATCCAGGACGAGGGCGTCACTTCGGTTGGGCGTGCAGGATTCGCGGATGTTGACGGTGAAGAGCGAGGAGAGGGCGCGGGCCGTCAACTCCTGGGCGATATCGCGGCGTTCGGGGTGCGAGGTGAGCGCGGCCTCGAGTTCGCCGGCCGCGCCGGATGCGGCCTTGGGATGCGTACGGAGGGTTCGTACGGCGTCCTGCACCTGCGTTCCCTGTGCCCAGCGGTGGACGTGGCGGAAGGCCTTGCCCTCCACGGCGGCGGCGTGCAGATAGCTCCGCAGGAGCGTTTCCGCGACGTCCGCCATCGCCTGGTCGACCTTGGCGGAGGGGCGTACGGGGGTCAGGAGAGCGACGGCTCTTGCTGCCGCCGTTGCCTTGTCCTCGCAGCCGGACGCGGGGTTCCAGTGGAGGCGGGCCGGGGTGTCGCAGAGGTGGGTGGGGTCGTAGAGGAGGACGGGGCCGAGTTTGGCTCGGGCGTCTTTCGTCTCCGACCAGGTTTGTGGGTTTGAGGTGATTACCAGGGCTGGGCCCTCCGCGTCGCGTACGGCTTGGGTTGCGGTGGGGTGGCGGGATTCGGGTGGGGCGAGGATGAGCGCGGCGGCTGCGGTGCGGGGTTTTTCCCACCCGCCCACCTGTTTGCTGTCCGCCCCAAAGGGAGCCGTCGGCAGTGGGAGTGTCGGCAGCGGGTGCGTCTGCGGGGGTTGTGTCGGCTGCAGTGCGTCTGCCCTCTTCTGCAGTGGCTCCGGCTTCTGCGGCGACTCTGTCGTGCGCTCCGCCCCCGTGGGCAGCTCCGTTTGCCGGTCCGTTGGTTCCGGCGTCGGGCGGGGAATCAGGACCTCGTGATACGTCGGCTCCGGCTCCGGTCCAGGTACCCGAGCCGGAGTGTCGTACGCCCCGGCCCTTCGCCTCGCCCGTACCGCCCGCCACCGTGTCACCGTCCCCACCACGAACACCGTCAGCACGACCAGCACCATCAGTTGCCCGATGAACAGGCCCCAGAAGAGCCCGTAGCCCGACAGCTGGTCCGCGGGCGTGTCCGGCCACGCGCCCGCCATGTCCTGCGGCTTCCCGATCAGATGCCGCAAGGCCAGCGGCGTACGGGAGAAGGTGACGGCCTGTGGCCAGGCCCCCCGGGCGAGCCACCCGGCGAGCCCCGTGGCCGACCACACCAGCGCCGTCATTCCGAGCAGGAAGGCCAGCACCCCGACCAGCAACCCGTCGGGGATGCCTCTTTCCTCGGCTCGTCCGTCCCGCCGGTCTTGTCTCATCTCACGCCACCGTGGACTCGGAGGAACCGTCGAGATCGCTGAGGTGCTGCTCCACGAAGGCCGCCGCGCGCTCCTCGGCCTCCCGTTCCGCGGCGCGCAGCGCGTCGTCGGCGTGCAGGTCGGCGGAGGACTGGGTCATGGCGCGGTCGGTGAAGACCAAGGGGCGCTCCGTCTCGGTGATCAGGTGTTTGACCACCTGGACATTGCCGTTGACGTCCCAGACCGCGATGCCGGGTGTCAGGGTCGGGATGATCTCGACGGCCCACCGGGGCAGGCCGATCACCCGCCCCGTCGCCCTCGCCTCGTCCGCCTTCTGGGCGTAGACCGTCCGTGTCGACGCCATCTTCAGGATCGCCGCGGCCTCCTTCGCCGCCGCCCCGTCCACGACGTCGCTCAGGTGGTGCACCACCGCCACGAACGACAGACCCAACCGCCGCCCGAACTTCAGCAGGCGCTGGAAGAGCTGGGCCACGAAGGGGCTGTTGATGATGTGCCACGCCTCCTCCACCAGGAAGATGCGCTTCTTGCGGTCGGGCCGGATCCATGTGTGCTCCAGCCACACGCCCACGATCGCCATCAGGATCGGCATGGCGATGGAGTTCCGGTCGATGTGGGACAGGTCGAAGACGATGAGCGGGGCGTCCAGGTCGATCCCGACCGTCGTGGGTCCGTCGAACATGCCCCTCAGGTCACCGTCGACCAGCCGGTCCAGCACCAGGGCGACGTCCAGGCCCCAGGCCCGTACGTCGTCCAGGGCGACGTTCATCGCCTCGGCAGACTCGGGCTCGGGGTGCCGTAGCTGCTCGACGATGTCCATCAGTACTGGCTGGCGCTCGACGATCGTCTCGTTGACGTAGGCGTGCGCGACCTTGAGTGCGAAGCCGGACCGCTCGTCGAGCCCGTGCCCCATCGCGACCTCGATGATCGTCCGGAGCAGCGCCAGCTGGCCGGTGGTGGTGATCGCCGGGTCGAGGGGGTTGAGCCGGATGCCCATGTCCAGGGCGGCCGTCGGGTCGAGCCGGATGGGGGTTATCCCCAGCTCTTCCGCGATGAGGTTCCATTCGCCGACCCCGTCCTCGCCCTGCGCGTCCAGCACCACCACCTGCCGGTCGCGGAAGCGCAGCTGTCGCAGGACGTACGTCTTCTCGAGCGCCGACTTGCCGTTGCCCGATTCGCCGAGGACCAGCCAGTGCGGGGCCGGCAGCTGCTGTCCGTACAGCTGGAAGGGGTCGTAGATGTACCCCTTCCCGGAATACACCTCGCGTCCGATGATGACGCCCGAGTCGCCGAGGCCGGGCGCGGCGGTCGGCAGGTAGACGGCCTGCGCCTGGCCTGTGGACGTGCGCACGGGCAGGCGGGTCGTCTCGACCTTGCCGAAGAGGAAGCCCGTGAAGGCGTCCGTGAGGGCGGACATCGGATCCCGCATCAGAACATCAGCTCCTACCTGCGGATTCCGGTGGCGAACGGAAGGGTGTTGACGAAGGCCCGGTGGTGCTCGCGGTCGCACCACTCCAGCTTCAGGTACGACTTGCCGGCGGAGGCCCTTATCGTCCGCTTGTCGCGGGCGAGTGCCTCGGGGGAGCGGGAGGAGACGGTGATGTAGCCGACGAGGTTCACCCCGGCGGCTCCGCTCGCGAGGTCCTCGCCGCGCTGGTCCAGGCGGTTGTGGGAGGCGATGTCGCGGGGGTCGACCGTGCGGTTCATCTTGGCCTGACGGCTGGCCTCGGCCTCGTCGTTCGTCTTCTCGGTGAGCATGCGTTCGATGGCGACCTCGGTGGGTTCGAGGTCCATCGTGACGGCCACGGTCCGGATGACGTCCGGGGTGTGGACGAGAAGGGGCGCGAGGAAGTTGACGCCGACCGGGGTCATCGGCCACTCCTTCACCCAGGCCGTGGCGTGGCACCAGGGTGCGCGGGTGGAGGACTCGCGGGTCTTCGCCTGGAGGTAGGTGGGCTCCATGGCGTCCAGCTCGGCCGGCCAGGCGTTCCGCTTCGTCATCGCCTGGATGTGGTCGATCGGGTGGTCGGGGTCGTACATCGAGTGCACGAGGGAGGCGAGCCGGCCCTGGCCGAGCGGCTGCCGTACGCGGATGTCGGCTTCCTGGAGCCGGGAGCAGATGTCGGTCAGCTCGCGCGCCATGACGACGGCGAGCCCCGCGTCCCGGTCCAGCTTCTTGCCGCCCTGCGGCCGGGCGGCGCGCGCCATGGCATTCGCCTCGGCGGCCAGCTCGCGGCTGTAGTGCATGCAGGCGACGAGGTACGCCCGGTGCTGTTCGCTGCTCGTGGACACCATGGACTGGAGCTGGTCGTACGACTGCTGCAGCCAGCCGGGGGCCTTCTCGTCGCCTCGTACGGCGACGTCCTTGGCGTGGGCGTCCGGGTCGGCCGGGAGGGTGCGGGCGAGCATCTGGAGGCGGGTGACGAAGCCGTCGCCGTTCGCGACGTGCTTCAGCAGCGTGCCGAAGCGGTCGACCAGGGCTTCCTGGTCCTCGCTGTCGCGCAGGCCGACGCCGGGGCCCTCGATCTCGATGGCGGCGGTGACCGTGCGGCGGTCGGCGTGCAGCAGCACGGCGATCTCGTCGGGGCCGAAGGGTGCGGCCAGCCAGGAGATCCGGCCGATGCCGGGGGGCGGGCCGATCTCGACCTCGCGGCCGTCGACGTGGGTGCCGGCCTCCATCACGTTGCTGCGGTAGGCCGTGCCGCGGCGGAGGCTGCGCTTGTAACTGCGGTTGATCTCGAACCATTTGTAGAACGTGCGGCGCTTGTACGGGACGTACACCGCGGCCAGTGCCACCAGCGGGAAGCCCGTCAGCAGCACGATCCGCAGCGAGAGCACCGGGACGAGCAGGCCGCACATCATGCCCAGGAACGCGCCCGCGATGATGAGCGCGATCTCGCCGGATTCACGATTCCGGCCGACGATCGCGTTCGGCCGGGCGCGGCCGATCAGATATGTACGGCGGGGCGTGACCGGATGGGACACGTGGGACTCGGTCGTCAACGCCCTTCACCTCCCGTGCGGTTGATGCTGTTGCGGGTGTTGCCTGCGGGGCTTGTACGGGGCGGGGGTGCGGCGGGGGGGACAGATCCGCCGCCTCTGTTCGACGTACGGGAGCTGTGGGCGGCTACGCCGCCGGAGGCGGGATTGGCGGGGCGGGGCTGGCTGCTGCCGCCTCCGCCCCCTCCGCCGCCGCCGCCGTTGTTGTCGGCGCGGGTGCTGTGGGTCTTGATGCCCTGGGCGACCAGGGTGGCCGGGGAGCTGATCACGGCCGCGGCCTTGCCCTCGGCGCCCTGCATGATGCGGTTGTTGCGGGAGTTCGCGATCTCGTCGCCGAAGCCGGGGACGAAGCGGTAGATCATCGCGCTGGCGAAGATGGCCAGCAGGATGATGGCGAGGCCGGAGACGACGGCGGCGAGGGAGTCCGGGCCGCCGTCCGTGGCCAGCGCGCCGGCCAGGCCCAGCACGATGACGATCACCGGCTTCACCAGGATCACCGCGATCATGACGCCCGCCCAGCGGCGGACGTGGCCCCAGAGGTTCTTGTCGACGAGGCCCGCGTAGACGACGACGCCGAGGAGGGCGCCGACGTACAGGAGCACGGCCCGCAGATACAGCTCCAGGTAGAGCACGCCCGCGGCGACGATGGAGACGAGCGACACCAGGATCAGCATGATCGGGCCGCCGCCGATGTCGTTGCCCTTGTCCAGGGCGGCGGAGAACGTGCCGAAGAACGTGTCCGTCTGGTTGCCGGTCGTCTTCGCGAGCACGTCACTGACGCTGTCGGTCGCCGAGACGACCGTGTACAGGATCAGCGGGGTGAAGGCGGAGGCCAGCACGGTGAGCCAGAGGAAGCCGATCGCCTCCGACAGGGCGGTCGTCAGGGGGACGCCGCGGACCGCCCGCTTGGCCACGGCCAGTAGCCACAGCAGGAGGGTGAGGATCGCCGACGCCGCGAAGACGACGGCGTACTGCTGGAGGAACTTGGGGTTCGTGAAGTCGACGTCCGCCGTCTCCTTCACAGCCTTCGAGAGCTGGTCCACCGTCCAGGAGGCGGCATCGGCACAGCCCTGGGCGAGGGAGGAGAGGGGGTCGAGGGTGGAGGTTACGGAGGGGGTGGTGGTGCCGCCGGTGCCGCCGGATCCGCTGTCGCTTTCGCAGTAGTTTTTGGCGGGGCCGCGGATGAGGTCGCAGGGGTCGTTGCTCGGCGTCGGCGTGGGGGCGGCGAGGGCGCGGGTGGCCAGCAGCACCGTCGTGGCCTGAACGGCCGTGACAGCGGCGGCGACTTTGAGTACGCGGCGGCTAGCGGGCATACGTGAACCCTCCGTACTCTTCGACAGCCTTGGTCATGTCGTCGGCGGTGGAGGCCCTCTGGTCACGCCCGACCGGGACCGGCCCGTCCTTCTGCGAGAAGTCGGTGACCTTCCAGTCCCCGCTGATCCACTTCAGTTGGTACGTCGTGGTGTACCAACTCTCGGATACGGGGTTCGTGGACCCTTCCCCGGCCAGGCCGAAGAGCGATGTGTACCAGAGTTCGACCGTGGCGCTGTCAGCAGTAGAGGACGTGACCTTGGTGCCCACGGGGATGACTCGTGAGATGAAGGTCTGGCCGGTGGGCGCCGTGCCGTCTTTGTTCAGGCCGATGTTGGTCAGGAACTTCTCGCTGGAGTAGGCGTTGTCGAGGTCCGTCTGCCGGACTGCGGCGACTTCGGGCGCGTACACCGTGTTGACGATCGTGTGCCGCTGGCCGGTGTCGAACATCCCGGTCGATCCGAGCGACACCCCGTAGTTCGCTGCCGCGCTCTGCGCCCCCTGCTCGCTGTGCGCGAACCCCGATGGGATCGCCCCCGTCTTCGAATCCACCGGCCGCTCCCCCGAAGCCGCCGTAGGTGACGTGGTCGACGTGTCGCCCCCGCCCCCGTTTCCGTCGGTTGAGGAATCGTCTCCTCCGCGGTTCGCGAAGGCGATGGCGGCGATGAGGAGGACGACCACGCCCACCACCGTGACCAGGCTCCGCGAGGACGAGCGGCCGCGGCGGGCGCCGCCGTAGACGTCGCCGGCGCGGTCGGGGAGGCGGGTGCGGGTCTGGCCCGTACCCCCGTATCCCCCGTCCTCGCCACGGGAAGCGTCCCCGTATCCGGGTTCGTCACCGAGACTCATGCCGCGCTCGCCCCCTCAACCTCTTGCTGAACCATGTAGTACGACGGTAGCCGTGCTGGTTCCCGCGCGGACGCGGTGTGGTGACTCGACATCAGGGAACGCAACCTCAGCCGGTGGGCACGACGGACGGGTGGGTCGAATGGGAAGAGGAGGGGAGCCGGGCGCCCGGCCGGGGCTAGACGGCCATGCCGTACACGATGGTGAACAGCGTGCCGAGCGAGCCGATGATGAAGACCCCGGTGAGGCCCGCGATGATGAGGCCCTTGCCCTGTTCGGCGCTGAACGTGTCACGCAGCGCCGTAGCGCCGATGCGTTGTTTCGCTGCTCCCCAGATTGCGATCCCGAGGCAGAGCAGGATGGCGACCGCCATCACGACCTGGATCATCGTCTTGGCTTCGTTGCCCAGGCTGCCGAAGGGACCCCAGTCCGGGGCAATTCCGCCGATGATGGTGGTGATGTCGCCCTTGTCGGCTGCGAAAAGCATGTAAGTCACCGCCCCTAGTGGGTAGTTCTGCACCCCCTGCCACTGCGCGCAGAGGTCGGGCCCATTCTCGCTGACAATGTCGCTGTCGTATGTCGACTTGACGTCATTGATTGGCGGGTTTCGTACGAATCCCTTGCCACCGGCGCACGCGGGACCCTCACGGGCGGCGTATGACGGTATGCAAAGATTCGCATGGTCACTCTGTGTATCACGGCTGGTCACGCCGGGCAATGAAGTCGAGGCGGAACCTGTGGTGTGGTGCCGTCGTTGACCCCTGCTAAGCGGCGGTCGCCCCACCCACCTCGTAGCATCCCTGCGAACGCGTCCCGTTCCTGACGGGCCGTCGAGCCGATGTTCCCCGGGTCGTGCGTCTGCCGGATGTGGACGCCGACCGTCGATACGAAGGCTATCCCGTGCTTCTGTGGCGCACGGCGACGGGCCGCGGCTGGTAGCCGCGTCCCATACTGAACGAGGTCTGCGCGTCGCCGGTCAATGGCCGCTCGATGGCGAGAAACTGACGGTGGCTTGACTCAACACCTCCCACTCACGGAGCTCCCCATGTTCGATGTCGCTCATCAGGTCGACGCGGTGCAACGGCAGGTCGGCACGCGCGTGTACAAGGGGGGCGAGGCGCGGGTGGTGACGGTGAGCCAGACGTACGACTCGACGATCGAGGACCTCTGGGGCGCCTGCACCGACGCCGAACGCATCCCGCGGTGGTTCCTGCCCGTCTCCGGTGACCTCCGCCTCGGCGGCACGTACCAACTGGAGGGGAACGCCGGCGGCACCATCGAGCGCTGCGACCCGCCCCACGGCTTCGCCGCGACCTGGGAGTACGGCGGCGAGGTCACCTGGATCGAGGTCCGGCTGACGGCGGTGGCGGAAGCCGTCACGCGCCTCGAGCTCGAACACATCGCTCACGTCGACGACGAGCGCTGGACGGAGTTCGGTCCGGGCGCGGTCGGCGTCGGCTGGGACCTCAGCTTCATGGGCCTCGCCCACCACCTCTCGACGGGCGGCTCCGTCGACCCGAAGGAGAGCATGGCCTGGCTGATGTCCGACGAGGGCCGCCGCTTCGTGACGCTGAGCAGCGACGAGTGGTACGAGGCGAACGTCGCCGGCGGAGCGCCCGAGGACGCCGCCCGCGCCGCTGCGGATCGTACGACCGCGGCGTATACGGGGGCGGCGCCCGCCGAGTAGTGAGGGGGCCGTCGGTCAAGTCACGGCTTCCGACAGGATCTCGGCTGTCTCGGCGATGAGCGGGTGGTCGTAGGGTGCGTCCACCGTGGACCGGGTGGTGAGGACGGCCAGGACCACGGGGGTTCCGTCCGGGGTCCAGGCGATGCCTACGTCGTTGTTGGCGCCGTAATCGCCGCCGCCCGTCTTGTCGGCGAGGGTCCAGTCCTTGGGTAGTCCGGCGCGGAAGCGTTCCGTGCTCGTCGTGTTGGCGAGCAGCCAGCCGGTCAGGCGTTCGCGGTCCTGAGGGTTCAGGGCGTTGCCCAGGACCAGCCGGGCGTAGGTGCGGGCGATGGCTGCCGGGGTGGTCGTGTCCTCCACCCGCCACGGTTCCGCCGAGTTGAGGACCGGCTCCCACCTGTCCAGCCGGGTCGTGTCGTCTCCGAGGGAGCGGCAGAAGCGGGTCACTGCCGTGGGGCCGCCGAGCTCGCGGAGCAGGAGGTTGCCGGCCGTGTTGTCGCTGTAGTCGATCGCCGCGGCGGAGAGCTCCGCGATGGTCATTCCGGCGGCCAGGTTCTCCGGCTTTTCGGTGATCTTCGAGTTCTCGACCACGTCCGCCGTCGTGTAGTGGATGCGTTTGGCGAGGGTCTCGCCGTCGTGGTCCAGGTCCCGCAGGATCGCCGCGACGGCCAGCGGCTTGAACGTGGAGAGGATCGGGAACCGTTCCTCCGCCCGGTACCGCACGGTCGCCTTCGTCACCGGGTTGTGCGCGAATGCGCCGAGTCTGGCGCCGTGTTGTTCTTCCAGTTCCCGCAGGCGGGAGCGTATGTCGTGGGCACGGGTGTTCGCGTACGCCGGTCCCGCCGCCGCGGTGAGCGCGAGTGCGGTGGCCGTGGTCAGCAGGGTGCGGCGCGTTGTGGTGCGCTTCGTCGAGCCTAAGATTTTTCTTCCTCCAGTCCCTCTACGAAGTGGTCGAACTCGCCCGCCTGTACGCCCAGTACGAACGCGTCCCACTTCTTCTGAGTGGTAGTGACGATGTTCGTGGGGTCACTGGTTTCACGGATGTAGACCAGGTCGTTGTCGCCGAAAGCGAGTTCGATCCAGGGGCCGGGGCCGGTCGCGTCGTCGGGGGCGGCTCGGACCCAGTCGAGGTTCGGGGGGACTTCAGCCACGGCGTGCGTTCTCCTTCAGTACGTGGATGAGGGCGCCGAAGGCTCGGGGGGTGGTCCCGAGTATGGCTTGGCGCGGGTCGCTGCTTTCGGTGAGATGGATCTGGGCTGTGCCGGTGGCGGCTATGTGTACGCAGGAGTCGCCTGATCCGCAGAAGGACGACTTCTGCCAAGAGTGGTGCTGGAGCATTTCGGTCCCCTCACAGGTCGTGGATCAGCTTGTGGATGAAGTCGCGAGAGTCCTCGGGGGCGAGGGCCACGGATTCCGCGCGGTCGAGGAGGACTTGGTACATCTGGAGCTGGGCCTCGGCGTCAAGAAACACGGGGCCGTGGGACTGGTCGAGGTGCACGGTGTCGAGCTGGGCGACGGGTCCCGTGGAGTAGAAGATCGACTGGCCGGAACCCGGGAAGGAGCCCGCGGCGAACGGGAGCACCTTCAGGGTGACGTGGTCCCGCTCGCTCATGTTCAGCAGGTGGCGCAACTGCGCCTTGGCAACGGTGGCGCCGCCGAACTGCATGCGGAGAGCTGCCTCGTGGATGATCGCCACCTGTGGCGTCGGCGGGTCCCTGAAGAGGACGGCCTGGCGCTTGATGCGGAATGACACGCGGTGCTCGATCTCCGGAGGGGGGAGCTCGGGTACGACCTGGCGGAACAGCTCGCGGGCGTGGTCGGTGGTCTGGAAAAGGCCGGGGATGTGCACGGTGACCGCGGTGCGCAGGCGCCTGGCGTGGTGCTCCACCTCGGCGAGGTCGAGCAGGGCGGCGGGCAGGATCTCGCGGTACTCCTCCCACCAGCCGCGTTTACGTCCGGAGGTCATGCCCGCGAGTGCCTCGACAAGGTTCTTGTCCGGGCATTTGTAATGACAGGCCAGCGTGCGCACGCGTTCCGCGCTGACACCGATGCGTCCGGCCTCCATGTTGCTGATCTGGCTCTGCTGAGCGCCGATCAGTTGACCGGCCTGGGTTGCGCTCAGGCCTGCTCGCTCGCGCAATTTACGCAGCTCACTGCCGAACCGGAGTTGGCGACCCGTCGGGTTGCTTCTCACGGGCTGGCCCGCCTCCTTGCTGCGGCTGTCACCCACACGGGTGGCATGTCATGGATTCTCGGTCGTTCATGTCATGTATGACACGGACACCGCTACCTTATTGCTCAGGCGCCTCGCCCAGAAGCACCCCGCTCGACGGAGTGGCCGCGGTCACTGGGCAACGTATCCAAATCGCTCAACTCGCCCAACTCGCCCAACTCGCCCAACTTCCCTCCGAACCAGGAGACTTCCGATGGCAACCGTATCTCCGCCCTGGAACTACACCCTCCAACTCCCGCACGATCCCCGCGCCCCGGGCATCGCCCGAGCCACCCTCCGTACCGTTCTCGCCGCTCACGGGCTCGGTGAACTGGCCCCCGCCGCCGAACTGCTGGCCTCCGAGCTGCTCACCAACGCCCATCTGCATACCCAAGGGCCGTACGCCCTCCGCATCCGTGCGACCGAACCCGACCGGCTCCGGATCGCCGTCTGGGACTCCGACCCACGGGTCCCGCCCGGCTTCGGCGACCGGGGCCCACAGCCTGTGGATACCGCCGAGGGCGGTCGCGGGCTGCACCTGGTGCGGGCCTACGCGGACGCGTGGGGCGCGTACGTGTTCGGTGACGCCGGGTTCAGGGAGGGCGGGAAGCTTCTGTGGGCGGAGTGTCGGTGGGGTGACTTAGAGTGATGTTGGCTGATCGGGGCGTGAAAGGAGGCGAGGTGGAGGAGGGCCGGATGTATCCGTTACCGCGGCCGGGGAACCTGCGCGAGGTCGCCCAGAAGATCGAGGACGCGACCGGGCTCCGGGTACAGATCGTGGGAGGGAAGCTGGTGATGTCCGCGGCACGGACCGGAAAGCACGTCGGGGTGGTCGAGATACTCCGCCGACAACTTGGGCAGCTCCTGCCGGAGGGGCTGGCCGCGTTCGGGACGTCCTCGATCGCGTTGCCGGAGGACCCGGACGACTACGTGACGCCGGATCTGATCGTCCTGCCCATCGGCTGGGCTGAGGGCGACGACTGGTTGGCCATACCCGAGGATGCGGCGGTCGCGGTCGAGGTCATCCCGCCTTCCGAGAAGTCCAGGGGGATCACGGACAAGGCCGATTGGTACGCGGTCGCGCGGGTGTCCGTGCTCCTCGTCGTCGACCCCCGCCATGGCACCTGGGCTCTGCATGCCCACCCCGACAACGGCGCCTACCAGGACGTGCTGCCCGGCAAGTACGGCGAACCCGTGCCGTTGCCCGAGCCGCTCGGGTTCGAGGTGGGGACGGACGGGCTTCCGGTGTATGGGCGTTGATGGTCACGCGCTCGTGAGCAGCATGAAGGGGACCCAGCCGAACCAGGCGAGCGGGGCGAGGACCACGTAGGTGAGGGGGCGATGGATCGCCGTGCCGCAGAAGCGGCACATCGGGCCCTTCATCTTGGAGAACCGCATCACGATGAGCAGCCCCATGTGCTGACGGATTGTCACGGCGCCGGGGTTGGGCGCCGCATATGCGGCAGGTGGGGTGCGGGGGGTTCTGCGCCTACGGGTTCTGGCCAGGCGCGCCGTGCGCCGGGGCCGGGGTTTGGCGTGTAATCCGCTTGCGGGGCGAAGGGGTTGCCCTGGGGCGGGTTCGGGTGCTGGGGCGGGGGTGCCACGTGCGGTTTCTCCTTGTGAGTGATCGCCCCGTCGCGCGGGGGGCGCCTCTACACTGACCTCGGCGGACTCCCTGGCGGCGAGGGGCGGTTGACGGTGCGTAAGGCGTGGATCGTGGCGATCGCTGTCGGCGGGGCGGCGCTCAGCTTCGTGATGCTGCTTGTCGTCGGCGTCTACCTGGTCGCGGGGAACCTCGCCAACGGGATCGGCGGAGGGGCGGTCGGGCTCGCCAAGGGTGCGGTGCCGGCCGCGTATCAGACGCTCGTCCAGCGGTGGGGCAATCTGTGCGGCGCCATCAATCCGGCGCTGCTGGCCGCTCAGCTGTATCAGGAGAGCGGGTTCAATCCGAGTGCGAAGAGTCCGGCGAAGGCCGAAGGGATAGCGCAATTCATCCCGGGGACCTGGGCCACGCACGGGATCGACGGCGACGGGGACGGGGACCGCGACGTCTGGGATCCGAATGACGCGATTCCGTCGGCCGCGTCGTACGACTGCGAGCTCGCCAAGTACGTGGAGGACGCGCCGGGGAACCCGACCCACAACATGCTCGCCGCCTACAACGCGGGGGCGTACGCGGTCATCAAGTACGGGGGCGTGCCGCCGTACAAGGAGACCCAGAACTATGTGAAGACGATCACGACCCTGCAGCAGAGCTTCGCCCGGCCGGTGGGGCGGGTCGATCCCTCCAGGCAGGCCGCCGCGGCGATCACCTTCGCTCAGAAGAAGCTCGGCACGCTCTACCTGTGGGGCGGCAACGGCACCGCCGACCAGGGCGGACGCTTCGACTGCTCGGGGCTGACGAAGGCCGCCTACGAGAGCGTGGGGGTCACCCTGCCGCGCGTCGCCAACGACCAGTACAACGCAGGACCGCACCCCGCGCGCGAGGAGCTGCTGCCGGGGGATCTCGTCTTCTTCTCCGACGACCTCACCAACTCGCGGACCATCCGGCACGTGGGGATCTATGTGGGTGGCGGGTACATGATCGACGCGCCCAGGACGGGTGCCGTCATCCGCTTCGACCCCATCGACACCCCCGACTACTTCGGGGCCACGCGGGTGACCGAGGATGGCGCGAAAGCATTGCCCACGACGGTCTGAAGCCACCCTGAATCGGGCCTGAACCCGCCCCCTGAGCTGCGGCGATGTATCTCTCTTCGATAACGTCTGCGTGATCATTCGGTGGAGGGTGGAACGTACTGAACGGGAGTGTGCGTTCCTGTTCCGGTAGAGAAAGACGACGAAGGGGCCGCAGCACCATGGCTGGACTCGCCGATTCCGGTTCGAACCCCGACGTCGATCTGCTGTACGACATCAACGGCCTCGCCAAGGACGCGCCGCACTGGTTCGACCGGGGCATGGAGTTCGTGGGCGAGTACGGGCTGCTGCTCGTCATGGTTCTGCTGGTGATGTGGTGCTGGTGGACCGTTCGGAGGCGGGACGGGGACAACGCCGCCTCTTCGGTGGCCGCACTGGTGTGGGCCCCGCTCGCCGCGGGCATCGCGGTGCTGGTGAACGTGCCGATACGGGGCTTTGTGGAGCGGCCCCGGCCCTTCGTCGATCACCAAGGGCTCGATGTGCTGGTGAGCGGCAAGACCGACTTCTCCTTCGTGAGCGATCACGCGACGCTCACGATGGCGATGGGGGTCGGACTGTTCGTCGCCCATCGGCGGTTCGGGCTCATCGGCATCGGGGTCGCGCTGCTCGAAGGCTTCTGCCGGGTCTACATGGGCGTGCACTATCCGACGGACGTCATCGGCGGGTTCGCCCTCGGTACGGCCGTCGCGCTGCTGCTGTCCCCGCTCGCCATGGCGCTGCTGACGCCGGTGATGAAGGCCGTGGAGGGTTCTTCCCGGGTCGGGTGGCTGATCAGGGCGCGGGGTGCCGCTCCGGCAGGGCAGGACGCGTTCATTCCGGGAGCTCGGGCCGAGCGGCCCGAAGAGTCGGATCTGGCCGCGTAGCTCCGTGGCTTTCTCACGGTCAGGGCGTGGTCCTACAGCGCCTGCGGGAACGAGAAGACACGGTTCGGGTCGTACTGCTTCTTCAGCGCCGTGAGGCGGGTCGCCGCATCGCCGTAGTACGCCTTGCGCCAGTTGGCGAGGGTCGCGTCCGTGTAGTTCTGGTAGGCGGCACCGGAGGCGTGCCGGGCCATCGCCGTGTGGGCGGAGGTCAGCCAGGACTGGGCCGTGGTGCCGGAGGTGCCCGCCTGCCAGGAGGCGATGTACTGGGCCAGCATCCGGGAGCGGCGGTGCACGAAGGCCGTCGCGGTCGGCGAGACCCGGTTGACGGCGCCGCCCAGTGCCGTGAGCGCGATGCTGCCCGCGCCGCCGCGCACCGATGAGATCTGGTTCAGCAGCGTCTGGATGCCGGCCGCGGAGATCGAGCGGTCGAAGAAGTCCGAGCGGGCCGCGTACGTCTCGCGGCCGAGCGCGCCCTGCGGGGAGCGGCCCGGCGTCGAGCCCGGCAGGTGGCACTGGGCGTCGGTGGCGAAGGATGAGCAGCCCGCGTACACCTCCATCGACTCCTCGTACGACCGCTTCTTGAGGGAGACGCTGCTCGCGGGTGCGCCGATGGTGTCGGCGAGGCGGTCCACGGCGTTCTGGAGTTCGCCGTACGTGCCGAGGGAGAACGCGGCGATGGAGACGGTGGGCGTGCCCCCGGCCGCGTTGGCGAGGTGGCAGGAGGACCAGATCTCGTCCGGCTGGCTCGGGCCCCACTCCTGCCAGGCCTTCACGACGGCGGCGGCCCTGGCCCAGGGCCAGGTCATGTAGGCGGATACGCCCTGAGGGGCCGGGTGGGTCTTGAAGCGCAGCTCGGTGACGACGCCGAAGTTGCCGTTGCCGGCGCCGCGCAGGGCCCAGAAGAGATCCTTGTTCTCGGTCGCGTCGGCGGTGAGCTGCTTGCCGTCCGCGGTGATCAGCGTCGCCTGGGTGAGGCTGTCGCAGGTGAGGCCGTACGCGCGGGAGACCACGCCGTGGCCGCCGCCGAGGGTCAGGCCCGAGACACCGACCGTGGGGCAGGAGCCCGCGGGGATCGTGACGCCCTTCGCGGCGAGGGCGCGGTAGACGTCGATCAGCTTGGAACCGGCGCCGACGACCGCCTCGCCGCCCGACGCCCGGATCTTGTTCAGCTGGGAGACGTCGAGGATCAGGCGGCCGTTTCCGGAGGACCAGCCCGCGTAGGAGTGGCCGCCGTTGCGGATCGAGAGCGGGATGCTGTGGGCGCGGGCGTACGCCAGGGTCGTACGGATGTCCTCGGCGTGGGCGACGTACGCCACGGCGGTGGGCTTCAGGGAGTCGAAGCGGGTGTTGTAGAGCTGGCGGGCGCTGGGCCAGCTGCTGTCGCCGGGACGGACCAGGGCGCCGTCCAGGTCCTTCGCCAGGGCGGACCAGTTGGCGGCGGCGCGGGTGACGGTGCCGCCGGCGGTGGGTATCGAGGTGGCGGTCGTCCTCGGGGCTGCCGAGGCACTGGCGCCCGTGCCGGCTTTGCCTTCGCACGCGGCCGTGGCCACTGTCGCGAGTGCGGCCGCGCCGCCACCGATGAACGTACGCCGTTGCATGTGCGCCTCCTGTTGGTTTCGTGGAACGAGACGGGTGTCCGGTTCCGCGGGTTCCATGGGGGGAGGCGCGGGGACGAGCGCGGGACGGAATCATTACCCGACCGTGATCGACGTCTCTTTCCGGCCAAGGATGCCGGGGTGGGTTCGTGAGTACGGGTTGGCTAGGTGAGTACGGGGTGGGTTCGTGAGTACGGGGCGGGTTCGTGAGTACGGGTCGGCTACGTGAGTACGGCCTGCGCGTGTCCCTCTGCGTCCGTGCGGGCCAGGCTGCGGGCTCTGCGCGCCGGTCCGCGCCAGCCGCAGGTGCAGCGGGCCAGACAGAACCGGCCCTGTTCGACCGTGGTGGTCCGGTGTTCTTGCGTGGGGATGCTCTCGTGCTGCTGCGCCACAGCGACAACGTTACCCAAGGCAAGTAAACGAAGGGCAATGGCGTGACGAGCTTCGCTACCCGTCGTTAACCGGAACGACAGGAGGGCCCGGGACGGACCGGCTGGGGGTCGGCGGACGATGGTGGCGCAGCAGCAGAGGCGGGCGGGCGGGGAGGTCGTCGCGGTCGCGGTGGTGGGGCTGATGGTCTGTGCCGGCGGGTGTTCGGTCGACCGGGCCGATGCCGAGGACGCGCGCCCCGGAGCCGCCCCCGTCGAAAAGCTGCACCGGGCCGCTGCCGCGCTGGAGCGTGCGGGCAGCGCGAAGGCCCGTACGTCGATGGAGATGGCCACCGGCGGCACCCGGGTCACCATCCGCGGTGAGGGTGTGTACGACTTCACGGAGCAGACGGGCCGGCTCAAGGTGTTGCTGCCGCAGGACCCGGCCGGTGCCGACGACCACCGGCCGATCACCGAACTCCTCGCGCCGGGCGCCCTGTTCATGAAGAACCGCGGTGCCGGGGTCCCCGCCGACAAGTGGGTCCGTGTCGACACGGCCACCCTCCCCGACGGGAACCTGGTGACCGGCGGTGCCACCGACCCTTTTGCCGCGGCCGAGTTGCTGCGGGGGACGCGTACGGCGACGTATGTGGGGAAGACGGAGGTCGCGGGTACTCCCGTGCGGCACTATCGCGGCACCGTCGACCTGGGCGTCGCCGCGAAGAGCGCGTCGAAGGGCAATCGGAAGGCGATCGAGGCGGCGGCGAAAGGGTTCGCCACCGCCAAAGTCCCCTTCGACGCCTACCTCGACGAGCAGGGCCGCATCCGCAAGCTGCGGCACCGGTTCAGCTTCGTCAACGGACAGCAGGAGGGCACCGTCGCGGTCGCCTCGACGACCTTGCTGTACGACTTCGGGGTCCCCACCGACGTACGGCTTCCGGAACCCGGGGACATCTTCGCGGGGAAGATCGCGGAGCCGTAGTACGCGGGGCGTATGAGGAGGAGTGGGGGGCCGGAAATGGCCCTTCCGTGCCATGCGCGGTGTGTAGGCCGCTCCCTACGCTAGGAAAGTCGGTGACGGCAGGAAGAGGTGATGCACGTGGCTCCGGTCGGCGGTACGGCAGTTCAGGACCACGTGGCCCTCGCCGAGATCGAGCTGTGCGGCGACCTGATCATCGCGGCCTCGGCCGCCCATGAGGACCGGCTCAGCCTGGAGAGCATCGACGAGGTGCTGAAGGTGGCCGAAGAGCGTGCCCGTGGGAGAGGTACGGAGGGGTAGGCCCCGGCGGTTAGGCCCCGGTCGCGCTTCCCTTCACGTACGCAGCTGTCATCACGTGCGCGGTAGTCGTCACGTACGCAGCAGTCGTCCGATCGCCTTCGTCGCTTCCTCGACCTTCGCGTCGATCTCGTCGCCGCCCTTGAGGGCCGCGTCCGCGACGCAGTGGCGCAGGTGCTCCTCGAGGAGCTGGAGGGCGAAGGACTGCAGGGCCTTCGTGGAGGCGGAGACCTGGGTGAGTATGTCGATGCAGTAGACGTCCTCGTCGACCATCCGCTGCAGACCGCGGATCTGGCCCTCGATCCGGCGCAGGCGCTTGAGGTGCTCGTCCTTCTGCTTGTGGTAGCCGTGGATACCGCGGTCGTGGTCGGTCACGACTTCCCGGTCGCCGGAGGGTGCCGTCGCACCGGCCTCGGTGGTCGTCATCGCGTCCTCCTGCTGATGCCGTACTGATACCCCTGGTGGGTATATGGTAACGAACTTTGCTGGGTATAGGGCCCTTGCCCGATGGCGGGACCGGACCCTGTGCTGATCACTGTGCTTGATGGGCGACACTGGGAGACGGCCGGTTAGCCGCGGCCGGGATGATGCGCTTAGCATCAGCCTGACCGAAACAAAAGGACTCCGAGGACCCCAAGTGCGCTTTCGTCTGACCCCCAGGGAGACGAGCTTCTATGACATGTTCTCCGCATCCGCGGACAACATCGTCACGGGCTCGAAACTCCTGATGGAACTGCTTGGGGCGGACGCCTCCGCCCGGGCCGAGATCGCAGAGCGGATGCGGGCCGCGGAGCACGCCGGGGACGATGCGACACACGCGATCTTCCACCAGTTGAACTCCTCCTTCATCACGCCGTTCGACCGCGAGGACATCTACAACCTCGCCTCGTCCCTCGACGACATCATGGACTTCATGGAGGAGGCCGTCGACCTGGTTGTCCTCTATCAGGTCGAGGAACTGCCCAAGGGCGTGGAGCAGCAGATCGAGGTGCTGGCGCGGGCGGCCGAACTGACGGCCGAGGCCATGCCGAACCTGCGGACCATGGACAACCTCACCGAGTACTGGATCGAGGTCAACCGGCTGGAGAACCAGGCGGACCAGATTCACAGAAAGCTTTTGGCACAGCTCTTCAACGGCAAGTACGACGCCATCGAGGTGCTGAAGCTCAAGCAGATCGTGGATGTGCTGGAGGAAGCGGCCGACGCGTTCGAGCATGTGGCGAACACGGTGGAGACCATCGCCGTCAAGGAGTCCTGACTTCTTCATGGACACCTTTGCGCTGATCGTGACCATTCTGGTCGCGCTCGGATTCACCTACACGAACGGCTTCCACGATTCGGCGAACGCCATCGCCACGTCGGTGTCGACGCGGGCGCTGACCCCGCGGGCCGCGCTCGCCATGGCCGCGGTGATGAACCTCGCGGGTGCGTTCCTCGGCAGCGGGGTCGCGCAGACCGTCAGTACGGGGCTGATCGAGACGCCCGAGGGCGGCAAGGGGATGGGGATCCTCTTCGCGGCGCTCGTCGGGGCCATCGTCTGGAACCTTGTCACCTGGTACTTCGGGCTTCCGTCATCCTCGTCGCACGCGTTGTTCGGTGGGCTGGTGGGGGCGGCGCTCGCGGGCGGTACGACCGTGCTGTGGTCCGGCGTCGTGGACAAGATCGTCATCCCGATGTTCGTGTCGCCGGTCGTCGGTCTGATCGTCGGCTATCTGGTGATGTGCGCGATCATGTGGATCTTCCGCAAGGCCAATCCGCACAAGGCCAAGCGGGGCTTTCGTATCGCTCAGACCGTGTCGGCGGCCGGGATGGCGCTGGGGCACGGTCTTCAGGACGCGCAGAAGACGATGGGCATCGTGGTGATGGCGCTGGTCATCGGGGATGTCCAGAGTGCCGATGCGCCGATTCCGGTGTGGGTGAAGATCGTCTGTGCGGTGATGCTGTCGCTGGGGACGTACGCGGGTGGCTGGCGGATCATGCGGACGCTCGGGCGGAAGATCATTGAGCTGGATCCGCCGCAGGGGTTTGCCGCGGAGACGACGGGGGCGTCGATCATGTTCGCCACGGCGTATCTCTTCAAGGCGCCGATCTCCACGACTCATGTCATTACCTCCGCGATCATGGGTGTGGGGGCGACGAAGCGGGTGAACGCCGTGCGGTGGGGCGTTGCCAAGAACATCGTCCTGGGGTGGTTCATTACGATGCCGGCGGCGGCGTTGGTGGCTGCGGCCAGCTTCTGGATCGTGAACCTGGCGTTCCTGTAGGGGTTCGGCTCGGTACGGGTTTTCCACAGGCGGTTTCTTCGCCCCCGCCGCCCCTACCCGTCCCATCCCTGGGGGCTCCGCCCCCAGACCCCCGCCAGGGGCGCTGCGCCCCCCTGGACCCCCGCCTTCGCCCGAAGGGCTCGTCCTCAAACGCCGGACGGGCTGGATGATGCCGGGCGGTGCTTGAAGGTTTTCAGCGCCAACCGGCAGTCTTTCAGCCCGTCCGGCGTTTGAGGACGAGGCCGTTCAGGCCGAAGCGGGGGGTCTGGGGGCGGCGGGGGCGAGAACATGGTTTCGTTGCCGTCTCCCATGGAGGAAAAGACGAGCGGGCCCGCCCCCGGGAGCCAGGGGCGGGCCCTTCTCGTCCTCACGGTGGCACCGCCATGCAGCACCGCGAGGGGTTCTTGTGTCCTGGTGGACGGCCCGGTCAGCCGAAGCGGCCGGAGATGTAGTCCTCCGTCGCCTGGACCGACGGGTTGGAGAAGATGCGCTCCGTGTCGTCGATCTCGATGAGCCGGCCGGGCTGGCCCACCGCGGACAGGTTGAAGAACGCGGTGCGGTCGGAGACGCGGGCGGCCTGCTGCATGTTGTGCGTCACGATGACGATCGTGAAGCGCTCCTTGAGCTCGCCGATCAGGTCCTCGATGGCGAGGGTGGAGATCGGGTCCAGGGCCGAGCAGGGCTCGTCCATGAGGAGGACCTGGGGTTCCACCGCGATCGCGCGGGCGATGCACAGTCGCTGCTGCTGACCACCCGACAGGCCCGAGCCGGGCTTGTTCAGGCGGTCCTTGACCTCGTTCCAGAGGTTCGCGCCCTTGAGGGACTTCTCGACGACGTCGCTGAGCTCGGACTTCTTGTAGGAGCCGTTGAGCTTCAGGCCCGCCGCCACGTTGTCGAAGATCGACATGGTGGGAAAGGGGTTGGGGCGCTGGAAGACCATGCCGATCGTGCGGCGCACGGCGACGGGGTCGATCCCGGTGCCGTACAGGTCCTCGTCGTCCAGGAGCACCTTGCCCTCGACGCGGCCACCGGGGGTGACCTCGTGCATACGGTTCAGGGTGCGCAGGAAGGTCGACTTGCCGCAGCCGGAGGGGCCGATGAAGGCCGTCACCGAGCGCGGCTCGACCGTCATCGAGATGTCTTCGATCGCCTTGTGGGCGCTGTAGTAGGCGGTCAGCCCGCTTACGTCGATTCGCTTGGCCATGGTGGTTACTTCACTTCCAGTCAGTCGCTGATGGCCGCGTCAGCGACCGGTCTTCGGGGCCTTCCAGCGGGCGATGCCGCGGGCGCCTAGGTTGAGGATCATCACGAAGGCGATCAGCGTGAGCGACGCCGCCCAGGCCCTGTCGTACGCCGCGCCCGAGCCCGCGCTGTTCGCGTACTGCTGGTAGATGTACAGCGGCAGCGAGGACTGCGCACCCTCGAACGGGTTGGAGTTGATGAACGGGTTCCCGAACACCAGCAGCAGCACCGGTGCCGTCTCACCGGCGATGCGGGCGATCGCCAGCATGATGCCGGTGGTGATGCCGCCGATCGACGTCGGCAGGACCACCTTCAGGATGGTGCGCCACTTCGGGATGCCCAGGGCGAGGGAGGCTTCGCGCAGCTCGTTCGGTACGAGCTTGAGCATCTCCTCCGTGGAGCGGACCACGACCGGCATCATCAGGATGGCCAGGGCCAGCGAGCCGGCGAAGCCGAAGGGCTGCATCTCGAAGATCAGCATCAGGCTGAGGATGAACAGACCGGCGACGATCGACGGGATACCGGTCATCACGTCGACGAAGAAGGTGACCGAGCGGGCGAGGTTGCCGCGCCCGTACTCCACCAGGTAGATCGCCGTGAGCACACCGATCGGCGCACCGATCAGGACCGCGAGGCCGACCTGCTCCAGGGAGCCGATGATGGCGTGGTAGATGCCACCGCCCGGCTCGGTGTCGGCGACGACACCCATCGAGTGGGTCAGGAAGTAGCCGTCCAGGACCTTCACGCCGCGCTTGACGGTTGTCCAGATCAGGGAGGCCAGCGGCACCACGGCGATCAGGAAGGAGACCCAGACGAAGGAGGTCGCGATGCGGTCCTTGGCCTGACGGCGGCCCTCGATGCGCGTGGCGATGCCGTACGTGCCGAGGATGAAGAGGATCGCGGCGATCAGGCCCCACTGGATCTTGCTGTCGAGGCCGGCGGCCAGGCCGATGCCGACGGCGAGGGCGATGGAGCCCGCGGCGATCGCCCACGGCGACCACTTGGGGAGGCTGGCACCGCGCAAGGAGTCGGGGCGCTTGTCGGTAATGGCTGCGGTGCTCATGCGTTGGCCCCCGAGTACTCCTTGCGGCGGGCGATGATCATGCGCGCCCCGCCGTTGACCAGCAAGGTGATGATGAACAGGACCAGACCGGAGGCGATGAGGGCGTCACGGCCGTCCTGCGAGGCCTCGCTGAACTTGCTGGCGATGTTCTGCGCGAAGGTGCCGCCGCCCGGGTCGAGCAGGCTGGCGTTGATCTCGAAGGTCGGCGAGAGGACCGTGGCGACGGCCATCGTCTCGCCGAGCGCGCGGCCGAGACCGAGCATCGAGGCGGAGATCACGCCGGAGCGGCCGAAGGGCAGCACCGACATGCGGATGACCTCCCAGCGCGTGGCGCCGAGGGCCAGCGCGGCTTCCTCGTGCATCTGCGGGACCTGGCGGAAGACCTCGCGGCTCACGTTGGTGATGATCGGCAGGATCATGATCGCGAGCAGGATGCCGACGGTGAGCATCGAGCGGGGCGCGCCGCCCTGCCACTCGAAGATGCCGGTCCAGCCGAAGTAGTCGTTCAGCCAGCCGAAGAGGCCGTCCATGTGCGGTACGAGGACGAGAGCGCCCCAGAGGCCGTACACGATGGACGGGACGGCGGCGAGCAGGTCGATCACGTACGCGATGGTGCCGCCGAGCTTGCGGGGCGCGTAGTGCGTGGTGAAGAGCGCGATGGCGACCGCGATGGGGACCGCGATGACCATGGCGATGATCGAGGAGACCACCGTGCCGAAGGCCAGGACGGCGATGCCGAATTCCGGCGGGTTGAGGTTGGTGTTCCACTCGAAGGTGGTGAGGAAGTTCGCGTGGTCCTTGCTGATGGCGAGCGAGGCCCGGTAGGCCAGGAAGGCCGCGATGGCGGCCATGATCGCCAACAGCAGGATGCCCGATCCGCGGGTGAGGCCGAGGAAGATTCGGTCACCGGGTCGGGTGGCACCGCGGGCGGCGCGCTTCTGCGCGGCCACGGAAGGCTGTGGGGTGGGGGGAGGCGCTTCGTCAGTGCTCTTTGTAGATATGTCCATCGGGGTCTCCGGTCTGCGGAGCCGTACGTCGTGTGCGGCTCCTGGCGGCGGTGCACCGGACGGTGCGGCCCGGTCCCGGGTGGGGACCGGGCCGCACTTCAGGTCAGCTCAGGTCGGCGATGGTGGTGCGAACCTTGGCGATGATGTCCTCGGGGATCGGCGCGTAGTCGTTCTCGGCCAGAACCTTCTGGCCGTCCTCGCTCGCGATGTAGGTGAGGAACGCCTTGGTGGTGGGCAGGGTGTCCGACTTGTTGCCCTTGTCGCAGACGATCTCGTACGTGACCAGGGTAATCGGGTAGGCACCGTCGGCCGTGGTCTTGTAGTTGATCTCGAGCGACAGGTCCTTGCCCGTGCCGACGACCTTGGCGTCCGCGATGGCCGCGGTGGCGCCCTCGGTGCTGGGCTTGACCGGCTCGCTGGCGCCCGTGTCGAGGGCGACCGTGCTGATGCCGTCCTTCGCGTACGACAGCTCCATGTAGCTGATGGCGCCGGCGGTCTGCTTCACCTGCTGGGCGACACCGGAGGAGCCGGACGCGGACTGGCCGCCCTTGGCCTGCCAGGCCTTGCCGCCCTCGTAGCCCCAGTTGTCGGGCGTGGCGGCGATCAGGTACTTGGTGAAGTTGTCCGTGGTGCCGGACTCGTCCGAGCGGTGGAACGCCTGGATCTTGAGGTCAGGCAGCTTCGCGTCGGGGTTCAGCTTCGCGATCGCGGCGTCGTTCCACTTCGTGATCTTGCTGTCGAAGATCTTGGCGAGGGTCGGGGCGTCCAGGACCAGGTCGTCGACACCCGGGACGTTGTAACCGACGGCGATCGGGCCGCCGACCATCGGGAGGTCGATGCCCTGGCCGCCGGAGCAGATCTCCTTGGAGGCGGTGACCTCTTCCGGCTTCAGCGCCGAGTCGGAACCGGCGAAGGCGACCGTGCCCTGCGTGAACGCGGTGACGCCCGCGCCGGAGCCGCCGCCCTTGTAGTTGATCTGCACGCCGGAGCACTCGGCCGTGAACGCCTTGACCCAGGCGTCGATCGCGTTCTTCTGCGCGGAGGAGCCGTCGGCGAGCAGCTGGCCCTTGGCGTCCCCACAGTCGATGTTGCCGGCCGCGGCCGTGGTGCCCGAGGAGGTCTCGGAGGTGGAGCCCGTGTCGTCAGAGCCGCACGCCGTGAGGGCCAGGGCGCCGGAGACGGCGAGAGCACCGAGGGTGAGGGCCCGCCGGTTCATGCGCTGAAGCTTCACTTTCGGGAGTTCCTTCCAGGAGCCGCCGTCTGGTGGCGGCGTGCGAAGTCTGTGTGGTGTGAGGGCATCCATAACGTTCCCTCGCACCGTGTAAGGCCGAAATTAGGCAGATCAAGTGAAGGCGCCGATGGCCGAAAGTGAACGGGGGGTGAACCCCTGTGGGCGGTACGGTGAGGTCACGGAACGCTTACGTCGAGGACACGGACAGATCCCGGCTTGTAGGGCCTCCGGGTAAACGTTGCGTAATCAAACAGATGCGCACAGGTGTCAACGGCTCGGGCGGTTCCGCCCTCGCCCGCCCTCACCCGTCCTCCCGCGGCTTTACGCCAGGTGCAGCGCGCTGAGGAGCGCGTCCACCAGGTCGCGGTCGCGGGGCTGGGTGAGACGGTCGCGGGCCGCGGCCGGCGGGAGCCAGCACACACGGTCGACCTCGCGGTTGGGCGTGAAGTGGCCGTCCGTCGCCTCGGCGGCCCAGTAGCTGACGTGCTTGCGGCGGCCGCCCACGTAGTAGACGGCGGAGGGGAGGCGTGCTCCGGGCGCACAGTGGAAGCCGGTCTCCTCCTCGACCTCCCGTACGGCCCCCGCGAGCGGGTCCTCACCGCGCTTCAGCTTGCCCTTCGGATGCGACCAGTCGTCGTACTTGGGCCGGTGGACCAGACAGATCTCCAGCTCGCCGCCGCCGACGGGGGAGTGGCGCCACAGGGCGCAGCCCGCCGCCTGGACGGTGTCGTCAGCCATGGGGCTTCCCTCAGCCATGGGGGCTTCCCTCGGTCACGGGGTCCTCGGCCATGGGCCCTCCCTCAAAGGGTGCGTGCCGCTTCCTTCTGCCACGCCTGCTGGAACGCAAACCGCGCCGCCTCCACCTCGTGCCGCTGGTCGGCGTGGAGCACGCCGAGCGCGTACGCCGTCGCCGGGGCGATACGCGGGGTGCGGGCTGCTGACGCCGCGGCCGAAGCGGCCTCCGCCGCGTCCCGGTGCCGGTTGAGGGCCTGACCTGCGCCGAGCAGTCGTACATCGGCGGGCATGCCCTCCCCGTACAGGACCTCGCGCGCGTAGCGATGCAGACGCAGCAGCAGCCGGACCTGGTGCCAGGGGGCGTCCTGGGGATGGGGCACGGTGTCCGCGGAGAGTCCGTGGACGAGGGCCTCCGCGTTGTAGGGATGGCCCGCGGTGACCAGCGGCAGCGCGGCGACCGCGTCGAGCAGGCGGTCCTCGGCGGCCGCGGCCGCCGGGCGCAGGTCGGTCGTGGCCGCCGCCGGGGTCAGCGGGACCTCGCTCGCCAGTACGGCCACGCTGTCCGCGACGGCGTGGAAGCGGGAGGAACCCAGCGCCTGGAGCGCCGCGGAGTGGGCCCGGGTACGGGCGAGGGTCAGCTGGCGGTCGAGCAGCGCGCCCGCCTTCGCCGCGCCGACGGTCAGATTGCCCTTGGGCGCCGCGGTCGCGCCCGATCCGGCCTGTGCGGGGAAGCCGGCCGCGCCCGACAGCCGGTTCAGTGCGCCGAGCAGTCGCTCCAGTCGGGCCGAGTACGCGTGCTCACGGGCCAGCGTGCCCGACAGCCAGGCCAGTTCGGGCCGCATGCCCTCCGACCAGTCCGCGTCGAGCAAGGGCCGGAAGGTGTGCAGCGTGCCGCTGATGCGGCGGGCCGAGCGGCGCAGTGCGCGCGCCGCGTCGACGGACCCCTCCGAGCGGTTCTCCCCCACTTTCGACTCCGCTCGCGCGGGGAAACCCCCACCGGCACCGGTCTCCCGGTGCTGCCGCAGCGAGCGGAGGAACTCCGTGGCCTGGGCTCGCAGATAGTCCGCGAGGGCATCGCCGGTGGGCGGGCCTCCCTGCTCGAGCGTGGCCGAGAGCTTGGCGGCCGAGAGCTTGGGGGAGGGCCCGGCCGTGGGGTCGGTGGGGTCAAGGTGTTGCTGTGCCACGCCGGCGCCTCCGGGCGTCTATGAGCATCTCCTGAACGTTCCGCAGGGGCTGGCCGTCCGCGTCGGTCGCGTGCCGGGTCCACTCGCCGTCCGGGCCCAGGTGCCAGGAGGCGGTGCCGTCGGACATTCCGGTCTCGAGAAGGCGGTTCAGCGCGGCGCGGTGGGCCGGGTCGGTGACCCTGACCAGGGCCTCGATCCGCCGGTCGAGGTTGCGGTGCATCATGTCGGCGCTGCCGATCCACACCTCGGGCTCGCCTCCGTTGCCGAAACCGAAGACCCGGGAGTGTTCGAGGAAGCGTCCGAGGACGGAGCGCACCCGTATGTTTTCGGACAGGCCCGTGACGCCCGGCCGGACCGCGCAGATGCCGCGCACCCACACGTCGACCGGCACCCCGGACTGCGACGCGCGGTACAGCGCGTCGATGATCGCCTCGTCCACCATCGAGTTGACCTTGATGCGGACGTGGGCGGGGCGCCCGGCGTTGTGGTGCTGGACTTCCTTGTTGATCCGCGAGATCAGGCCGTCGCGCAGCGACTTGGGGGCGACGAGGAGCCGCCGGTAGGTCTCGCGTCGCGAGTAGCCGGAGAGCCGGTTGAAGAGGTCGGAGAGGTCCGCGCCGACCTGCGGATCGGCGGTGAGCAGCCCGAGGTCTTCGTACAGGCGTGCGGTCTTGGGGTGGTAGTTGCCGGTGCCCACGTGGGAGTAGCGCCGGAGCGTCTCCCCCTCCTGCCGCACCACCAGCGACAGCTTGCAGTGGGTCTTCAGTCCGACGAGCCCGTACACGACATGGCAGCCGGCCTCTTCGAGCTTCCTGGCCCACTTGATGTTGGCCTGCTCGTCGAAGCGGGCCTTGATCTCGACCAGGACGAGGACCTGCTTGCCCGACTCGGCGGCGTCTATCAGCGCGTCGACGATCGGCGAGTCGCCCGAGGTCCGGTACAGCGTCTGCTTGATGGCCAGCACGTCCGGGTCGGACGCCGCCTGCTCCAGGAAGGCCTGCACGGAGGTGGAGAAGGAGTCGTAGGGGTGGTGGAGGAGTACGTCCCGTTCCCTGAGCGCCGCGAAGATGTCGGGCGCCGACGCCGACTCGACCTCGGCGAGGTCGCGATGGGTCCCCGCGATGAACTTGGGGTACTTCAGCTCGGGCCGGTCGAGGGAGCCGATGCCGAAGAGGCCGGTGAGGTCGAGGGGACCCGGCAGCGGGTACACCTCGGCCTCGGAGATCTTCAACTCCCGTACGAGGAGATCGAGAACGTACCGGTCGATGGACTCCTCGACCTCGAGCCGCACCGGCGGCCCGAAGCGGCGCCGCATGAGCTCCTTCTCCAGCGCCTGAAGCAGGTTCTCGGCGTCGTCCTCCTCGACCTCCAGGTCCTCGTTGCGGGTGAGGCGGAAGGTGTGGTGCTCGAGCACCTCCATGCCCGGGAAGAGCTCCTCCAGGTGGGCCGCGATCACGTCCTCGATGGGGACGTAGCGGTTCGGCGAGGCCTCCAGGAAGCGGGAGAGCAGCGGCGGGACCTTGACGCGCGCGAAGTGCCGGTGGCCGCTGACCGGATTCCGTACGACGACCGCGAGATTCAGCGACAGGCCCGAGATGTACGGGAAGGGGTGCGCGGGGTCGACCGCCAGCGGGGTCAGCACCGGGAAGATCTGGTGCCTGAACAGCGTGAAGAGGCGGGCCTGCTCCTTCTCGGTCAGCTCGCTCCAGCGGACCAGGTGGACTCCCTCCTCCGCGAGCGCGGGGGCGACGTCCTCCTGGTAGCAGGCCGCGTGCCGGGCCATGAGCTCGCGCGAGCGGGCCCAGATCATCTCCAGGACCTCGCGGGGCTGGAGCCCGGAGGCGGACTTCGTGGCGACACCCGTGGCGATACGGCGCTTCAGTCCCGCCACCCGGACCATGAAGAACTCGTCCAGGTTGCTGGCGAAGATCGCGAGGAAGTTGGCCCGTTCGAGCAGGGGCGTGTTCGGGTCCTCGGCGAGCTCCAGGACTCGCTCGTTGAACGCCAGCCAGCTGCGCTCCCGGTCCAGGAACCGGCCCTGCGGGAGTTGGATGCCGTCCTGCACCGTGTCCTCGTACGCATCGAGATCGGCGTCGAGGTCGGGCTCGAGGTCGGAGACATTCGCCGCCACGGTGTGCGGGCGGTGCGCGGCTATCGAGCCGACGGAGGGCTGCGGGTGCTTGACCGGTGCCTGAGCGCTGGGCTGGTTCATGGAGCCATTCTTCCGCGCCGGGGGCATGACCGGCGCGTCGGAGAGGGCGAGCGGCAGTGCGGTGAGGCGAATATTCCCGTTCATCGTCGGCTTTGAGGTCCCCTGCGGCGTCCTTTGCGGGGTCCCGTTCGGGGTCCTCTGTGGGGGTTCGCTCCCCGTCGTCGGCAGGGGCTCGTTCTCCGGCGGAGGCGAAGGCTCTGGCACGGCGGGCGTCATTCGTCGAGCGTCGCAAGGTCATCTGAATCGATGGTTACGGCGACATGACGTGCGGGATAGCGGGGGGCGGCTCCCGGACGTCTACATGTCCGGGAGCCGCGTACGGATCAGCGCCGCGCGGTGCGGGGGAGGCCACAGGCGGCACTCACGGGCTGACCTTCTTCACGGCACGGACGGTGCCGGTCTGGCGCTTCAGCAGGCGGAAGGCGACGAGGACCGTGAGTGCGGCGAGGGTGAGGACGAGGGCGGTGGCGGTGAGCTGGAGGGGCCAGTAGTGGGAGAAGGGGTGGGAGTCGGTGTAGTAGCTGACGGCGTCGAGCTTGTCGTACGCGGCGCTGCACTCCGGGTACCCGCTGCTGCCGCAGAAGGGGTTGGGGATCCGGGCGCCGGTGGAGGTGAGCAGGCCTTCGTCGACGGTGAGGCCGAGGCTCTTGGGGCGTTCGTTGGTGAGGCTGCTGACGGTTGTCACCGTCGGCCACAGATGGGGCACCGCCAGGGCGACGGCGGATCGGATGCCCACCGTCCACAGCAGTGCCACGACGAGCGCGGCCAGGGAGCGGCGCAGCATCAGGCCGACGAGAGCGCCGGTGACCAGGCCGAACAGGGCGAAGGCGATGGTGGTCGGGCCGTTGGCGTGGAAGATGAGGGAGTCGGACCAGGGCTTGGCGGTGTCGATCTTGTCGCGCCCCTTGGACCACACCATGTTGTGCAGCAGGACCAGGATGCTCGTCCCGGCGGTGACGAACGCGGCCGGCATCGCCAGCTTGACCGCCAGCCAGCGGGCGGGGGAGACGGACTGGGTCCAGGCGAGGTGCGCGGTGCCGCTCTCCAGTTCGCGGCCGATCAGCGCGGCACCGGCCCAGGCGGCGACGAGGAACGGTACGAGGTTCACCGCGATGGTGGTGTACAGCGTGAACGACTTGTAGGTGAGGATCGAGTCCTGGTCGTAGGAGCACGTGGCCGTGTTGCAGCGGTTCCACTGCTGCCAGGCCGCGGCCGCCGCGTCCGTGACGGGACCGTACAGCCACAGCAGCAGGGCCGCGACGGCGACGAACAGACCGGTCCAGACGTACAGGGCGGGGCGGTGCAGCCGCAGCATCGTCCGGATCAGGCCGCCCGAGGCGGACGGGCGGCGGGCGGGCGTCGCCGAGGTGCCGGTGCTGGTGGTGGTGAGGGCGGTCATGCGGCCGGTTCCTTGGCTGAGGTGCGGGCGGGGGCGAGGAGCAGCGCGGGGGCTTCGGGATGGCGCAGGTGCGCGAGGACGAGTTCCTCCAGGGAGGGCGCGGTGGCCTGTCCGTCCTCGGCGCCGAGAGGGCCTTGGGGGCGGATCAGGGCGGTCAGCTGGCGTCCTGTGGTGCGGGATTCGACCACGGTGTGCGGGGCGAGGTCGCGGACCGGGCCGGTGGTCAGGGTGTGCGCGGCCAGTACGTCGTCGAGGTCGCCCGCCAGCCGCACCTGGCCGCCGCTCACCAGCAGCACGTAGTCGCAGGAGCCCTCCAGCTCGGCGACGACGTGCGAGGACATGACGACCGTCGTGCCGTACTGGGCGGCCTCGGACATCAACGTGCCCATCAGCTCATGGCGGGCGAGCGGGTCGAGGTCGGCCATCGGCTCGTCCAGAAGCAGGAGTTCGGGCCGTTTGCCGAGCGCGAGGGCGAGGGCTACGCGGGTGCGCTGGCCGCCGGAGAGGGAGCGGATCCTCGCCTTCGGATCCAGGCCGCCGGCGTCGTAGGTGATCTGCTCGACGACCGAGGCGTCCCAGCGGGCCGGATTGAGATCGTGGCCCACGCGCAGCGTCTCGGCGACGGTGAGCTGCGGGTACAGCGGCTTGTTCTGGGCGACGTACGCGATGCGTTCGCGGGCGGCGGCCGGGTGCGCGCCGAGCACGGTGAGGGAGCCCTCGGTGGGGGCGAGCACCCCTGCGGCGTGGGACAACAGGGTCGACTTGCCCGCGCCGTTGGGGCCGAAGACGGCGCAGACGCGTCCCACGGGAAGCCGGAAGGAGCACTCGCGCAGCGCCCAGCTCCCGCGCCGCCCGAACCGCTTGCCGAGCCCGGCCGCCTCGATGGCGGTGTTGGTCATTCCTGGTCTCCCTTGGGGTGTGCAGTTCCGGGGCGTTCAGCCGTGAACTGCTCATCGAGTACGGCGAACCGCTCATCGAGTACGGCGGTGAAGAGCGCGGCCACGTCGTCGCGCTGGAGCCCGGCCTCGCGGGCCCGGGACGCCCACGCGTCCAGTTCGGCGCGCAGGGGCGAGTCGGCCGACGTGGTGCCCAGCGAGCGCTTCACGAAGGTGCCGAGGCCGCGTCTGGCCTCGACCAGACCCTCGCGCTCCAGCTCGCGGTAGGCCTTCAGGACGGTGTTCGGATTGATCGCGGTGGCCTCCACGACCTCGCGGGCCGTGGGCAGCTTGTCGCCCGGTTCGAGCAGGCCCAGGCGCAGGGCCTGCTTGGTCTGCTGGACGATCTGCACGTACGTGGCGACACCGCTGCGCCGGTCGATGCGGTACTCCACCACTACGGAAACCACCCTTTCACTAATTGAGTAGTGAAAGGGTGGTCCAGGATGGCGATCACTGTCAAGCGCGAGATTTTTTCGGTGGGCGTGAACCGATCGGCGGGGCTCGTCCGATGAGGGGGCGTGAGGGAAACGAGAAGCGACGGGGAGCTGCTGCGGGCCATCGCGGCGGACGGGGACCGTCGCGCCTTCGAGGAGTTGTACCGGCGGTATGCGCCGTGGCTGACCGCGAGGCTGCGCGGCCGCTGCGCCGACGCCGGGGTCGTCGACGATGTCGTGCAGGAGACCTTCCTCGCCGTGTGGCGCGGCACCGCGCGCTACCGCGAGGAGGGGGACGCGGCCGGCTGGCTGTGGCGCATCGGCTCGCGGCGGCTGGTCGACGCGTTGCGCGGCGACGGCGCGCGCGGCCGGATGCGCCAGGCGCTGGCCCGCCTCCGCCACCGGGACGAGGCCTCCGCCGAGGAGCGCGTCCTGGCCGGGGTCGAACACGGCGACCTCGCGGGCGCGTTGATACGGCTCTCGCCGGAACTGCGCGCGGTTCTCCAGGCCACGGTCATCGACGGACTGACGACCCGGGAAGCGGCCGTCCTGCTCGGCATTCCGCCCGGCACGGTCAAGACGCGGGCCCTGCGGGCGCGCAAGCAGTTGCGGGAGGAGCTGGCATGAGCGACAGCGGTACGAACGGGCATGTGCCGGGCGACGACGGACCCGGGGCGCGGGACGACGGGCGGTGGCATGTGGACGCCGACGACCTCCGGGCCTACACCCAGGGTGCGTTGGACCCGCCCCGACTCTGGTCCGCGGACACGCATCTCGCCTCCTGCGCGCGGTGCCGGGAGGTGCTCGCCTCGGTGAGTGACCCGGTCGCGCTGGACGCGGGGTGGGAGCGGCTCGACGCCGAGCTGGACGCGCCGCGTCCGCGGAGGGCCGAGTCGCTGCTGGTGCGGATCGGCATCGCCGACCACACGGCACGGCTGCTGGCCGCCACGCCCGTGCTGCGCCGCTCCTGGCTGTGCGCGGTCGTCGCGGTGCTTCTGATGACCGTGGCGGCGGCCTACTCGGCGGACGCCGCGACCACGCCCAAGCTGTTCCTCGCGCTCGCGCCGCTGCTCCCGCTCGCCGGGGTCGCCCTGTCGTACGGGCCCACGCTGGACCCGATGTACGAGATGGCCGTCGTCTCGCCGACGCACGGGTTCCGGCTGCTGCTGATCCGGACCGTCGCCGTGCTCACCGTGGGCCTCGGCCTGAACGGGCTCGCCACCCTCGCGCTGCCCTCCTACGGGCTGCGCGCACTGGCCTGGTTGCTGCCCGCGCTCGCCCTCACCGGGACCGGGCTCGCGCTGACACCTCGCCTCGGCCCTGTCCTCGCGCCCTCGCTGGTCGGCGGGGCGTGGGTCGTGCTCCTGCTGGCGGCGCAGGCCACGGCCGCCGGCCATGCCACGCTCGCGCCGTTCACGGCGGCGGGCCAGGGCGTCGCCGGCGCGGTCGCCGCGTGCGCCGCCGGGCTGCTCTATCTCGTACGGGACCGGTTCGACTCGGCGCCCGCGCATGTCCCCTTCTCCGGCGGGGGTGCGGTGTGACCACCCCCTTCCCTCAGCACTTCTCCGCCCGCCCCTCCGACAGGAGCGCCGTACGTATGCCGATGCCGCCCACCGTCTCCGCCTCCGGCCTGACCCTCCGCTACGGCGGGACCTTCGCCCTCGACGACGTCTCACTGCGCCTCGGCGCGGGCGTCACCGGCCTGCTCGGGCCCAACGGGGCCGGAAAGACCACCCTGTTGAGGGTGCTGGCCACCGCAGTGCCCGCCGACCACGGGGCCTTCACGGCGCTCGGGCACGACCCGGGTACCGCGGCCGGGCGCCTGGACCTGCGGCGCGAGCTGGGTTATCTGCCGCAGACCCCGGGATTCCACGATGACTTCTCCGCCTTCGAGTTCGTCGACTACGTGGCGATCCTGAAGGAACTGACCGACCGCACCGCCCGGCACCGGGAAGTGCGCCGCGTGCTCGACGCCGTCGGCCTGTCCGACGTACGGAGCAAGCGCATCAAGAAGCTGTCCGGCGGAATGCGCCAGCGGGTCGCGCTGGCCGCCGCGCTCGTCGACGACCCCGGCTTCCTCGTCCTCGACGAGCCGACCGTCGGACTCGACCCCGAACAGCGCATGCGCTTCCGGGAGCTGATCGCCCAGGCCGGAGAAGGACGGACGGTTCTCCTGTCCACCCACCAGACCGAGGACGTCGCGATGCTCTGCCACCGTGTGATCGTCATGGCCCGCGGGCGTGTCCGCTTCGAGGGCACCCCGGCCGAGCTGACCGCGCGTGCGGCGGGCCGGGTGTGGAGCAGCACGGAACGCGACCCGGCCGCGCGTGCCGGATGGCGTACGGGCACCGGCTCCTTCCGCAACGTCGGCGACCCGCCCAAGGGCGCCGATCTTCTCGAACCGACCTTGGAGGACGGCTACTTGCTCACCCTCGACGGCGAGACGGGCGAGACCGGCGACACCGCGGAGGTGGCCGCATGAGCAGCACGACAGGCCTGGTCAAGGAGGCGGCTCCCACGGGAGTGGAGCCGACTCCGCGGACCGAGCCGCGCAGGGCGGCGGCCGTGATCGCCCTCGCGCGCTTCGAGGCACGCCAACTCCTCCTCCACATACCGGTGTTCGCCTTCCTCCTGTTCTACCTCGCCTTCACCGGCTGGAGCCTGTTCAACGGTCGTGAGGGCATGGACGAGTTCCCGGTCCTCCAGGACGTCGACCGCTCCACCCAGGACGGCCCGCTGCTCCTCGCCGTCGCGCTGCTCATCTGCGTCAACCGGACCGTCCTGCGCTCCCACCGGCGCGGCACCGACCGGCACTTCGACGTCCTGGTCATGGAACCGTGGCGGCGTACGGTGGCACACGCGCTGTCGGTCGTGCCGTTCGCGGCGGTCACCGCCCTTGTCGTCGCCTTCCAGATCGTCTGGGCCGGGCGCAAGCCGGGCGCCGTCGGCCACCCCTCGCCCGCCGAACTGGCGGTGGGGCCGCTGACCGTGCTCCTGTCCGGTGTCCTCGGCGTACTGCTCGCACGGCTGTTCCGGTCCTCGTTCGTCGCCCCGCTCTTCGTCGTCAGCGCCGTCATCCTGCCCGCCCTGCTGCTCTCCAGCACGGGCAGCCCGCACTGGCAGCAGTGGCTGTCGCCGGTCGTCACCGAGACGGGCGCCACCCCGTTCCCGTCCGAACTCATCGGCCGCCCGGCCGCCTGGCACGCGCTGTATCTGGTGGGGCTCATCGGGGTGCTGATCTGCGCCGCGGTCCTGGTCAGCGGCGGTCGTACCCGGATCGTGCAGGCGGCCACCGCCGTCACCCTCGCCGCCACGGTCGCGGGTGTCGCCGGGCAGTCCCAGGGTGACTCGGCCGCCCTGATCGCGGCCCGCACGAAGGTGTCCGTCAGCCCGGAGAAGTTCCAGACGTGCCACGAGTACGGCAGGTCGACGTACTGCGCCTTCCCCGAGTGGGATGCCCGCGCCGCCCTCGACTGGGCCCCGGTCGTCGACCGCGTCCAGTCCCTCGCGGGCGGCGCCGCCGGCGGTGAGCGGCTGACCGTACGGCAGCGGGTCGACGCCCGCTCCGGCCTGACCAGCGACTACGCGCTCGACGCGTCGACCGCACCGGGCACGGTGACCGTCGGCACGCGGTGGGGCGGCAACCGGGTTCCCGAGTTCGCCGTCGGAGTCGCCTCGGTCCTGGTTGCGGGCAACGAGGTGGCCACCAGCGAATGGTGCACCGGGGACGCCCGCGTGGTCACCATCATGTGGCTGGCGCTGGGCGGCGAGTCCGACCCGATGACCGCGTTCCGCAACGTCCGGCTCGGCGATAGCGTCGAGGGTTCCGACCTCGTCCTCGCGCCCACGAACGGCATCTCCATGAACGCCGAACAGACCTGGATCGTACGGGAGTTGCTACAGAAGCCCCGCTACAGCGTCATCCCCAAGGTGAAGTCCCACTGGACGGAACTCACCTCCCCGAAGACGTCCCTGGCCCAGGTGGCCGAACTGCTGGGCGTGGAGGCCGCGTCCAAGGGATCGGCCGACACGGACGCGGAGGAGGGCTGGTGCGAGGAGTAGCCGCGCCCGGCGCGGGCGCGCGGGCCCCGGAGCCCGGCACCCGTGCACCGGCCACGGCGTCCGCGTACGCCGTGATCCGCGCCCTTCTCCACCCCGTATGGCGCTCCCTGCCCCGCCGGGCCCTCGCGTCCGGTGCCGTCCTGGGGCTGTTGTTCGCCGGTGCCCCGTGGCTGCTGTCGGTCTCCCGCGACTCCTGGCCCGGCCTCAACATCCTGCGGGCCGCCGCGCTCGCCTTCGGCCTGGGCCTGGCGTTCCTGCTGGACGACCCGGCCCGGCACACCACCGCGGTGGTACCGACCCGGCGTCCGGTGCGCACCGGCCTGCGCGTGGCGCTCGCCGTCCCGCTCGCCGCGCTCTGGTGGACCGCCGCGCTGCTCCTCGTACCGGAGGAGGCCCGGCCGCCGGTGGGCGCCGTCACCCTGGAGGCCGCCGCCATCGCCGTACTCGCCCTGGCCGGCGCGGCCCTGGCGGTGCGGTGCACGGACGCGGCCGAACCCGGCATCGCGGTGGCGGCCGGGCTGCTGGGCGGCGGACCGGCCGCGGCCCTGCTGCTCCCCGACCGGTGGGCGCTCGTCGTGCCGGTGGGGGACCCGCGCTGGGACGGCGCCCACGAACGGTGGGCGGGGATCCTGGTCGTGGCGGCGGTGGCGGGGGCGGCCGCCTGGGCGGAGCCCGTACGGCGGATGCGGCTGACTGCCGTCGTTCACCGCTGACCGCCGCCGTTCAGCGCTGACTGCCGCCGTTCAGCGCTGACTTGGCGGAGCGGCTGTTACGACTCGCTCCGGTACATCAGGTCCGTCTCGTGCGTGACGAAGCCGAGCCGTTCGTACACCGTCACGGCGGCCTGGTTGTCGGCGTCGACGTACAGCATCGCGGTCGGCAGGCCCTGGGCGGCGAGGTGACGGAGGCCGATCGTGGTGAGCGCCTTGCCCAGGCCCCCGCCCTGGGCGCCGGTGCGGACTCCCAGCACGTAGACCTCGCCGAGCTGCTCCTCCGCGTGCACCTTGGTCCAGTGGAAGCCGATGAGTTCGCCTCCGCGGAAGGCGAGGAAGAAGCCGGACGGGTCGAACCACGGTTCGGCCATGCGGTCGTCCAGGTCGCGCTGGGTGAGGGAGCCCTGCTCGGGGTGGTGGGCGAACGCGTCGGCGTTCGCGGCGAGCCAGGCCGCGTCGTCCTGGCCCGGCACGAAGGGACGGACACTCACGCCGTCCGGGAGCTTCGGCTGAGGCAGGTCGAGGTCGCCCAACGGTCGCCGCATCTGGCGCAGTTCGCGGAACAGGGTGAGTCCGAGGACCTGGGAGAGATGCCGGGCCGCGGAGTGCCCGCCGTGCGCCCACACGCGCAGCCGCTTGCCGGACTCGGCGAGCAGCGCCGAACCCAGGGCGCGTCCGTGCCCGTGCCCGCGGTACGCCGGGTGCACGACCAGCTCGGCGGCCGGGGCCTCCACGGGGTCGGTGTCCTCCAGCTGCGCATACCCGATCAGCTCGGCGCCGACGGTCAGCAGCAGATGGCGTACGCCCGCGCGAGCCCCGCCCTTCAGCTGCAACCGCCCCTGCTCGGACACTGCCTGTTGCCCGTCGGACCGGGCGGCCTCCGCGAGCAGCTGGAGCACCTCCTCCGCCTGGGCGGGGGAGAGCGCGGTACAGGTCTCGATGGACCGGGACAGGGCAGGCGGTGCGGAGTCGTCGCTGGTCATGGTTACGAGGGTACGGCGCGGTGATTTCCGGACAAGGAGTTGGGCGGGGTGGGCGCGGGGCGTGGCGGGGGTTCCGCTCGACGCCGGAGAGGTGATGGCAACCAGTCTGTAACCCTCAACCCCCTGTTGCGCTACGCGCGTTGATTCTAAGGTGCGCGTTAAAACCACAACAGCATCACCGCTCCCACAGGGGGGAACCCATGCCGCCGATGCCCCGGCAGAGACGTACCCATCGCATCCTCGCGGCCGCCGCGGGCCTGGCCACCGTCGGTGCGCTGGCCGCCGCGATGCCCGCGAGCGCAGGGCAGGACAAGGCGACCGCCGGCCACCACCAGGGCAGCGGCCGCTACCAGGACGTGCAGCTGCTGTCCTTCAACGACCTGCACGGCAACCTGGAGCCGCCGTCCGGTTCGTCCGGCCGTGTCACGGAGGTCCACGAGGACGGCACCACCGAGACCATCAACGCGGGCGGCGTCGAATATCTCGCCACGCACCTGCGACAGGCCCGCACGGGCAACAAGTACTCGATCACGGCCGCCGCCGGTGACATGGTCGGCGCCTCCCCGCTGATCTCCGGGCTCTTCCACGACGAACCGACGATCGACGCGCTCAACGGCCTCGACCTCGATGTCAGCTCGGTCGGCAACCACGAGTTCGACGAGGGCGCCAAGGAACTGGCCCGGCTGCAGAACGGCGGCTGCCACCCGACGGACGGCTGTTACGACGACAGCGAGAAGTTCTCGGGTGCCGACTTCCCCTACCTCGCGGCGAACGTCACCAACGAGAAGACCGGCAAGCCGATCCTCAAGCCCTACTGGGTGTGGAAGAAGAACGGCGTCAAGGTCGGCTTCATCGGCGTGACCCTGGAGGGCACCCCGAACATCGTCTCCGCCGACGGGGTCAAGGGCCTGAAGTTCGGCGACGAGGTCGCGACGATCAACAAGTACGCCAAGGAGCTCCAGAAGCAGGGCGTGAAGTCCATCGTCGCGCTCATCCACGAGGGCGGCGCGCCCGCCTCGACGGCGTACAACTACGACTGCGACAGCCCCGGTGCCGGTGACGGCATCTCCGGCCCGATCGTCGACATCGCCAAGAACGTCACGCCGGCCGTGGACGCGCTGGTCACCGGCCACACCCACCAGGCGTACGCGTGCACCATCGCCGACCCGGCGGGCAAGCCCCGCATGGTCACCTCGGCCGCGTCCTTCGGCCGCCTCTACACGGACACGACGCTGACGTACGACCGCTGGACCGGCGACATCGCCCGTACGGCGGTCAAGTCCGCGAACCACGTGGTCACCCGTGACGTCGCGGCGGCCACCGACATGACCGGCCTGATCAGCAAGTGGAAGGCCCTCGCCGCCCCGATCGCCTCGCGCCCCATCGGTTACATCGCGGGCGAGATCGGCAACACCGGCACCGAGTCCCCGCTGGGCGACATGATCGCCGACGCGCAGCTCGCGTACGCCAAGTCCCTCGACGCGGAGGCCGACCTCGCGGTGATGAACCCGGGCGGCATCCGCTCCGGGCTCACCTACGCCGCGAGCGGCGCTGAGGGCGACGGGGTGGTGACGTACGGGGAGGCGTACACGGTGCAGCCGTTCGCCAACACCGTCAACCTGGTGGACCTCACCGGGGCTCAGGTGATCACGGCACTTCAGCAGCAGGTCAGCGGGCTGAACGAGGGCGCGCCGAAGATCCTGCAGATCTCCAAGGGCCTGACCTACACGCTCGACCTCACCAAGACGGGCGCCGCCCGGGTGGTGGCCGACTCGGTCAAGCTCAACGGCACGGCGATCGACCCCGCCGCTTCCTACCGCGTCGCGATGAACTCCTTCCTCGCGGGCGGCGGCGACGGCTTCGCCGCGCTCGGCCAGGGCACCAACGTCCTGGTCGGCGGCGACGACCTGGCGGCCTTCGAGGCCTACCTGACGGCGAACTCGTCGGCCACGGCGCCGTACCCGGTGCCGACGGCGGACCGGATCACGATCGTGAAGTAGTACGGCGGCAAGTTGCAGCGAGTGGGGCCGGTGCGCACATGCGTACCGGCCCCCTTTTATTGATTTTTTCTTGACTTAAATTCTGTGTGAGTAGCGAGTTGGTTCCGCCCGCCATCTGAAAATTGGTTTTAGCTGCAATTCATTGAGGTCTAAGAGGAATTGGCGATTTCCGGGTTCGCGGTCCCGTAATGTTTTCCATGTCGAAAGCGAACGACGCAAACGAAGAAAACGGCAAAAGGAGATTCCCGTGAGCTTCCACAAGATCACCCCGGTCAAGAAGCACCGCAAGGCCGCCCCGGTTGCCAAGCGCGTCGCCAAGCCCGCACCGAAGAAGGCCGCCGCTCCCGCGCCGAAGAAGCGTCCGGTGAGCCGTCAGGGCCAGTAGTAGCCCGCGCGAGGCGGGGCCCCCGGAAAGGAGAAACGACTTCCGGTGGCCCCGCCTCGGCCATGTTCTGGACCCGAAAGGGGAGTGGAGTTGATATGCGGGAAGTCCGGGAGGCATTCGCGCGCTTCTGGCCGCTGACGCGCGGCGACCGCACATGGCTGGTCCTGATCATCGGCTGCGTGATCGTGGCCGCGCTCGCCGAGACGGCCTCGATCCTGCTGTTCGCGCAGCTCACGGACCACGCCTTGCAGGCCGGTTCGCTCTCCGCGTTCTGGGGACCGGCCGGAGCCTGGCTCGCGGTCGCCGTGATCGGCGCGATCGTCGGCTATCTCGGCAATTCGCTCGCCGTGTGGACCGCCGAGAGATTCGTACTGCGGCTGCGCGCGGGTGTCTTCCGCCACGTCCAGGACCTGCCGCCGGACTTCTTCCAGAAGCATCGCCAGGGCGACCTGGTCGAACGCCTCACCGGTGATGTCGAGGCCATCGAACAGATGGTCGTGTCGGGTGTCGTGGGGACGGTCTCCGCTGCCTTCTCGACGGTCTTCTACGCGGCCGCCGCCCTCTGGCTGCGATGGGACCTGGCCCTCGTCACCTTCCTCCTCGCCCCTCTCTTCCTCGTCGCAGCCCGCCGTTTCTCCGGCCGGATCAAGAAGTCCTCCCAGGAGGAGCGGGCCGCCGACGGCGCGATCACCTCGGTCGTCGAGGAATCCCTCGGCAACGTGGTGCTGACCCAGGCGTACAACCGGCGTCGCGCCGAGGAGAAGCGGCTCGACCGCGAGGCACGCGCCTGGATGCGGGCGTCCGTGCGCGGGGCGCGGGCGAGCGAGATGTACGAGCAGTTCGTCGAGGTCATCGAGACCCTGTGCGTACTCGCGGTGATCGGCCTCGGCGCCTGGGAGATCTCCCAGGGGCGCATGTCGCTCGGCCAGTTGCTCGCCTTCGCCGCCTTCCTGGGCTACCTCTACCCGCCGATCCGCAACCTCGGCCAGCTCGGCCTGACCCTCACCGCCGCCACCGCCGGCGCGGAACGCATCCAGGAGATCCTCGACGCCGAACCCGCCGTGACCGACGCCGCCGACCCGGTCCGGCCCTGGCCCGTGCGCGGCTGGGTCAGCCTGCACGGCGCCTCGTTCCGCTACCCCGGCACCGAGCGCGAGACCCTGCACGACGTGACCTTCACCGCGAATCCCGGCGAACTCGTCATCGTCACCGGCCCCAGCGGCGCCGGAAAGTCGACGCTCTCGAAACTCCTCACCCGCTTCTACGACCCCACGGCCGGCGTGATCTGCCTGGACGGCGTCCCGCTGCCCGACGTACCCCTGGAGTTCCTGCGCGAGAACGTCGCGCTGCTGCCCCAGGAGACCCTGATCCTGCACGGCACGATCCGCGAGAACATCGAGTGCGGACGGCCGGGCGCCTCCCGGGCCGACATCGAACAGGCCGCCGCGGACGCCGTCGCACACGACTTCATCAGCGCACTGCCCGACGGATACGACACGGAGATCGCGCCCGGCACGGCCACCCTCTCCGGCGGCCAGCTCCAGCGCATCGCCATCGCCCGCGCCATGCTGCGTGCCGCCCCCGTCCTCGTCCTCGACGAGCCCACGGCCGGACTCGACTCGGTGGCCGCCCGCCGGGTGGTGCAGCCGCTGCGGCGGCTGATGGCGGGCCGTACGACGATCATGATCACGCACGACCTGAGCCTCGCCCCCGACGCCGACCGGATCCTGGTCGTGGACGACGGCCGACTGGTGGAGGCGGGCACACACGACGAACTGATGGCGCGGGGCGGGACATACGCGAGCCTCGCGACGCCGACGCCCGCACTCGACGGCTACGACTACGGCTACGACCACTTGGCGGCGCGCAGCGTGTAGCCCAGGCCCCGCACGGTCTGGAGAGACGTGTGGGGAGGCTGGGGGCGGCCCCCCGCGGCTCCCCCAGCCTCCCCGTCTTCCCTGTCCTCCCATGGCCTCCGCGTCGAGCGCCAGGAGGCGGTGGGGGTCAGGAAGTGCCGGGCGTCATGAGGCGTGGGGCGTCATGACGCGATGCGTGTCAGGAGGCGGTGGGCGTCCAGTCGCCGAGCCAGGCGGCGACCGTCTGGCCCCGGCCTGGGCGTCGGTCAGCTGAGCTTGTCCTTGTTCGCCGACGTACAGCGCGGTCTTGCGCCTGCGGTGGCGTGCCTTGCGGATGTCAGTCACGTGTGGGGTCCGTTCAACGTCTGTGGAGGGGAGGGACGTTGAGTGGTTGCCGCTGGTGGGGGAAAGGTTGCCGGGGGAGGAGGAAATGGGCGCTGCCCGCTTCGGCCGGTCCCGCCGATGACCCGTCGGCTGTGGTGGTACGCGGCTACCCTGGCAGGTGATGACCACGGGCACACTGGGCCCGACCTGCGGAGGAGAAGGGGACGAGGGATGAGCGCACAGCCGGTGCACCAGGATGGGCCGAGCACCCCGATGCCGCCCCTGACGAGGGACGCGCTGCGCGAGGCGGTGAAGCGGGTGAGTCTCGTGAACCTGCCGCAGTTCGACCTGGAGGCCGGGCGGGCCTTCGACCAGGCCAGCCAGACCGGCAGCACCGCTCCGCTTCGGCTGTTCCTGCGACGCTGGGGCGTGTTCGTGGCGATCGAGCGGGACCCCGCGCGTGCGGCCCGTCTGCACGAGGCCGAGCGGATCTCCCAGGACGACACGGTCGACGAAGCCGCGTTTCGCGCCGCGATGGCGGAGATCAACACGATTCTGCGTGAGGCCGAGCGGGAGATCGAGGCTTGAACGACGAGGAGCCGCACGACCCGGAGTGGACCTGGGAGTACGGAGCGGAGCCGGACTGGGTGGTCGGCGACCTGTCCGCCGAAGGACGCGCGGCGGCCGAGGAGGTCGCGAGGCAGTTGGTCGTCCTCGCTTCACTGAGCCAGGATCCGGGTGACGGAGCCAGCGTGACGAACCCGCAGGGCCTGCGCGTGATCGCCATGGGCCCGCTCATGGTCTGGTACCAGATCATCGACTACCGGAAACGGGTCTACATCCAGCGGGTGACCTGGCTCGGATGAGGTCGGGCCGACCTTGTGCGAGAGCCGGCCCAGCCTGGCTCGCTTCACCCTGCCGCCGGCGCGAGGTCACTCCTCGTCTCCGAGGATGCGCGTGCCCCGGCTGACCGCGACGCGGAGTACGTCGGCCAGGGACTCCGTCGCCCGGGTGAGCGCGAAGCGGACCGCCCGCTCGCCCGCCTTGGGATCGGAGAGTACGGCCTTGGCTCCGGCGAGGACCTGTTCCCCGGAGTCCAACTGGGCCGCCTCCATGTCGTCGGCGAGGAGGGAGAGGCGGCTGTGCTCGCTGTCGGTGCTCAGATAGCAGGGCTTGCCTTCGGGGGGCGTCCAGGGGAGCAGCCGCAGCGTCACGGTCGTCGATGTTTCCTCGGGGGCGCTCACGCGGGCACCTCCACTCCGTGGATGTGGCGGGGGCCTACGTCGATGCCGTGCACGGCGAGCCACAGCGCGCGCCGCCGCTGCCGTCGCAGCCGCCGCTCGTGGCGCTCTTGTGGGGTGAGGAGGTACGGGCGTACGAGATGCGTGTCCGGCTCGAAGGGCCATACGTCGAGGGGGCGGCCGGAGAGTAAGGGTGAGGCGGGTGCCAACGGGCTTCCCTGTCCCGGGGGTTGGACCTGGGCGGCTCGGTGCCGGCCCCGGGCGGGGAGCAGGGCGCGTACCAGCGCCAGCAGTAGCAACTCCCAGAATCCCGCGATGCATTCGGCCATGGCGGCGCTCCCTTTTCACGGTGCTCTGACGAGCGGTGATTACCGTTCGTGTCTCGATCGTCACTGCTCGGGCGTACTCTGCGGAAGGGGGCTGGTGTTGTCTGGGCCGCCAGGCAACAGGGAGGGGTGACGTGGACGAACTTGTTGACGGGGAAGGGGAGTCGGGGCTCGCGGGGTTGGGCCGGACGCTCCGGCATCTGCGGGAGAAGGCCGGGAAGTCACTGGGGCAACTGGCTGACGAGAGCGGGTACGACAAGAGTTATCTGAGCCGGATGGAGTCGGGCAAGCGGCTGTCCAAGATGGTGGTCATGGAGGACCTGGACCGCTACTACGGGTCCGGTGACCTGCTGGTTCAGCTGTGGAAGGTGGCGCGGCACGACGCCTTCAAGGACAAGTACAAGCGGTTCATGGGGCTGGAGGCGACGGCGCGGGTCATGCACAAGCTCACGCTTGGCGTGCCCGGGCTGTTGCAGACAGAGGATTTCGCCCGCGAGGTGTTGTCTGGCGCTCAGGCAACGGCTGGCAACAGCGAAGAGGTCGAGGAACAGGTGGCCGCGCGCATGGGGCGGCAGCTTCTGTTGCGCAGAGACCCGGCGCCCAACGTCCGGTTCATCATCGACGAGTACGCGTTCCGGCGCCCGGCTGCCACCGCGAAGACTTGGGACGACCAGCTGCTTCGCATCGAAGCCGTGGCGATGTGGCCGAACGTTGCGCTCCAGGTGCTGCCCTTCGCGACCGGCGTGCACCACCTCATCGACGGTTCTCTGACTCTGCTGTGGCAGATGGACGGAAGTGCCGTTGCCTACAAGGAAGGCAACGGCGGCGGCGAGTTGATCGACGATTCGGAGGGGGTCCTGCGCCACCGCTTGTCCTACGATCGCCTCCGAGACTTGGCGCTGCCCCCGTCGGACTCGCTGACGTTCATCAGGGGCGTTCTGGAGGAACACAGGTCATGAAGTCCACCCCCGACCTCAGCAACGCGGCCTGGCGCAAGTCGAGCTACAGCGACGGGGGAGACAACAACTGCGTCGAGGTCGCCGACGGCTACCCCGGCCTCGTCCCCGTCCGGGACAGCAAGACCCCGACGGACCGCCTGCTGGTCTTCTCGGCGGTGTCCTGGTCCGCGTTCATGGAGGGCGTCAAGGGTGACGCGGGTGTGAACACGGTCCGGTGAAGCGTGCGGGAAACCGGGACGGGAAGGGGTGCGGTCCGGCCACGGTGACGTCATGGCAGAGAACATGACCATCGACCCCTTTGCGGACGCAGTGGCCAACCTGTACGCGCCGGCCGCCGAGAAGATCCGCGCCCAGGGCCTGCTGTCTCGGCCGGAGCCGGTGCGCGGACGATCCGTGCGGGGACGGGGAGCGCGGCTATGGTCGTAGACACGGCGCGTCGAAGGAGGACATCGATCATGGCTGCCCACGCTGCGGAACCCGATGCGGTCGTCCCCCCCATGCCCGAGCGGACCCCGAAGGCGCTGCGCGAGGCCATCGCCGAGCACACTCCCGAACTTCTCCCGGATTTCGACGCGCACTGGAAGTGGGCGATCGCCGACACCTACGACCTCGGTCCGGTGCCGGCGTTCATGGCCCGCTGGTGGGGTCAGTACGCCATCGCCCGCGACCCCAAACTGAACGCGCACGTACTTGATCTCGAACACCGAGCCGCGTACGAGTGCACCGACATCGCCGAAGCCAAAGCCCTCCTTGAAGAGGCGGCGAAGATTTACTACCGGGTCCGAGAACTGGAGCCCGGCGAGTGACTGATGGGTTCATGGGGCCGCCTTGGCAAGCGGACTGGCGGATCGATGCTCTCGTCACCTTCGAGGCACTGCCCGACCACGCTCGTGAGATGGTCCTCGCCGCGCGCGCCGAACTGGTCACGGCGAAAGACCCGTACTTTCGAGGCATCGATACTGATGCCGGGCTTCCCGACGGCATGAGGGTCATGCCGGACCAGTCCACTGTTCCGAAGGGCCGCCACCTTTGCTTCTTCGACAACGGCAAGGGCTGGTTGAAGTACACCTTCGTACGTCGAACCGAAGATCCCCAGATCGTGGTGGAAGAGATCTTCTGGCAGTGAGCGGTGCGTTTCCCTCACTCCGCACAGGCCGATCCGGTGCTGGTGTTCGGCACGTCGGCGTGGGCGTCGTTTCTGGTAGAGGTCAGGGTCGGGGTCGTAGGAGCGACGTTGGTGCTGTGGGCGCCTGTGGTGGGGTTGCCGTTGGGGCCGCCCGCTTCTTTGCCAGTGTCGTGCTTCCGCGAGCCGAGTAAAGGGCGCTCCCTCCGGTCGCGTCGGCTGCGCCGATCGGCCTGCGGCCGCCCCTTGACTCGGCTCGCTCCAGCACGGGTGAGAAGCGAGCGGGCGGCCTGGGGAAAGCGGGGGCCCGGGTCGGTTTGCGGGAGCCGTCGGTTGGGCTGTGGACCGGGGTGGACGGGCGCGGTCGCGCCTCGCCTGCACGCCGGGCCGGCTTAGCGGCCGACGGTGAGTGGGAGCGTACGCCCGGCGGAGTGGGGGCACGCCGGTGCGGCTTGGCGGCGGGCGGCCGGTGGGTGGTGGGAGCTGTCCGTGGTCACGGGGTGGCGGGCGATGCCCCGGACGGCGGGGATGCCCCCTCAGGGGACGCGGCGAGCGGGCCGTGACCGAGTAATTGGAGGATTTGGGCCACCCGGGAGAGGAAAGCCCAGGTCGGCTGTCCTCGTCGTGGCCCAAACGCACCAATTACCTCCGGAGGCGTGATGGGCGAGGTGGATGTGACAGGTGGGGCACACCCTGGGCCGGTGGGTGCGGCCCACCGGCCGTAAGTCGCCAAGCCGCCACGGCGTGCCCCCACTCCGCCGGGCGTACGCTCCCACTCACCGTCCGCCGCTAAGCCGGCCCGGCGTGCAGGCGAGGCGCGGTCGCGCCCGTCCACCCCGGCTCGCAACGCAACCCACCCCGTCCGTCGGCCGACCTGGGACCCCCGCTTTCCGGGCCGCTCGCTCGCTTCTTCCCCGTGCTGGAACGGCCCGGGTCAAGGGGCGGCCGTAGGCCGATCGCCGAAGGCGACGCGAAGCGCCCTTGAGGCGGGCCGTGGAAGCACGACACTGACAAAGAAGCGGGCGGCCCCGACGGTCACGTGAAAACGCCGACGCGCGAGCGGACCAGACCCGTTTCCTCTGGTTCAGGACTTGGGCAGGCGTGGAAGTTCAGACGCTCTTTCCGCGGGTGCCCCAGGGCCAGGACCAGGCCCGAGTCAGGTAGGGCCCCCGCGCTCAGGGGGCCTCGGTGGGATGCCCAGGGCAGGGGCGCCGTTGGGCGGAGGTCAAAATCGGAGAGGAGTGCGAGGAGGCCTCTTCCGTGTGAGGACGCCCCCCGGTGCATGCTAGTGGAGCTATGGTGATTCTATGGCCGAGCACACCACCATTCAGGTGACCAAGGAAGTCCGCGACCACCTCGCCCAGGTGGCCAAGGATCGCGGCATGACGCTGGGGCAGCTCGTCGAGCAGCTCGCGGCCGAGCAGCCGACCGCTGAGCAGATCGCCGAGCGCGTGGCGGCCACGCGCAAAGCCCTGCGTGAGCGGATGGGGTGCACGTTGTCGGACGAGGAATTCGACAGCGGGCCGGACGTCCTGGCCAACGTGTACGCCATGGCGGCGGAGAAGGCCCATGCCCGTCGAGGGCACGCTGCGTGATCATCCTGGACACCAGCGCGGCCACCGCCCTTACGCAGGGCCATGTATCCCTGCACCGTCTTGTGGACAACGTCGCGCATACGCCGGGCGACTGGCTCCATATCCCGGCGCTTTGCCTCATGCGGGCGGAGGAAGCCGACAAGGGAGCCGCGAGCAAGCTGCTTGCTCTCCCGGGAATCCTCGTTGACCCCCTCGGGCAGACGGCGGCCACCGCGGTCGGCGGGATGGTGCGTGACGGGTGGGGCGGTGCGGATACCTGCCACACGATCTACGTCGCCACTCCGCACCAGGAGACCGGCGGCATGTCCATCATCCTGACGGAGCGCGAGGACGACTATCCGCCGGGCTTCCTTGCTGTGGACATCGGCTCGCCAGGAATGCTCGGTTTCTACTGAGCCTCGGCATCATCCGGACCCTGGCCCGGCGGCGGTGTCGGTGCGCCCGGCAGGCGTACCGTCGCCACCGTGCCGCCGCCCTCCGCCGGTTGCAGTGATACCTCGCCGCCCGACTGCTGCACCGTACGGGCCACGATGGACAGGCCCAGGCCCGATCCCGGGAGGGCCCTGGCGCTCGGGGAGCGCCAGAAGCGGTCGAAGACGTGGGGGAGTTCCTCGGCGGGGATGCCGGGGCCGTGGTCGCGTACGGTCAGTTCGCCAGCCTTGAGGATGACGTTCACCGACTCGCCTGCCGGGCTGAACTTCACCGCGTTGTCCAGGATGTTGACGATCGCCCGCTCCAGCGCCGAGGGCTCCGCCCGGACGAACCAGGGCTGGAGGTCCGCCGTGATCGTCAGTTCGGGGCCGCGCAGGCGGGCGCGGTGCAGGGCCGCCTCCACCGTGTCCTGGAGGTCCACCACCTGGATACGGTCCGCCGGCTGGCCCGCGTCCGAGCGCGACAGGGTCTGCAAGTCGCCGATCAGGGCCGCCAGTTCCGTCATCTGTGCCGTCACCGAGGAGAGGAGCGCCTTGCGGTCCGCCGGGGGGATCGGGCGGCCCGTCTCCTCGCTGCGGGTGAGGAGTTCGATGTTCGTACGGAGGGAGGTCAGGGGCGTACGGAGCTCGTGGCCCGCGTCCGCGATGAGCTGCTGTTGCAGCTCGCGGGAGTTGGCCAGTGCGGACGTCATCGAGTTGAAGGAACGGGAGAGGCGGGCGATCTCGTCCTCGCTGTCTTCCTCCACCGGGATGCGGATCGTCAGGTCCTCGGTACGGGCGACGTGTTCCACGGCCTCGGTGAGCTTGTCGACGGGGCGAAGGCCCGCGCGGGCCACGGCGAGGCCCGCGGCTCCGGCGCCGACCACTCCGATGCCGCCGACGAGGAGGAGGAGCAGGGCCAGGTCGTTGAGGGTGGACTGGGTGCCCTCGAGGGGGTAGGCGACGATCAGCGCGGCGCCCTGAAGCAGGGACTGCCCGCCGCCACTATTGGGAACGTCGTTGAGGACGAGCGGCAGGGTCACCACTCGTACGGCGTTGCCCTTGCTGTCGGTCCCGTTCCGGAACTTGCTGACGCCGAGCTCCGGATTCTTGGCCAGTTCCTTGTCGCTGTCGGTTACCTTCACAAGGCCTGCGGAGGAGTCAAGGGCACAGGCGCTGCCGTCCGCCTTGACCACCTCCATGTAGTACTCGGTGCGTCTGCGGAAGTCGGTGGGGCCCGTCGGCTCTTCGCCGCACGTGGTGAGGGCGTCGTTGACCACCAAGTACGGGACGGGGCCCTTCTGCGAGCTCAGATCGTTGTTGATCTCGTCGTACAACTTCCCCCGCACGATGAACCAGCACGTCACCGATACCGCCGCCACTGCGAACGCCACCGCCGCCGAGACCAGCAGGGCCAGTCGGGAGCGGATCGGCAGGGAGCGGAAGTGACGCATCACCTTGATCACTCCGCGCCGCCCGACCGCAGCACATACCCCACGCCCCGCACCGTGTGCACGAGGCGCGGCTCGCCGCCCGCCTCGGTCTTGCGGCGCAGGTACATGACGTAGACGTCGAGGGAGTTGGAGGAGGGCTCGAAGTCGAAGCCCCAGACCGCCTTGAGGATCTGCTCGCGGGTGAGGACCTGGCGTGGGTGGGCCAGGAACATCTCCAGGAGGGTGAACTCGGTGCGGGTGAGTTCCACGGGGCGGCCCGCCCGGGTGACCTCGCGGGTCGCGAGGTCCATGCGGAGGTCGCCGAAGGTGAGCGCGTCGTCCTCGTCGATGCCGGTCGCCGTCGCCGCGTACGAGCTGCGGCGCAGCAACGCCCGGATGCGGGCGAAGAGTTCGTCGAGTTCGAAGGGCTTGACCAGGTAGTCGTCGGCGCCCGCGTCGAGGCCGGTGACGCGGTCGCCCACGGTGTCGCGGGCGGTCAGCATGAGGATGGGGGTGGTGGTGCCCGCGCCGCGCATCCGGCGGGCGGCGGTCAGGCCGTCCATCCTCGGCATCTGGATGTCCAGGACGACCAGGTCGGGCTGGTACGCGGTCGCCTTCTCCAGCGCGTCCGCGCCGTCGACCGCGACCTGGGTGTCGTACCCCTCGAAGGCGAGGCTGCGCTGGAGTGCTTCGCGCACCGCCGGCTCGTCGTCGACGATCAGGATGCGCTGGGTTTCACGGTCGCCTTCGGCGGGGCTCATGGGCTGGGGATCCTCGGGTGCGGTGGGACGTGGACGGTGGTTCTGACGCCTTCAGCCTCGCATGGTTCCGGGGTGGAGGCGGAGATCGGCCGGGACGTGCTGTCCGACCGTCCGGTGCGTCAGCCCCGCAGCGTGCTGAGCCGGCCCAGCGGAACCTTGCGGCGGTGCGGGTGCCCGGCGGAGGTACGCAGGCCCATCATCTCCGGAGCCCGGACCGGAAGGACCACTTCCGGTGCCCGGCTCCCCGGCGCGTGCAGCTCGTACGCCACTTCGAGGGCCAGGCCGAGCCCGGCCGGGTCGTCGCCGGTCATGGTGTGGGAGATACGCGTGATCATGTGAACCTCCAGAGTCGGCCGACCGGAAAGTCAGCTGTCGGAACCGCCGGCCCGCAGGCTGGCGAGGTCGGACTTGACGGTGTTGATCGGGATGGCGAAGCCGAGGCCGACACTGCCCGCGCTCGAGCTGGACGTGGAGTCCGCGGCCGAGTACATCGCGGAGTTGATGCCGATGATGTTGCCGTTCATGTCGATCAGTGCGCCGCCGGAGTTGCCGGGGTTGAGCGAGGCGTCGGTCTGAAGGGCCTTGTACGTCGTCGTGGACGTGCCCGTGTCGCCGTTGAACTCCTGGCCACCGAAGGAGAACGGCCACTGGCCGCTGCCGTCGCCCTGCTGTTGCTGCTGGCCCTGGCTCTCGTCGGTGGAGACGGTCACGTCACGGTCCAGCGCGGAGACGATGCCGCTGGTGACGGTGCCGGTCAGGCCTTCGGGGGAGCCGATCGCGACGACGTCGTCGCCGACCTGGACGCCGTCGGAGTTGCCGAGCGTGGCGACCGTCAGGCCGGAGGGAGTGTTCTCCAGCTTGATGAGCGCCAGGTCCTTCTTGCTGTCGGTGCCGACGACCGTCGCGGTGTACGACTTGCCGTTGCTCAGCTGCACCTTGATCTCGGAGGCGCCCGAGATGACGTGGTTGTTGGTGATGATCTCGCCGCTGGACGTGATGATCACGCCCGAGCCGGTCGACGAACCGGCGTTCGAGGTCGCGCTGATCTCGACGATGCTCGGAGTGACCGCCTGGGCGACACCGGCGACGGTGCCCTTCTTGGCGGTGGGCACCACGGTGGTGCTGGTGCTGCTCGACGTGGCGTCCTTGCCGGTCAGCTCCTGGATGCCGTACGCGGTGCCGCCTCCGATGGCGGCGGCGACTATCGCGACGGCGGCGAGGAGAGCCAGCGGGCCCTTCGCGCGCTTCTTCGGCGAGGCGGGAGCGGGGGTGGGGGTGGGGGCGATGGGCTCGGCGGTCAGCACCGCCGTGGAGGAGAGGCTGTCCGGCTCGGGGTAACCCCCGTACGAGCCGTGGCCGGAACCGCCCTGACCGTTACCGCCCTGACCGGAGCCCGGCCACACGGTGGTGCCCGGCTCGACGGCGACCGGCGCGGCCGGTACGTACGCCGGCGGGGGAGGCCACTCGGGGTTCACGGGGGTGGAAGAGACGGGCTGCTGCTGGGGGTACGGGGACTGGTGGTCGTCGCCCTGGGGGTACTCGCCGCTGCGGCGGAAGCTCTCGGTCATGTGAAACAGGTTCGCGCCCGATCATGAGAGCTCCCTGAGTCCCCGCTGAGAAGCCCGCCAGAACCTCGTTTGCCCCATATAAAGACGCCGGGGCCCGTAAATCAGGGGTTCAGAGGGTGCCCCGTCTACTCACACCCACAAGACCGCCGCACCACCAACCGCGACGGAAACACCTTCAACCGCTCCCGCCGTGACCCCGCGACCCGCAGCCCGTCGTCCAGCACGAGGTCGACGGCCGCGCGGGCCATCGCCGACCGGTCCGAAGCGATCGTCGTCATCGGCGGGTCCGTCAGCGCCGCTTCCTTGACGTCGTCGAAGCCGGCCACGGCCAGCTGCCCCGGCACGTCGATGCGCAGCTCGCGGGCAGCGCGCAGCACGCCGATCGCCTGGTCGTCGGTGGAGCAGAAGATGGCGGGCGGCCGGTTCGGGCCGCCGAGCAGCTGAAGGCCGACCTGATAGGCGTCGTAGCGGTTGTACGGCGCCTCGAAGAGGCGGCCCTCGGTCGAGATCCCGGCCTCCTGCATCGCGCGCCGCCAGCCCTCGACGTGGTCGGAGACCGGGTCGCCGACGGTGGGGGTGTCCGCGAGGCCGCCGAGACAGGCGACGTAGTCGTACCCGTGCTCGAGCAGATGGCGGGTGGCGAGCTGGGCGCCGCCGATGTCGTCGGTGACGACGGCCACGTCGTCGATCGCCTCGGGGCGCTCGTGCAGCAGCACGACGCGGGCGTCCCAGGCCTCGATCTCGGCGGCCGCGTGGTCGTTCAGGGCGTGGCTGACGAGGATCAGGCCGGAGACCCGCATACCGAGGAAGGCCCGCAGATAGTGGACCTCGCGCTCGGCGATGTAGTCGGAGTTGCCGACGAGGACCATTTTCCCGCGCTCGGCCGCGGCCTGTTCGACGGCGTGCGCCATCTCCCCGAAGAAGGGCTGACGTGCGTCCGGCACGATCAGGCCTATGAGCTCGGTCCGCCGCGACGCCATGGCCTGGGCGACCCGGTCGGGCCGGTACCCCAGTTCCTTGATCGCGGCGAGAACACGCTCGCGCGTGGCCGGGGCAACCGGCCTCGGTCCGTTGTTGATGACATAGCTGACGACGGCGGTGGACGTACCCGCCAGTCGCGCTACATCGTCCCTCGTCACCTTGGCCACGCGCGGAGTCTACGCGGATGGACCCGCCTCTGGGCAGGTCATACGGCGGCTTCCTGCGCCGCCGTCATGCCTCCCTCATGCCGCGGTCACGCCTCTGTCGTCACCGTGGCGGTGTCGACGGCGTCCAGGTGCGCCGTCTCGTCCGCATCCTCCGCCTTTGGCTGGGCCGCCTTGGCCTTCGCCTCGTCCGCGGCGCGGTCCACCTTCTCGGGTGTAACGAATCGATAACCGACGTTCCGGACGGTTCCGATCAGCGACTCGTGCTCGGGTCCGAGCTTCGCGCGCAGCCGTCGTACGTGGACGTCGACCGTGCGCGTACCGCCGAAGTAGTCGTAGCCCCAGACCTCCTGGAGCAGCTGGGCGCGGGTGAAGACGCGGCCCGGGTGCTGCGCGAGGTACTTCAGGAGCTCGAACTCCTTGAAGGTCAGGTCGAGGACCCGGCCCTTGAGCTTGGCGCTGTACGTCGCCTCGTCCACCGACAGATCGCCGTTGCGGATCTCCATCGGGGAGTCGTCGTTGACGATCTGCTGCCGGCCCATGGCCAGGCGCAGGCGTGCTTCGACCTCGGCCGGACCGGCGGTGTCGAGCAACACGTCATCGATGCCCCAGTCGGCGGTGACGGCCGCGAGGCCGCCCTCCGTCACCACGAGGATCAGCGGACAGCCGGGTCCCGTGGAGCGGAGCAGCTGGCACAGGCTGCGCACCTGCGGAAGGTCGCGGCGGCCGTCGATCAGGATGACGTCGGCACCGGGGGTGTCGACGAGAGCGGGGCCTTCCGCCGGAGCCACTCGCACGTTGTGCAGGAGCAGGCCGAGAGCGGGAAGCACCTCCGTCGACGGCTGAAGGGCATTGGTCAGGAGCAGCAGAGAACTCATCGCGCCCCACCTGCCTGGGTCGTCTTACGTTCGTGCACGGTTCGCTCGCCCATAACGTCTGGTTCCTCCTCGGTCCCTGCGAGGACGTTTGCGGCACTGCTGTGTAGCTGCGGCTCCCGCGCCCCTGGGAACCGCTGTGCCTGTGTGGGCCCGTACACCTGCGGTTTCCCGCTTCGTATACAACGCTTCACAAAGCACAAAAGGACCCGGGGGCTACGCTGCCCGAGTCCTCATGCCCAGCAGAATAGCCCACATGAGCTCAGGTCCGGCAGGTCAAATGACGGGATCTTCCCTTCGTCCACCCCTTGAGACGCCCCGGCGCACCCCTTTGCGGAGGTTTCTGCACACGGTCGACGGGGTGACGATCGATGCGGCGTACGACCCTGGAACGCTGCCTTCTGATGACTTGGCGATCGTGGTCGCGCACGGGTTCACGGGCGGTGTGGACCGCCCGCACGTGCGCCGCGTCGCCGACGTCTTCGCGTGCGGCGCGGCGGTGGTCACCTTCTCCTTCCGTGGTCACGGCGCCTCCGGTGGCAGCTCCACCGTCGGTGACCGAGAGGTCCACGACCTGGCGGCCGCGGTGGCCTGGGCGCGTGAACTCGGGCACACGCGCGTGGTCACCGTCGGCTTCTCGATGGGAGGGTCGGTGGTGCTGCGGCACGCGGCGCTGAGCGCGGAGGAGCACGCGGGGCGCACGGGGGCGCGTACCGACGCCGTGGTTTCGGTGAGCGCACCGGCCCGTTGGTATTACCGGGGTACGGCCCCTATGCGGCGGGTGCACTGGCTGGTAACCCGGCCGGTGGGGCGGGTCGTGGGCCGCTACGGTCTGCGCACCCGTATCCACCACCGCGGGTGGGATCCGGTGCCGGCCTCCCCGGTCGAGTCGGTCCCTCTCATCGCGCCCACCCCGCTGCTGATCGTCCACGGCGACCAGGACGGCTACTTCCCGGTCGACCACCCCCGGATGCTCGCCGCCGCCTCCGGCGACCACGCCGAACTCTGGCTGGAGCACGGCATGGGACACGCCGAGCACGCGGCGGACGACGAGCTGCTGGCCCGTATCGGGGAATGGGCCGCCGCACACGCGAGCTAGCCTGACCGTGTTCACAGCAACTGCTCATTAACCACGCAATGAGGAACGAGATGGCAAAGGGCACGGTGCGTTACTGGGCCGCCGCCAAGGCCGCGGCAGGCGTCGCCGAGGAGCCGTACGACGCGGGCACGCTCGCCGAGGCACTCGACGCGGCACGCGAGCGACACCCCGGCGAACTCGTCCGCGTCCTGCGGCGATGCTCGTTCCTCATCGACGGTGACCCCGTGGGCACCCGCGGACATGAGACGGTACGGCTGGCCGAGGGCGGCACGGTCGAGGTGCTCCCGCCGTTCGCAGGAGGGTGAGCGAGACGATGAGCAACCAGCCGTACGAGGGCCGGTACGAGGGGTACGACCCGTATCAGCAGCCTCAGCAGCAGCCTCAGCAGCAGCCTCAGCAGCAGCCTCAGCAGCAGCCCCAGCAACAACAACAGCAACACCCCGACTGGCAGCAGCACACCCAGCAGTGGGAGGGGCAGACCTGGGAGACCCAGGTGCAGCCTCCCGTGTCGGCGGCGGAGACGGCGTATCTGCCGCCTCAGGGGTACCAGGGGCAGGGGCAGGGATACGGGCAGCCGCAGGCGTACGGGTACGGCGTCACGCCCCAGTCCCTCCCGCAGGAGACCGCGGTGCAGGGCTGGGACCGGACCCCGCAGCCGCAGCGACCCGAGGCGCCCGCGCCCGCACCCGCACCCGTTCCTGCCCCCGTGACCGGGGACGCCCCCGGCTACGGCCCCCCGACCGTCACCGGCAACGCCCGTGTCACCGACGCCCAGCGCGCCCGTGCCGAGGGCCGTTCGCCGATCATCGAACCCGGGATCCAGCCCGCCGCGCTCACCGCGGTGCTCGGGCTGCTGCTCTCGGGTACGGCCGCGCTCGGGGAGTACGCCCTCGTCGTACCCCTCGTCCTGCTGCAGGCCGTCACCGCGGCGGGATGGTTCCGGCTGAACGGGATGTGGCCGGCCCGGCAGGGCATCGCACTGGCGTTCCTGGGCGCGGTGACCGCAGACGTGGCCCTGCTCGTCGCGGGCCGGGAGAACGCGCCCGCGGCGATCCTCGGCACCCTCGGTGTGTGGGTCCTGCTCACCCTCGTCCTGCAACTGCGCAGCCATGCCGACGCGGACACGCGGATGTACGGCCTGATGGCGACCGTGGCCTCGGCGGCCCTGTCGATCGTCGCGGCCGGGCACCTCGCGGCCGAGCCGGACGCCGTCACGGTGGGCGCCGCCGCGGTCGCCGCGGCGATCCTGGCCCGCGCGCTGCCGCTGCCCACCGCGGCCTCCGTGGTGGTGGCGCTGCTGGCCGCCGCGGGCGCCGGAATCGCGGTCGGCGGGATGACGGACCTGGGCAGTCAGGGCGCCTTCCTCGGCCTCGGCGCCGGTGTCTGCGCGCTGATCGGCCACCGGGTCGCCAGCTACGACTACCCGTCCCGTTTCGTCCACTTCACCGCGGGCGTGGCCCTGCCGCTGGCCGCCGCGGCGCCGGCGGTGTATCTGCTGGGACGCGCGCTCGGCTAGGACCTGTCCTAGGTCCTGTCGTCGAATTCCCGTCGTCCGCCCGGCCGTACCGTTCGTCACAGCTGATCGACAACCACCCCGAAGGGCCCCCTCGTGGGGCCCTTCGAGGTTAGGTTTCGCGCTGGACGGCCACTCGGGTCGCCGGATCCGGTCGAGCTGGGGGAACACCGAGCATGCGCGCACTGCGAATATTCCTGATCGTCGCCGTCATCCTGGGCGGCCTGTTCGTGATCGCGGACCGGGTGGCGGTCGGCTTCGCGGAGGACGAGGCGGCGGACCGGATCAAGGCCAACGAGGGCCTGGCCGGCACCCCCGACGTGTCCATCGAGGGCTTCCCCTTCCTCACCCAGGTCGTCGGCGGCGAGCTCGACGACGTGAAGATCGGCATCAAGGACTACGAGGCGGCGACGGGCGGCACCAACGCCTCCGACGGCAGCATCCGCATCGACGACCTGAACGCCGAGATGCACGGCGTCGAGTTCAGCGGCGACTACAGCTCCGCCACCGCCGGCAGCGCCACCGGCACCGCGACCATCGCGTACGCCGAGCTCCTCGAGGTAGCCAAGTCCGATGCCACGCAGGTCGCGCCCGGTGTCACCGTCGAGGTCGTCAGCCTCTCCGACGGCGGCGACGGCAAGATCAAGGTTTCGCTCAAGGTCAGCGTCGGCGGCGCCGAGGTACCCCAGTCGGTCTCCGTACTCAGCTCGGTCACCGTCGTCGGGGGCGACACGGTCCGGGTGCACGCCGACTCGCTGCCCGAGCTGGGCGTCGACCTCGCGGAGGACCAGGTGCGCGCGGGCATCGACTTCGAGCAGAAGATCGACCAGCTGCCGGGCGGCATCCAGCTCGACAAGGTCGAGGCGGCGGCGGACGGCGTGGACATCTCGGTGAAGGGTTCGGACGTCCGGCTGGTCGGGTAGGACGGACCGTACGGAGGGCGCCGTCCGAAGGACGAGACAGCCCCGTCCGCCCAGTAGATGCGCTGTCGAGGTGGTGACGGCCGCGGGCGCCCGGAATCGGGGCGGGTGCGGCCGGGGCGGTCATCTCATCCCACATCCCGGACGATCGCATCTCAGCATCCGACACACCGGTGACATGTCCGGCTGTCCGTCCCTACGATCGGACACATGAAGCGACAGGCGGACCTCACGAAGCGGCGGGCAGTAGACCTGTGCCGCGTCGCCGCCATGCTCTGTCGCACCTTCTGAGCGGAAGCGTTCGTTCTTCGTTCGACCTTCCGACTTCCCCGGCCCTCCTTGTCAGGGCCCTCGTGCGCCGCGCAGGCCGGACCGGCATGACCGCGCACCCCCTCTCTAACGCACCGCCCCGCCGCAACTGCCCCGGAGGAGAACGAGCATGAGCCGCAGCGACGTCCTGGTAGACGCCGACTGGGTCCAGGACCACCTGGACGACCCGAGCGTGGCCATCGTCGAGGTCGACGAGGACACGTCCGCGTACGAGAAGAACCACATCAAGAACGCGATCCGGATCGACTGGACCAAGGACCTCCAGGACCCGGTCCGCCGTGACTTCATCGACCAGGAGGGCTTCGAGAAGCTCCTGTCGTCGAAGGGCATCGCCAACGACACGCTGGTCGTGCTCTACGGCGGCAACAACAACTGGTTCGCCTCGTACGCCTACTGGTACTTCAAGCTGTACGGCCACGAGAACGTGAAGCTCCTCGACGGCGGCCGCAAGAAGTGGGAGCTCGACTCCCGCGACCTGGTCGACGGCTCGCAGGTGCCCGAGCGCGCCGCGACCGACTACAAGGCCAAGGCCCAGAACACCGCGATCCGCGCCTTCCGTGACGACGTCGTGGCGGCCATCGGTTCGCAGAACCTGGTCGACGTCCGCTCGCCCGACGAGTTCAGCGGCAAGCTGCTGGCCCCGGCCCACCTGCCGCAGGAGCAGTCGCAGCGCCCGGGTCACGTCCCGTCCGCGCGCAACATCCCGTGGTCGAAGAACGCCAACGACGACGGTACCTTCAAGTCGGACGACGAGCTCAAGGAGCTCTACGCCGACGAGCAGGTGGACCTGGCGAAGGACACCATCGCGTACTGCCGTATCGGTGAGCGTTCCGCGCTCACCTGGTTCGTGCTGCACGAGCTGCTCGGTGTGGAGAACGTCAAGAACTACGACGGCTCCTGGACCGAGTACGGCTCCCTCGTCGGCGTCCCGATCGAGCTCGGCGCCAACAAGTAACTCTCAAGGCCTGAAGGACTGAAGGACGGAATCGAAATATGTGTGGAGCGAAGGCCGGCGGCCCCGACGCCTCGACGATCAAGCCCGGTGAGACCACGATCCAGGGCCAGGTGACCCGCGACGGCGAGCCGGTGACGGGCTACGTCCGTCTCCTGGACTCGACCGGCGAGTTCACGGCGGAGGTCCCCACCTCCGCGACGGGCCAGTTCCGCTTCTACGCGGCCGAGGGCACGTGGACCGTACGGGCCCTGGTCCCCGGCGGCACCGCGGACCGCACGGTCGTCGCCCAGACGGGCGGCCTCGCCGAGGTCGCCATCGCCGTCTGACGGCACCGCTCGAACGGCTGAAGGGCCGCACCCCCGGGGGTTGGACGCTTACCGGATCGGGGTGCGGCCCTTCAGCATGCCCGAGTGGCGCCGGACGGCTTCCGGACCCGCGCCGGACGGCGTTGTCAGGCCTACGCTGGACGCATGTACGTACGGCGGCGCCACGTCTACTTCGTCATGATGGGGACGTGCATCGGTCTCTTCGTCCTGGCCTGGGGAGTCGTGCGGCTCTGGTCGATTCCCGTGGCTGTCGGGATGTGCGTGGTGGCGATGGTGATTCCGCCGCTCGCCGCGATGGTGGCCAACCGACGTGGGCCCGATGACCGCTGGTGGGACGACCCGTCCGGGGATCCGAAGTCCGACGAGTGGTGGGACGAACTGGACGGCAAGAAGCGGCGGCCCTAGCGGCCCGTGCCCTGTCATCTGCGGGCCCTGTCGTCTCCAGGCCCCGTCATCTTCAGGCCCTGACACCCGGGAGTGCGTGTGAGTGCGAGGCTGTCGACCGTTGCCTTCGAAGCGCAGGATGCCCATGTGCTCGCCGACTTCTACCAGCGGCTGCTCGGGTACGTGGTGCGCGCGCAGGAGCCGGACTGGGTGCTGATCGGTCCCCCGGGCGGCGGCACCGCGCTCTCCTTCCAGACCGAACGCACGTACGTCCCACCGGTCTGGCCCAGTGCCCCCGGCGACCAGCGCGCGATGTTCCACCTCGACATCGAGGTGGACGACCTGCCGGCGGAGACGGCCCGCGCCCTCGCCGAGGGAGCCAGGCTCGCCGCCTACCAGCCGCAGGACGACGTACGGGTCTTCCTCGACCCGGCAGGGCACCCGTTCTGTCTGTGGGTGGGGTCGGCTCAGTAGACGAGCGCCTGCGTCTCGTCCGCCATCGCCTCCTGGACGAAGACCTGGGCGCCCGCGATGCGTACGCCGTCCAGGACGTCCTTCTCCGTGATGTCGCGCCGGGCCGCGCACTGCGTGCACAGCGTGATGCGCCCGGCGGCCAGGACCGAGTCGAGCAGGTCGGGCAGCGGGGCGGCGTGCGGGAGCTCGAACTCGGCGGCCCGGCCCGGGAGCGCGAACCACGAGGACTCGCCGGTCAGCCAGAGGGAGACCTCGACTCCACTGGCCACGGCCACCGCCGCGACCGTGAACGCCTGCGAGCAGCGCTCGGGGGCATCGGCCCCCGCCGTCACCTTGATCACGAGCTTCTTCGCCATGGTCGCATCGTAGTCCGGGGAGTCCGCATCGTGATCAACTCGTCGACAGCATCGTGTGCTGGAGGGTGGTCCTGCAGAGCCAACTGCTCGGCTGAGCCGTCAGGGCCCACCTCGCAGAGAGCGCCGGGTCCCACCCGACTAGAGTGGGACCCGGCTCTAGTACCGCCCACCACGCTCATCCGAGGAGCACCCCGTGGAGATCTTCTTCGAAACCCTGCTGGTCCTGGTCTGCGTCGGCGTTCTCGCCTTCGCCGGGCTGGCCGTGAAGAAGCTGTACCAGGGCCAGCGCTGACCCCCATCAAGGAATTTCCGACCTCATGATCGAGATCCCGTCCGACCTGCACAAGGACCTGCTTCCGCTTGCCTTCCTGCTCGGCAACTGGGCCGGTGCGGGCGTCCACGACTTCCCCGGCTCCGAGAAGTGCAACTTCGGCCAGGAGGTCACCTTCACCCACGACGGGCGGGACTTCCTGGAGTACCACTCGCACACCTGGGTGCTCGACGCCGACGGGAACAAGGTCCGGCCGCTGGAGACCGAGTCCGGCTTCTGGCGTATCGACTCCGACCGCAAGGTCGAGGTCGTCATGACCCGCGACGACGGTGTCGTCGAAGTCTGGTACGGCGACCTGGCCGCCAAGCAGCCGCAGATCGACCTGACCACCGATGCCGTGGCGCGCACCGCCGCGTCCGGCCCGTACACCGGTGGCAAGCGCCTTTACGGCTATGTGAAGAGCGACCTCATGTGGGTCGGCGAGAAGCAGACCCCCGAGGTCGAGCTGCGCCCCTACATGTCCGCGCAGCTGAAGAAGGTCGTCACCCCGGAGGACGTCGAGCGCTGGGCCAAGGCCCTCCCCGACGACATGCCGGACGACGGGATCGCTTTCTTCAAGTAGCCCTAGACTTTCCAGTGTGGTGAGCACCGACTGGAAGAGCGACCTGAGGCAGCGCGGCTACCGGCTGACGCCGCAGCGCCAGCTTGTCCTCGAAGCCGTGGACACCCTGGAGCACGCGACCCCCGACGACATCCTCATCGAAGTGAGGAGAACGGCGTCGGGGGTCAACATTTCCACCGTCTACCGGACCCTGGAGCTCCTGGAGGAGCTCGGCCTGGTCAGCCATGCGCATCTGGGGCACGGGGCGCCGACGTACCATCTCGCGGACCGGCACCACCACATACACCTGGTGTGCCGGGACTGTACGAACGTCATCGAGGCCGACCTCTCGGTCGCTGCGGAGTTCACCGCGAAGCTCCGTGACACGTTCGGCTTCCAGACGGACATGAAGCACTTCGCGATCTTCGGCCGCTGCAAGGAGTGCGCGGCCAAGCTCGGTACCGAGCCGGGTGCCGAGCTCGATACCGATCTCGGCACCAAGAAATAAAATCGGCGATTACTCGGTCGTAGGCTGTGTGGATATGAAGAGCCCCCTCCTGTCCCTGCCCGGCGCCGTTCCCGCCGAGGGTGTGGACGAAGAGGTCGCCGCACACTACGGCGACCTGTTCCGCGAGCAGCGCGCCCTCGCCGACGGCACCGGTTTCGTGGACCTGTCGCACCGCGGCGTCGTCACCGTCACCGGCGACGACCGGCTCAGCTGGCTGCACCTGCTGCTCACCCAGCACGTCAGCGACCTCCCGGTGGGCCGCGCCACCGAGGCGCTGATCCTCTCCGCGCACGGCCACGTCGAGCACGCGCTGTACCTCGTCGACGACGGCGCCACGACCTGGGCCCACGTGGAACCCGGCACCCAGGACGCGCTGATCGCGTACCTGGAGTCCATGAAGTTCTTCTACCGCGTCGAAGTCGCCGACCGCACCGCCGACTTCGCGGTCGTGCATCTGCCGGCCGGCTCCATCGCCGAGGTCCCCGAGGGCGTCGTCGTACGCGAGACGCCGTACGGGCGTGACCTCTTCCTTCCGCGCACGGACCTGGAGTCGTACGCCGCGAAGACCGGCCCGGCGGCCGGGCTGCTCGCGTACGAGGCGCTGCGCGTCGAACACCACCGGCCGCGGCTCGGCTTCGAGACCGATCACCGCACCATCCCGCACGAGCTGGGCTGGATCGGCAGTGCGGTGCATCTGCAGAAGGGCTGCTACCGGGGCCAGGAGACCGTCGCCCGGGTCCAGAACCTGGGCAAGCCCCCGCGCCGGCTGGTCTTCCTGCACCTGGACGGCAGCGAGGTGCATCTGCCGCCGCACGGCACCGAGCTCCGGCTCGCGGACGACGGGCCCGAAGGCCGGAAGATCGGTTTCATCACCACCTCCGTACGCCATCACGAGCTCGGCCCGATCGCCCTGGGCCTGGTGAAGCGGAACGTGCCGGTGGACGCGCGGCTGCTGGCCGACACGACCGCCGCGGCGCAGGAGGTCGTGGTCGAGCCGTAGCCGCCGTACGGGCTACATCTCGACGATGACCGTGAACGGGCCGTCGTTCGTCAGCGAGACGCGCATCTGCGCGCCGAAACGGCCCGTCGCCACCGTCGCGCCCAGCGCGCGGAGTTGAGAGACCACCTCGTCGACGAGGGGCTCGGCGACGTCGCCGGGGGCGGCCGTGTTCCAGGTGGGACGGCGTCCCTTGCGGGCGTCTCCGTACAGGGTGAACTGGCTGATCACGAGCAGTGGCGCGGCGATGTCACTGCACGACTTCTCGTCGCTCAGCATCCGGATCGACCAGAGTTTGCGGGCGAGTTGGGCCGCCTTCTCCTTGGTGTCGTCGTGCGTGACGCCCACCAGGACGCACAGCCCCTCGCCACTGATCTCGCCGACCGTCTCGCCGTCCACGACGACGCTCGCGCCGTCCACCCTCTGCACCACCGCACGCATGGGGACCATCATGCCGTGCGGTCGAAGAACTGCTTCAGGGGGTCCTTTCGGGCCTCGATAGGGTCCTTTAGGGGGGTTTCTTTTTGCTCCTTACCCCCCCATCTGGGGCCTATCGGGAGCACTCGGTCACATAGCGGCCACTTGGGGTGGCACGATGCGTGTGTTGCGGTGCAACCGTGGGGTGGACCGCACCGGTCGAGGGGACGGTAGAGGCACATGAGCACACCGAGTACCGGGCAGCCGTCCGGGGTGTCATTGACCCGTACGAGTCCGCGGGCGGGAGGCGGTCGCGCCGGAGCCCATCGCCCTCCGACGCAGCGCATCGACAGCGCGCTGCCCCTGGATCCGCCCGCGCACGATCTGGCCCTGCTGCGGCTGCCCGAGCTGCGGACCCTGCGGCGTGACGCGCAGCGGGACGAGGCCGACCTCAGCTATGTGCGGCGGCTGCTCCAGGGACGTATCGACATCCTGCGGGCGGAGCTGGCGCGGCGCGGGGGCCTGCGGGCGCAGGCTTCGGGCGCGGGTTCGGGGTCGGGTTCGGGTACGGCCTCTGGGTCGGGCTCGGGTTCACGGGGGGCGGCGGTCGTCGAGTCCGGAGGCGCGCCCTCCGTCGTCGAACGGCTCCCGGAGATCCTCACGGACGCGCCCGCCCGGCACCGTTCGTCGGCCCGCCATGTGACGGTGGGCACGCCGCACGGCGAGGAGTACCGGCGGCTGGCCTCGGACATGCTCTCCGAGGTGGAGCTGTCGGACCTGGAAGCCCGTACGGACGACGAGCTCGCCGCGGGAATGGGGCGGCTGGTGCGCTACGAGCAGCAGGTCTCCCGGCGGCGCCAGCAGCTCCAGCGCACGGCCGACGATTGCAGTGCCGAGATCGCCCGCAGGTACCGTGAAGGTGAAGCACAAGTAGACGACCTGCTCATGTGACGCGGTGGCCCCCGGCGACCCCGGAGGGCGCACGCGGTGGTTGTGGCGGCGCCGGTGCCCGGGACATCCGGCGCCGGGCCGCACGACTGACTCCGCCCTGTTCCGTGGTCGCGTGCGGCCGCGACCGGGAAAGCCCGGTGCCGCCGGGGCGGGTCCCCGTCCCGGAAGGCCACCGCCGATGTCCGCCCCCCGCGCAAACCCCTCCATACCCTCTGTTTCCTCGGTCCCTGTTTCTCCGGCCCCTGTTTCTCCGGTACTCGCAGAGGTCGTCCGGTCCGGGTTCGTCGAGGGGCACCATCGGGGCAGCCTGGTGCTGCTGGCCGCGGACGGGGCGGTCGAGCGGGCGGTGGGTGACGTGACGGCGCCGATCTTCCCGCGCTCGTCGAACAAGCCGATGCAGGCGGCGGGTGTGCTGCGGGCCGGCCTGGAGCTGACCGGCGAACGTCTGGCCCTCGCCGCCGCCAGCCACTCCGGAGAAACCTTCCACCTTGATCTCGTACGGAAGATGCTGGCCGATCACGGGCTGAGCGCGACGCAGCTGCAGTGCCCGCCGGATCTGCCGCTGGACCCGACGGAGGCGGAGACGTATCTCGCCGCGGGCGCCGTGCGCGACCGGGTCACCATGAACTGCTCCGGCAAGCACGCGGCGATGCTCGCGGTGTGCGCGCTGCGGGGCTGGCCGCTGGACTCGTACCTCGACCCCGGGCACCCGCTCCAGCAGCTCATCCACACCGTGGTCGAGGAGGCTGCCGGGGAGCCGGTCGCGGCGGTGGGTACGGACGGTTGTGGGGCTCCGCTGATGGCGATCACCCTCACGGGCCTGGCCCGGGCCTTCCGCTCCTTCGTCCTCGCGGCTCCCGGTTCCGCAGAGCGCCGGGTCGCCGACGCGATGCGGGCTCACCCGGAGTACGTCGCCGGTACCCGGCGTCCTGACACCTGGCTGATGCGCGAGGTGCCGGGGTCGCTCTCCAAGATGGGCGCGGAGGCTGTCCAGGCGGTGGCCCTTCCCGACGGCCGGGCGCTTGCCTTCAAGATCGACGACGGTGGCGGGCGGGCGCTGGGGCCCGTGCTGGGGCGTGCGCTGGCTCTGCTGGGGGTGGACGCGCCGGTGGCGTCGCGCATCGGGCGGGCTCCGCTGCTGGGGGGAGCGCGTGAGGTGGGGGAGGTTCGGGCGGCGTTCTGAGCGGGCCTGAAGGCCTCGTGCCACGAAGGGCGCCGAACTCACTGTGGAAACAGGTGAGTTGGCGACCCTGTGGCCGGGTGGCGAGGGGGAAGGGCGGGAGAGCGCCGCCTCCGTTGTCGGCGCCCTGCTCCGCACGTCCGGGCCACCGTGGTGCCCGGAGCACTTCCGAGTCGTACTCCTGTCTTTTCTTTCGCCTCCTTCTTCTTCTCGTGGTGGGGTCGGTCATCCGTAGTTATGCAGTTGTTTTCGGTGACGCGGACTGACCGAGCTCCCGGCTCCCCTCCGGAAGGGAGCCCGGTCAGCCGGACTGCCGGACGGCGTCCGATCAGCCGGACTGGGCGAGCAGCACCACGAGGATCACGGCCCCGATGCCGCTGAGGGTGGTGTTCTTGGCCTTGAGGCCAATGGTCAGCACGGCGAATGCGATGAGGCCCATCGGGCCGTACTTCCACTGGACGAGTTGTTCGAATCCGATGGCGAGGGCGGCGATGGCGAAGGCGATGAGCGGCATGACGGTCCCTTCTTGGGGACGGGGAGGTGGACCCCCGCTGGGACCGTCCACCTGGTCGACTGATGCGACTCAGGCGGCCAACCCCCGGGAAGTTTGACCATGTTGCTCAAGTTGGCGACCAACTCACTCATACTTATCTCCGCGTTGGGTCGACTCATAACCACCTATCCGGCAACTGCCCAAAGATGGCGGGAAGTTGTAGTGTTTGGTCGTGGAACCGGAACACGCCGCCGTCAATGGGCGGAACAGGTCACCACGGCCACAGTGGTCACATCGCGAGGTGGCCGACGAGCTGCGCAGCCGGATCAGGTCCGGTCAGCTGCGGCCGGGACAGCGCATGCCCACGCAGGCCAAGCTGGCCGATGAGTTCGGGGTCGAGCGCGGGGCGGTCCGTCAGGCGCTGCGCATCCTGCAGTCCGAACGTCTGCTCGTCAACGTGTCCAAGGGGAGCCCGGCGACCGTCGCCGACACCGTGGAACGGGCTCTGACCGGCCCCGAAGCCTCGCCGCAGCCCACCACGGTGGCCCTCGGTGGGCGGATAACGGCAGCCTTCGCGGCCCCCCATGTGGAGATCGACGCGCTGTGCCTGACGTCGATATCACTGACCCTTTCCATGGGCGAGCCCCTCCGGCAAATTCATGCGGGGCGTATAAAACCGGCCAGGGTCGACGTCCGCTTGCTGCTCCCCAGCAGCGACATCGACCTCGCCTTTCCCGCCCTGGTGGACGCGTCGGCCGACGGCCGGCTCCAGCGCAACTGGCTGGCCAACCGTAATGCCCAGGGCCAGGTGCTGCGGCACAACCTGCTCGCCCTGCGTGCCACGCACGGCATCGACGTCAACGTCTCCTTCCGTGCGCTGCCCTTCACCCCGCCCGTGAAGTTGTACCTGCTCAACGGGGCTGAGGCGCTCTTCGCGTACTACACCCTGACCAGGCGCGAGGAGGAGATCGACCACGAGTACCTGGAGATGTACGACGTCCAGGGCACCCAGTCCATGCTGTTCCCCTTCGCGCAGGGGGCCGGGCTGCGGGACACCACGTTCGTGGAGCAGTCCCACCTGTGGTTCAACGCACTGTGGGAGACCATCAGCTCGGAGCTGCTGCTCTCAGGCTGAGGCCTCCCGGCCGGGCGGGATGCGGCTCACAGGGCGGGGCCCGCGACCATCAGGGCGAGGACGACCGCCCCGATGGAGCTGCAGGTGGGGCTCTTCGCCTTGATTCCGATGCTGAGGAGCAGCAGGCCGACGATGCCTGCCGGGCCGTACTGCCATTCCACGAACTGGTTGAAGCCGACGACGAAGAGGGCGGAGAGGAGGGCGATGGCGGGCATGGTGGGTACTCCTGCTTCTACTGTGGCGTGGTGGTTCCTCTGGGGTGGGGCGCGGGTGGGACTCGGGGGTGGGAGGTAAAGCTTCCGCCAACTTGGCCAAGTTGGCGACCAACTCTGATTAAGTTGTCCCCACTTGGCTAGGAGTCATAAACAACTTTCAAACAACTCCCTGTAGATGGAGGGGAGTTGTAGCGTTTGGTCGTGACCCAGGAGAACGTTGCAGTGAACGGCAGCAGAAGGATCTCGCCCCAGGGGATCGCCGACGTCCTGAGGGAGCGGATACGCGTCGGGGACCTCAAGGCGGGAGACCGCCTGCCGACGCAGGCCGAGTTGGCGGAGGAGTTCGGCGTCGAGCGGAGCACCGTACGGCAGGCTCTCCGCGCCCTCCAGGACGACGGCCTGCTCAGCAATGTCAGCAAGGGAAGCCCGCCGCGGATCGCCTCGACGACGCCGACACGCGACGAGCCGCAGACGACGATGGTCGGTCTGGCCCCCCGTCTGGCGGAGGCGTTCTCGGCGCCTCATGTCCGTGTCGACGCCGCCTGCCTGACCGCGGAGACGCTGATGCTGGCGGTCGGCGAACCCGTTCGCCAGATCCATGAGGGCCGCATCCGCCCGGAGTCGATCGACGTCCGCATCCTGCTCCCGTCCCGGGAGATCAACCTGGCCTTCCCGGTTCCCGTCGACGGCCGCCGTGACGACGACGGCGACGGCGACCCGGTCCACGAACGCTGGCTGGCCCAGCGCAACGCCCAGGTCCACGTCCTCCAGCACAACCTCCGCGCCCTGCGCTCCTCGCACGGCATCGACGTACGGGTGACGTTCCGGGCGCTGCCCTTCACCCCGCCCGTGAAGCTGTACCTGCTCAACGGTGTCGAGGCTTTAATCGCCTACTACATGGTCATGCGGCGCGAGGAGGAGGTGGCCAGTGGAACGCTGGACATGTACGACGCCGTGGGGTCCGAGTCCCTCCTCTTCTCCTTCGAGAAGCGGGCCGGCCAGCGGGACGCCGCGTTCGTGGAGCAATCCCAGAAGTGGTTCGACGCCCTCTGGGAAACCATCACCACGGACCTGACACTCTCCTAGTGACTTCTGATACGGCGCAGACCGAACTGGTGACAACCGAACGGGTGACAGCGCAGACCGAGAATCTGCGGGGAGTGATCGAACGCGCCCGCTTCGTGCTCTTCGACTTCGACGGACCGATCTGCCGGTTGTTCGCGGGGCACTCCGCGGAGGATGTGGCGAAGGACCTGGTGGAGTGGCTGGAGCGGCAGGGGCTGCGAGGGCTGCTGACGGAGGAGGAGCAGGTCCACCCGGACCCGATGGTCGTCCTGTACGCCGTCCACCGGCGCCACCCGCACAGCGATCTGGTGGCCGAACTGGAGGAACGGCTCACCCAGCAGGAACTCAAGGCGGTGCCCTCCGCCTGGCCCACCCCGTACGCGGATCCGCTGATCCGGACCTGGAGTGCCATCGGCGCGCGGCTGGCGATCGCGACGAACAACTCGGCCCGCACCGCATTCAGCTATCTCGCGAGCCGTGATCTCACCGAATGCTTCGCCCCCAACGTCTACGGCCGCACCGAGAACCTGCACCACCTCAAGCCGGACCCGCACTGCCTCAACCGCGCCCTGAACGCCCTGGGCGCCGCCCCCGCCACCGCCCTCATGATCGGCGACGCCCCCTCGGACCTCCTCGCCGCCCGACAGGCCCACGTCCCGTTCCTCGGCTACGCGCGTAACGCCTACAAGGAGAAGCTCCTCCGAGAGGCGGGGGCCGAGGACGTGGTGGGCTCACTGGAGCCGGTCTTGCGGGTCCTTCGGGGGCAGGCCTGAGGGGCGGGCCCGAAGGAGCCGTTCCTGAAGGTGCTGGTCCTGAAGGCGTCAGGCCTGAAGCTGAAGGGTCAGCAGGAAGAAGAGGCCCGCCAGCACCCCGGCCGACCAGCGGGCCAGGCGGGGATGCTCCGCCTGTACGCCCAACAGGGCCACCGTGAACAGGACCAGACCTGCGAACCCGAGGTGCGTCCGCACCAGTTGGGATATCCAGAACTCGATCCCCGTGCCTACCAGTTGGAAGAAGACCACGTACCCCACCCCGTCCGCTTCAGTGAACCGATCAACTAGTCGTCCAATTGGACTGATTGCCTTGGCTCTGGTCTGCCCTGTCTGGTTGATCCCTTAACGGTCGGTCCACTTCCAGCTTTACGGCGGCCGAACCCAGCCGCCAATGTGACTGGAAGCGGTTTGCTCCTGGGTGGGGCGAGGTACCGTCGCGGTGTGACGGAAGAACGCGGCGAGACAGGCGGCACGGAGTTCGAGCGTGTCCTGGAGATGCTGCGTGGGGGTATCGCCGACGGCACGTACGCGGTGGGCTCCCAGTTGCCCCCTCAACGGGAACTCGCCGAGGCGTTCGGGGTCTCGCGCGACACGGTGCAGCGGGTGGTGCGGGAGCTGATCAGCGAAGGCTGGATCAAGTCCCGTCAAGGCAGCGGGACGCGGGTGGTGAAGAGCCCGATACACCTGGTGGCGCCGAAGACGGAGGCTCCCCGGGTGCGCGCGGCCCTGGGCACCTTCGTCGCCCGTGCCTTCGCCCGACCCGTCGTACAACTGGATGTTTTCACCCTCACGTCCGAGTCCCTGGACGCTCATATCCGATTGCAGGCCGAGAACATCCGCCTCGGGGAGGTGCGGCCCGACCGCATCGAGCTGCGCATACTGCTGCCTTCGGAGTCACTCGAGCTTCCCTATCCTCGCGCCAAGAAGGCGGACGAAGGCGCGGAGCCGCAGGAACCCGGCCAATTGGACCGGCTGCATGAGCAGGTCCAGGAGCGGTTGCGGGCCATCACCCGGCGGCACACGATGTCGCTGCGTGCCGCCCTGCGTGATCTCCAGGGCGAAGGCCTGGTGGCATCCGCGAGGGTGGAGATTCGGCACGTACCGCTGGTTCCGGCGTTCAAGCTGTATCTGCGCCCGCGGGCCGAGGCGTTGTTCGGGGCGTACGAAATAGTGGAGCGGGCCATCCTGCTGGACGACGGCACGGAGATCGACGCCATCGATGTGCTCGGCCTGGGCTCGACACTGACCCGCCACGTCAACGACGAGGGCGACCCGGACTCCTCCGGGTCTGTGTTCATGGAGAACATGCAGGCCTGGTTCGACTCCTGCTGGAACCTGCTCGCGGAGCCCTGAGCGACTCGGGGTCGATCGAGCCTCCAACGGCGCGATGTTTCCGAGAGGTACAACTCTCTCTCAAGTAAGCACAGATTCCGGAGTCGGCTCGGCCACGCGCTCGGGTGGGCACTAGGGTGTGCTCACCCTAGTTGTGGTGCATGAACATCAGCGATATCGCACAGTTATTCAGGAGTGACCCGTGGGCGTTCCGCCGATGCCGGGCCCGCCTGGCCCGCCCGCTCTGGAAAGCGCGGCGGACACGGCGTACGAGGCCTTTGTGCGCTATGCCAGGGCGCTCGGCTCGTTCGGCCGAGGACACCACAACCGGAACTACATGGTGCGGCCGCTCACGAAGGAGGCCTCCCGTCTGGTGGCCTGCGAGGGCGGGGCACCGGTGACGGTGCGGGAGCGGATTCCCTCGGCGCTGCCCGTGGTCATCAGGACCTGGCAGGACGAGGCGGAGATCCTCAACACGATCAGCGGAGTGCTGCCGCACGTGCCGCGGTGCCTGGTCAAGCATGGGGACCTGACCATTCTCAGCTACGTGGAAGGCGTGCCGCTGTCACGCGTCTGCCCCGACGGCAACCATGTGGACAGCGGTCTGATCGCCGCTCTGGCGGGTCTTCTCGCGGACATGACGCAGGTGCGCAGGCAGCATCTGCCTCCGCTGCCGACGTCCTGGCCCCGCTCCAGCCGGGACAGCAGAGCCTTTCTGCGGGCGTTGGCGTTCGCGGCGGAGGAGCAGATCCGGCAGCGCAACTGGGCCGACTTCGGGGGACTGTTCGCGATGCTGGGCATCCCCGAAGACGCGCTGGTGCGCTTCGCGGAACGGGTGCCGGCGCTCATCAGCCGCCCCTTCAGCCTGCTCCACACGGATCTGCACCGGGACAACGTGATCGTCTCCTATGACGGCGATCCGCCACTGATCTGCGTCGACTGGGAGCTGGCGACGTACGGTGATCCGCTGCACGACCTCGCCACACACCTGGTGCGGATGAAGTACCCCGATTACCAGCGGTCCGAGGTGGTCGAGACGTGGCGCGAGGTCATGGGGCGGCGGCGCCCCAAGGCCGTGCATGGTCTCGACCGGGACCTGAGGCACTACCTGGCCTTCGAGCGCGCGCAATCCGTCTACCCGGATGTGATGCGCGCCGCCACCTCGCTCGGCGACTCCATCGACCAGCCGCAGCTGGACGCGGCGACACGGGCGGTACATCGGGCCCTGTTGGAGGCCGAGGAGCCGCTGCGGCTCATGAGCGTGCCGGACGAGGCCGGGATCGAGCGCATTCTCTTCCGCTGGAACGAGTCCCACGGAGGCCGGCACAACCGGGACAGGTCGGTCTCGCAGATCGTCTGGAAACGCGACCCTCGAGTCCCGCCGCATCCGGAGTTCTCCGCATCCTCCGTCAGCCAGGCACTGTTCGAGGAGGGGGCGGCCTCCGCGGACCGCGTGTTCAAGGGAACGGCCCATCTCAACACGGCGGTCCGTGTGTCGGGAGTCCCGTTTCCCGTCATGGTCCGCCGGAAGGTCGGCTCGGCGAATGCTCGGGAGCGCCGGTTCCTGAACGAGCACGTCGTCCTGGACGCCATCGAGCGATCAAACGTTTCTGTCCGTGCCCCGAGAGTGCTGGCCCTGGGGACCAGTGGCCTGCAGGAGCAGTTCACCATCCACTCGTACGAAGGGCCGGCCGACGAGTTCCGCCCGCCGGATCACCCCGCGGACGGCCTGCGGCCGCACGAGGCGGACGATCTCGTGGATCAGCTCCGGGCTCTGACCTTCGTCGCTTGCGAACAGCTGGATCCCGATCTGGACGGGTGGGACTTCTACAGGGGTCTTCGAGACGAACTGGTCCGCATGGTGAACGAACTCCCCAAGGCCACCCGGGATTTGACCCGAGAACTGGGACTCCCCAACGGCTACCGTCTTGGCGAGATCCTCGACCGCCACACCCTGGCCCCACGCCGGCCCGTGCTCCTGCATGGCGATCTCAATCCGTGGAACCTCGTGCGCCGGGAGAACGGTGGCCTGATCCTCATCGACTGGGAGATGGCGATCGTCGGCGACCCGCTGTACGACCTGGTCCGCCACATGCATCTCACCCCCACGCGCCCGGAGATCCGCGAGCGGCTGTTCTCCCGCTGGGATCGTCGGCTGCCGGAAGACTGCACAAAGGGCTGGCGCGAGGACTGGCGTGTGTACCGGTGGATGGAGGTAGTCCGCTCGGCCTATGTGGACCTCGACCGCCTCGTGACCGGCGACAGCCTGGATGCCCCCAACGTCCGCCGGGCGGTGGACTCCTATGCGATGACCCTGGCCGAAGCCACAGCGGCGCTGGGGCTCTCGGGCAAATTGACCGCGAACCCCTATCTTGCCCGTGCGCTGCCGCACGGAGGCCATGGAGGTCGACGGTCAGCCGGGGTCTCCGCGGACGTCTGACTCGTCACACCGCTCGGAGACTTCCCGCAGGACCAGGCATTCATAGGCGGCGCATCACCGTCACGCCTCCAACAGCACCTTCCCCACCAACCTCCGCTTCTCCACCGCCGCATGCGCGTCCCCCGCCCGCTCCAGCGGAAACACCTCCCCGATCACCGGCCGCAGTCGTCCCGCCGCCGCCTCGGTGAAGGCGTCGGAGGTGAGGCGGTGCAGGTCGGAGGGGGTGAACTGGACGTCCCCGATACCGAAGAGCCTGATGCCCCGACGGGTGGCCTCCTCCGGGTCGAGGGCGGCGAAGCCACCCGTGGGCGCGCCGTGGGCCGAGAAGCGGCCGCCGTCGGCTGTCAGCGACAGGGCGGCGGCACCCACGTGACCGCCGACACCGTCCAGCACGACGTCCGCGCCCTCGACGGCCCCGCCGAGCGCCCGGCGGGCGGCGGGCACCCAGTCGTCCCGGGTGGCGTCCACCGCGTCGTCCGCCCCCAGCTCCCGTACCAGAGCCAGCTTCGCGTCCCCCCGGGCCACCGCGACCACCCGGGCCCCGCGCGTGTGGGCCAGTTGGACGAGCAGGGTGCCCATGCCGCCGGAGGCGCCCAGGATCAGCACGCGGTCGGTGGGGCCCACGGCGGTCAGTTCGAGCAGGCCGAGCGCCGTGACGCCGTCGTGGACCAGGGCCGCGGCCGGGAGTAGGTCCAGTGAGTCGGGTACGACCGTCAGCGCCGACACCGCGGCCACGGCCCTCTGCGCGTAACTGCCCGTCACGAAGGACGTGACCCTGCGCCCCCGCCAGTCGGCGGGAACGCCCGCTCCGAGGGCGCCGACGACACCGGACACGCCCCCACCGGGAACGTACGGAGGCGCCACCGGGAAGTAGTCGCCGCCCCAGCCCGCCCGCAGCTGGGTCTCCAAGAAGAGCGTGTCCGCGTACGCCACCTCGATGACGACCTCGCCCGGCCCCGGGACGGGGTCGGGGATCTCCACGGGGGCCAGGACCTCCGGGCCGCCGAACTCCTTCACCTGTGCTGCTCGCATCCCATGCTCCTGCCTAAAGAACCCGCGAAGACCTCTCGCGAGCAGTCTTCGACCTCAAGCCCGATTGAGGTCAAGCGCGGACGGCCCCGCCCGATGCGTAGGCTCGGGGTCATGGGTGAGATCGGGCTGCGCGAGCGCAAGAAGCAGCGGATGTACCAGGCTGTCTCCGACATCGCGATCGGACTCTTCCTCGAGAAGGGGTTCGACGCCGTGTCCGTCGCGGAGGTGGCGGCCGCCGCCGAGATCTCCAAGCCGACCCTCTTCCGGTACTTCCCGGCCAAGGAGGATCTGGTCCTGTACCGGTTCGCCGATCACGAGACGGAGGCCGCGCGCGTCGTCACCGGCCGCGCGGAAGGGCAGTCGGTGATCGAGGCCCTCCGCGAGCACTTCCTGGACGGCCTGCGCCGGTACGACCCCGTCACCGGACTCAACGACCACCCCGCAGTCCTCGCCTTCCATCGGCTGCTCTACGGGACCCCCTCGCTGGTGGCACGCGCTTACGCGTACTTGGAGCGCTCGGAGGCGGCGCTCGCCGAGGCCCTCGGCGGCAACCTCGACGCCCGGATCGCCGCCGGACAGATCACCGCCGTACGACGCATCCTCGCCCAGGAGAACTGGCGCCGGATCGCGGCGGGGGAGCGGGCGACGGAGGTCGGGCGGGATGCCGTGGTCGCGGCCGAGCGGGCGTTCGCTCAGCTCGGGGCGGGGCTTCCGCGGTTCGCGTGAGCATCGAGCCGGAAGTTGTTCAGTGGCCGCTCATCTGAGAGCCATCCGGCAGTTACTTGGTAAGGAAATTAACTCGGTTACGTTATTCCGGTATTCTTGACGGAATGACGTCACCGGACCCTGCCCTCGCCCGCTCCCTCGCCCAGGAACGCGCGTACCACGACACCTGCCGTGCCGCCCTCGCCGCCATGGTCGAGGGCGCCGAGGAACAGGTCGTCACCGGCGAGGACGTCTCCGCCTCCGGTGCCGACGCCGAAGTGCTCGGCCGCCGGCTGCGCAGCAAGGCCAAGGAGATGCGCGAACTCCCCGAAGGCCCGCTGTTCTTCGGCAAGCTCGACTTCGAGCGCGCGGACCGTGCGGCCGGTGACCACGCCGGCCAGAGCTACCGCATCGGGCGCCTGCGCATCACCGAGCACCCCGCCGCCCCGCCCCTCGTCGTCGACTGGCGAGCCCCCGTCTCGCGCGCCTTCTACCAGGCGAGCGCCCGCGACCCCCAGGGCGTCGCCGTCCGCCGCCGCTTCGGTTGGGCGCCCGGCAGCCGAGGCGACTCCGCCGACCTCACGGCGCTCGAGGACGAGCACATCGGCACCGCTCAAGCGGCGGAAAGCCGCATTCTCGCGGGCGAGATCGAACGCCCTCGCGTCGGACCCATGCGCGACATCGCGGCGACCATCCAGCCCGAGCAGGACGATCTCGTACGAGGAGACCTCGCCGCCTCCGTCTGCGTGCAGGGCGCCCCCGGCACCGGCAAGACGGCCGTCGGCCTGCACCGGGCCGCGTACCTCCTCTACACCTACCCGCAGCGCATCCGCCGCGGCGGACTGCTGATCCTCGGCCCCAACCGCACCTTCCTCTCCTACATCGCGGAGGTGCTGCCCGCCCTGGGCGAGACCGGCGTACGGCAGTCGGCGATCGGGGACGAGATCGCCCGCCACCTCGTCAAGGCCTCGGCCGAGGACGACGAGCGCGCCGCCGTCGTCAAGCACGACGTGCGGATGGCGGAGGTGCTGCGCCGGGCCCTGTACGGGAGGGTCGGCGGCGAGGTCGACTCCCTCTCCGTGCCGGACGGTTCGTACCGCTGGCGCGTCCCGGCCGGCGAACTCCGGCGCATCGTGGACGGCGTACGCGCCGAAGAGCTCCCGTACGCCGTCGGGCGTGAGCGCGTGCGGACGCGGGCCGTGCGGTACGTGCGGGAGCAGGCCGAATGGCGTGCCGGGCCCTGTACCAACGCCTGGGTGCAGAAGATCTCCCGGGCCCGGCCGGTCAGCGCGTACGTCGACGCGGTCTGGCCCCGGGTGCGACCCGAGGAGGTCGTCGCCGAACTCCTCACCGACGCCGAGGCGCTGGCCGCCGCCGCGGACGGGGTACTGGACGCCGAGGAGCAGAAGGCGATCCTGTGGGCGAAGCCGCCGCGCTCGTACAAGTCGGCGCGGTGGTCGGCCGCCGACCTCGTCCTCCTCGACGAGGTCGCCGGACTGATCGAACACCCGGAAGGGTACGACCACTTGGTCGTCGACGAGGCACAGGACCTGTCACCGATGGAGTGCCGGGCGATCGCGCGCCGGGCGTCCTTCGGGTCGCTGACGGTACTGGGGGACCTCGCGCAGGGCACCACACCGTGGGCGGCTCGGGACTGGAGCGAACTGCTCGGACACCTGGGGAAGCCGGACGCGGCCGTCGTGCCGCTGACGACCGGGTTCCGGGTACCGGGCGCCGTCGTCGAGCTCGCCAACCGGCTGCTGGCGCGGCTCGACGTGCGCGTCCCGCCACCGCGATCCCTGCGCGGAGAGGGCGAGTTGCGGGTCGCGGAGGTCCCCGACGTACTGCCCGCCACCGTCGACGCGGTGCGCCGCGCGCTCGCCCACGAGGGGTCCATCGGCGTCATCGCGGCCGACGCGGAGGTCGTACGGCTGCGGGAGACACTCCATGCCGCGGGGATCGAGACCGCAGAGCCCGACGAACTGGGCGCGCGGGTCACGGTGCTGCCCGCCACCCTGGCCAAGGGGCTCGAGTACGACCATGTCGTGGCCGTCGAGCCGGCGGCGGTCGCGGAGGCGGAGGCGCGGGGGCTGCACCGGTTGTACGTGGTGCTGACGAGGGCGGTGTCGCGGCTGGATGTGGTGCACGCGCGCCCGCTGCCCTGGTGATCTGCTGATCTATCAAGGAAGGGGCTGCCTGTCGCGGAAGAAACCGCCGGTCGGACCGTCGTCCGGGACGGTGGCCGCCCGGACGACGCTCGCGGCGCCCTCCGCGACGTACGGGGGCGGTCCGATCACTCGGCTCGCCGCTCGCCTCAGCGGGCGGTCGTGGTCGCCGCCGCGTCCAGGATGGGAATCAACTGCGCTTCCTCATACGTCAGATGGGCTTCGAGCTCGTCCGTGAGGCGCACCACCTCCGGGAGTACGCGGGCCGGGTCCGCGTACTCCTCGCCCACGACCCGGCGCAGCTCTTCGGCCAGTACGGCGATCCGCTGGTGCTCGTCGCGCAGCCGGTCCAGGGCCGGGGCGAGTTCGGGGACGCGGTCGGCGAGGACGCGGAAGATGCCGATCTCCTCCCCGGTGTGGTGGTTGTGCAGGCCATGGCAGAGGGTGAGGCAGTTGACGCGGAGCTGGGCGCCGAGGGCGGAGCCCGAACCTGGTGTCATGAACTCCGTGCGAATCAGGGCGAGTTCGCGCCGGAAGCCGTCATGGATGACCTTCAGGGCCTCGCCCATGGAGCCCGCGTTCACGTTCGGCGGGCCGTCGTGCGCGATCGCGTGCAGCGCCACGACGGGGATGACGCGGTCTGTCTTCGCCTGGTACTCCGCCCATCCCGGGTCGGCCTCCACCGCGCGGGCGAAGAGACGGTCGCGCTCGGCGCCTTCGAGTACGACGGCCTCCGCGTCGTACAGGAAGACACCGCTCTCGACACTCACGCGCGGGTTGGCGACGAGGTTGAGGAACCAGTCCGGGTGCTTCGGCGCGCCCCCGGCCGAGGCGATGACGAGGACCCGCTCGTCGCCGTCGGGGTAGTAGCCGACGGGCGTCGTGTGTGGGGTTCCCGTCCGTGCGCCGGTGGTGGTGAGCAGGAGCAGTCGGGCTCCCTCGAAGTATCCGCCGACTTTTCCGTGGTGGGTGCGGAACTCGTCGATGACTTGCTGGTTGAAGTCGTTGGGCATTCTCTGCTTTCTCCGTTTTCTTCGCTCTTTTGTTTTTGGGCAGGGGTAATCGCCACGCGGCGCGTACGCGTCCGTGAGGGAGGGGAATGAGGGGGAGGCGCGAAAATCCGCAAGCGGAACGCGCAAAGAATGAGAGAAGAAAAGGGTGGGCGGGGATCTACCCCGCTCCGGCCTCACTCGGAGGCCGGGCAACCAACTCGCTCACGGCACAAGGCCGACCCGGCAGTCATGGGCGCAACGGTAACGCCACACGGGCGCCGAGGCAATGCCGTATTTCTTTGGCGCTTTTATCGGGAACGGCGTCGCTCTTCGGGGGCGGCGTCAGTCTTCGGGGATGGAGTCGGTCTTCGAGAACGGCCTCCGTCTCCGGGAACTGCGTCAGTCTTCGAGAACGGCGATATCGAGCCGGCGCAGCCGCTCCCGCTCCGCAACCACATCGATTTCGGTGATGAGCCCGTCCACGATCGTGAAGGCGAGCACCAGGGAAAGCCGACCGTGCGGGGCCATCGCCAGCCCGACCGTTCCGTCGATGAGGGCGAGCCCGGTGAACCGGGCGCGCCCGGTGGCGGCCATCGCGCCCTTGGCCACGGTGTGGGCACCGCGGACCACGACGGGTTCGGACGTGGGAACGACGGCCTTGTCGGCGTGCAGCACCACGTCGGGGTGGAGCAGGGCGACGAGCGCGTCGAAGTTCCCGCCGCGGGTGGCGGCGAGGAACGCGTCGACGACCTGGCGCCGACGGGCCGGATCGGCTCCGGGCAGCGGATGGGCGCCCTTGACCCGGCGCCGGGCGCGGCTGGCGAGCTGGCGGACGGCGGCCGGGGAACGCTCGAGCATCGGGCCGATCTCGTCGAAGGGCACGGCGAACATGTCGTGCAGCACGAAGGCGAGCCGCTCGGCCGGCGCCAGCGTGTCGAGTACCACCAGCAGGGCCACCCCGACCGAGTCGGCCAGCACCGCTTCCTCTTCGGGATCCCGGCCGTCCTGCGGGCCGACGGCCGCATCGGCCGACGGTACGTCGAGGTGGAGGTCGAGGCGTACGTCGAGGGACTCCTCGCGCCGGCGCTCGCGTGTGCGGAGCAGGTTCAGGCAGACCCGGGCCACGACCGTGGTCAGCCATGCGGCGAGGTTCTCGACGTCGCGGGTGTCGGCGCGGCCGGCACGCAACCAGGCTTCCTGGAGGGCGTCGTCGGCCTCGCTCACCGAGCCGAGCATGCGGTAGGCCACCGCCCGCAGAGGGGACCGGTGCTCCTCGAAACGCTCCGCCGTCAACGCGCTCTCGCTCACCGTGTCACATTCCTTCCGCGCGGGGTGTCAGAGCAGTAGACCATCGAGAACCCGCTGATGGGACAGGGGAGTTCGAACCCTCAGGGCTCTTCGAACCCCCGGTCCCCGCGAACTTGGAGCAGCCATGACGTCACCCATCCTGGTCACCGGCGGTACGGGCACGCTCGGGAGCCACGTCGTCCCCCTGCTGCGGGCGGCCGGGCACGACGTACGGATTCTGAGCCGCCACAGTCCCGCATCCGCGCCGGACAGCGGCATCGAGTACGTCGCCGTCGACCTGCTCACGGGCGAGGGGATCGAGTCCGCGGTGGCGGGCGTCGAAACGGTCCTGCACCTCGCGGGCGGCACCAAGGGCGACGACCGGGTGACGCGGAACCTGGTGCGGGCCGCGGCGAAGGCCGGCGTGCGGCACCTCGTGTACATCTCGGTCATCGGGGCGGACACGTTGCCGCTCGGCTGGTTCAAGACCCAGCTGGCCGCGGAGAAGGCAGTGACGGAATCCGGCATTCCGTGGACGATGCTGCGCGCGGCCCAGTTCCATGAGCTGGTCCTGACGATGGCCGAGAAGATGACGAAACTGCCGGTCGTCCCGGTCCCGGGCGGTCTGCGCTTCCAGCCGGTGGACTCGCGCGAGGTGGCGGCCCGGCTGGTGGAACTGACGCTCGGCGATCCGGCCGGCGCGGTGCCCGACCTGACCGGCCCCAAGGTGTACGGCGTTGGCGACCTTCTGCACGGCTACCTCGAGGCCCGCGGCAAGCGCCGCCCGCTGCTGCCGCTCCGGATGCCCGGAAAGGCCGGCCGCGCCTACCGGGCGGGCGACAACCTCTCCTTCGACGGCGCCGACATCGGCAAGCGCACCTGGGAGGACTTCCTGGCGGAACGGGAGGCGAGCTGACGGGGCTCACGGAGGTCCACGTCAGCCTGGCGGAGCCGCGCATCCAGACCGCGGGGCTTCGGCATCCTCGCCGCCCGCGACCTGGTCGCTCTGGGTGCCCGCGTGTACGCAGGCGCCGTCGTCGCCGTACGGCCGGACGCCCTGCGCCCCTCGACGGAGGCCGCGGATTCGGCGAGCAGCGTTCCCGCCTCGCCCGTCCGGCCGCGGCCGACGACCCGCTCGGCCTCGCCGAGAAGTTTGCCGGCCGGTAGCCCCGCGTCTGCGGCATGATCGGCCGAACCGGTCCTGGGCGTCGCGGACGTGCGGGCAGGTCGGGTGCTGCCACCTACATCCGTGGGCCGCACAGGGATGGGATATCAGCAGGTGCGATTGACGTAGCGCGCGCCGTCGATCTTGCTGGCCGAGCCCAGCCAGGTGACGCCGGGGCCCACGCACTTCTCGTAGTTCGGGCCCCAGACCTCTACCTCGATGACGACGCGCGAGCCGTCGCTCGTGCAGTGGTTGTAGTACGCGTCGCTGCCCGTCTCGTAGAACCCGCAAGGGTTGGCGGCGGCCGTGGCGGGCGCGCCGAGGACGAGTGCCATGGCGCTGGTGGCGGGGACCACGGCGGCGATGGCGGTGAACAGGAAGCGGCGGACGCTCATGGACGATCTCCTTGTGAGTGCGCGAGGCCCGAAGCCGGAAGGCTCGGGCACAGGCAGCATCGATGATCACCAAGCGGTGGGCCCAGCGTTTTCCCCGTACGAGGTACGTAGTTCACGCTCCCGGGTGCTTTCGACGCCCGCACCGTTTGCCGCCCGACTCGGGCCGGTCCGGAGCCTCCACCGATCCCTGAGCGGTTCAGAACGCCAGGTCACCGGCTTCCGGAAGCTCGGGATATCCGCATGCCCAGTGTCCGGGGACGGCCGCCCGGATCGACTCCCAGGTCAGTGGCTGTCCTGGCTGAGATCCCGCAGACGTACAGGGGAGCTGCCAGGCTGCGGCGAAATCCCGGACGAAGGCCCAGGCTCGCCCCTGTCGGGTATCCCGCCCTGCGGAGTGCGTAGGGGCGTGCGCATGGCGCGGCGCACTTTTGCAAGCGGGTGCTTGCAATTGTTAGCAGGGATGCGGCAAGGTGGAGGCATGGCATCGCTCAACGTCGGGAATCTCGGTGAGTATCTGCGTGAGCAGCGGCGCAACGCGCAGCTGTCGTTGCGCCAGCTCGCCGAGGCCGCCGGGGTGTCCAATCCGTATCTGAGCCAGATCGAGCGCGGGCTGCGCAAGCCGAGCGCGGAGGTGTTGCAGCAGGTCGCCAAGGCGCTGCGGATCTCCGCCGAGACGCTGTATGTGCGGGCCGGCATCCTCGACGCCGAGCGGGACCGGGACGAGGTGGAGACGCGCGCCGTCCTCCTCGCCGATCCCACGCTGAACGAGCGGCAGAAGCAGGTGCTGCTCCAGATCTACGAGTCCTTCCGCAAGGAGAACGGGTTCGAGATCACCCAGGACATGGCGCACGACTCGGCGCAGGACATGGCACAGGGCATATCGGATACCCGGCACCCGCAGGACACCGCAGTCCTGGGCCCCCGCACGGCCGACGGCAGCGATGCCGGTCCGCAGCAGACCGCCGGTTGACGAGCAACAACAGCATGAGACGAGCAACAACAGCACTACCTGCACCACTTGCACCGCCTGCACCACTTGCACCGCCTGCACCATCAGTACCGCCGGCAACAGCCGCAGACCGACCGGTCTCGCCGCGGACCACCAAAACCCTCAGTTGAAAGCGACTCCGGGAGGACCCTCGCCATGGCCATCACCGACGACATCCGCAAGGCCGCCACGGACCCGACCCCGCTGTACTTCCTGGCCGGCACCGCCGACCTGGCCGTCCAGCAGGCCAAGAAGGTCCCCGGCCTGGTGGAGCAGATCCGCGCCGAGGCCCCGGCGCGCATCGAGACCGTACGCAACATCGACCCGAACACCGTCCAGGAGAAGGCCTCCGCCCGTGCCAAGGAGGCGCAGGAGACCATCCAGACCAAGGTGACGGAGTTCATCAGCACCCTCGACACCGATCTGAAGAAGCTCGGTGAGTCCGCTCAGGACATCGCCCTGCGCAGTGTCGGCGTCGCCGCCGAGTACGCCGTGAAGGCCCGGGAGACCTACGAGAAGGTCGCCGAGCACGGCGAGCAGACCGTGAAGACCTGGCGCGGCGAGGCCGCCGAGGAGATCGAGGAACTGGCGGTGGCCGTCGAGCCGAAGGCGGAGCCCGTCGCGGTCAAGGGCGAGGAGAAGCCGGCCGCGGCCGCCGCCGAAGCCACCTCGGCCAAGAAGCCCGTGGCGAAGAAGCCCGTCCCGGTCCGCAAGCCCGTCGCCAAGAAGGCGACGCCGCCCGCGAACTGACGCGCATCAAGAAGATCACTTAGGTGGAGGAGAACGGGCCGGGCACTCTCAGAGTTCCCGGCCCGTTCTCCGGGTACGGTGGCCATAGAGACGACTCGACCCGGGCGGTGGGCATAGTGCTGTTGACGGCATTCAGCGGCTTCATGTCGGTGATCTTCCTTGCCATGCTGGTGCTCGCCGTGGTGGCACTGGTGATGGCCGCGGTGGCGCGCGACGACGCGTATCGCGCGGCCGACAAGCAGAACAAGATGTTCTGGCTGATCATCCTGGGCGTCACGGTCGCCGTGAACCTGCTGGTCCCGATGATCTTCCTGCAGATCGCCGGCCTGGTCGCCACGATCGTCTTCTTCGTGGATGTCCGCCCCGCGCTCCGTCAGGTCTCCGGCGGTGGCCGCGGCCGCGGCGGAAGCAGCAGCGACGGCCCTTACGGCCCCTACAACGGCGGCCGCTGACCCAGCCGACCGCCCACCGTCCCGTCCCGGTCTCCCAGGCGTACGACGGTTACGGCGCCCGGTCCAGCAGCAGTACCGCCACGTCGTCCGTCAGCTCCCCACCGTTGAGCTCGCGCACCTCGTTCACCGCGGCTCGCAGCAGCTGCTCGCCCTCCATGCCCTGAGAGAGCTGCCGGCGGATCATGTCCACCATGCCGTCCTGGCCGAGCCGCTGGTTGCCCTCGCCGACGCGGCCCTCGATCAGGCCGTCCGTGTAGAGCATCAGACTCCACTCGCCGCCCAGCTCCACCTGCTGGCGTGGCCAGCGGGCGCCGGACAGCAGGCCGAGCGCCGGGCCGCCGTTCTCGTACGGCAGGAGCTCGGCGGGGCGGCCGGGGCGCGCTATCAGCGGCGACGGGTGACCGGCCAGGCAGAGCCCGGCGCGACGGCCGTCCGGCGCGATGTCCACCGTGCACAGCGTCGCGAAGATCTCGTCGTTCTCACGCTCGTGCTCCAGGACCTGCTGGAGCGTCGAGAGCAGATCGTCGCCGCACAGCCCCGCGAACGTCAGCGCGCGCCAGGCGATACGCAGCTCCACGCCGAGCGCCGCCTCGTCGGGCCCGTGCCCGCAGACGTCGCCGATCATGGCGTGCACCGTGCCGTCGGCCGTCCGGACCGTGTCGTAGAAGTCGCCGCCGAGCAGGGCCCGGGAGCGCCCGGGGCGGTAGCGCGCGGCGAACCGCAGCGTCGATCCCTCCAGGAGAGGGGTCGGCAGCAGGCCGCGCTCCAGGCGCGCGTTCTCCTGGGCGCGGAGCCTCGACTCGGTGAGCCGTCGCTCGGCCCTGTCGGAACGTTTCCGCTCCACCGCGTACCGGATCGCGCGGCTCAGCAGCCGACCGTCCAGCTCGTCGCGGAACAGATAGTCCTGGGCGCCGACGCGCACGGCCTCCGCGCCGCGCTCGGAGTCCCCGGACGCGGTGAGCGCGAGGACGGCGTGCCGGGGGGCGAGCCGCAGCACGTGCTTGAGCGTGGCCAGCTCGTCGTCGCTCTCGGCGGCTCGGCCCGGGGCCGGCAGCGCGAGGTCGAGAAGGAGGCAGTGGACGTCGTCGGTGAGCAGCCGCTCGGCCTCGGTGAGGTTGCGGGCGGTACGGATGCGGATCGGCTTACCGGCCGCGTCGAGCATTTCGGGCACGCTCAGCGAACCGGCCGGGTCGTCCTCGATGACCAGCAGGGTCAGGTTGGTGGAGCTGTGGTCGGCCGGGGCCGCGGCGACGGGCGCCGATCCTGCTCCGGCTGGGGCTCCGGATGGGCCGACGGGTGAGAACGCGGCTGGACCCTGACCACTCTCCACGGCCGGGATCGCTCTCTGCCGCGGTACGGGTACGGGCATCGTCTGGGTTCCTTCCCTCCCCCCGAGGGCGTGGTGGGGTCGAAGGTCCTCGACCCACCGACGGGGACCATAGCGGTAGCGGACGCCGCAGCGGAATGGTGTACGGCACGGCGTCCGGCAAACGGCCACCGTCATATGCCGCATCCTGTACCGCACTTGGACAGGATGCGGGTTTGCCGGGAATGACGAACGTCACGTCCCCGAGGTTGACGGGGGCCGGCAACCGTGGGGTAGGTCACGTGCCGTGCGTCACGTGCGGCGACGCCGATATGTCCTCAATTGCCGGACGGGCTCGACCTCAATCGCCGGACCGACTCGACCTCAATCGCCGGGTGGGCCCGACCTCCTCGGCCGGCCCGGGCTCCACGCCTCACGCCTCACGCGTCCGGCCGTACGACTCCCAATATCGGCATCGAACCCGCCCCCGCGATCGTCACCGTCCGCCCGGGCCGTGGCGCGTGCACGATCGCGCCGTCGCCTACGTACATCGCGACATGGCTGGCGTCGTCGAAGTAGATGATCAGGTCGCCGGGGCGCATGTCCTCGATGTCGACCCGGGTGAGCTGCTTCCACTGCTCCTGCGAGGTGCGCGGAATGCCTTGGCCGGCGGTGACCCAGGCCTGTGAGGTCAGCCCCGAGCAGTCGTACGACTTCGGGCCCTCGGCGCCCCACTCGTACGGTTTGCCGATCTGCTCGGTCGCATACTTCACGGCCTCCTTGCCCAGCCCGGACGCCTTGCCGTTGATCTCCGAAAGAACGCCGGAGCTCAGCCAGGCCGTCTGCGCCTTGTACGCGGCCTCCTCCTGCAGCTTCGCCAGCCGCTCCCTCTCCGCCTTCTCCAGCTGGGACTCCAGTTTCTCGGCGGCGGAGATCTGCTTCGTGATCTCCTTCTGGGCCTCGGCCTTGGCCTCGCGGTTGGCTTCCAGCTTCTTCCACTGCGTGGAGGCGTCCTTCGCGTATTGCTCCAAGTCCTGCTGCGTACGCGTCATCTCGGCGAGCAAGCCCTTGGTCGCGTGCTCGCCCTGGCGCACCCGGTCCGCGCCGGCCAGGTACTCCTGGGGGTTGTCGCTCAGCCACAGCTGCACCTCTGGCGGCAACCCGCCGCCCCGGTACTGCGACCGGGCCGCGGCGCCCGCGAGGTCCTTCAACTTGTCCAGCTCCGACTGTCCCTTGACGATCTCGCGGGCCAGGTCGACGATCTCGGCGGACTGCTGCGTGGCTTTCTCCTCCGCCGCGTTGTACGCGTCCGTGGCGACCGCCGCGTCGTGATAGAGGGCGTCCAGCTTCTTGCGGACCGCCTCAAGGTCCTTGCTTCTCTGGGGGGTTGTCGGGGTGGGCGTCGGTGTGCCCGCGCCGGCGCCTGTGGGTGTCGGTGTCGGGCTCGCGTACGCCACGCCCGGTGCTGCCAGCACCGCGCAGGCGCAGGCCAGGACCATGGCCGCCGTGGTCAGGCTCCGCTTGCCGGATCCCATTGCTCCGCCCCCAAACTGATTTACCGTCAGTAACTTACGGACGCCTCGGGATCGTGCCACGCCGTCGCGCAATACGACAGAGGCGGGCAAGAACTCCCTTCCCCCCGGGCCCCCTTCCGCAAGACGATCTCCCCACCAGTGTGACGAACCAGTCACGGAGTTCGTTCCCCCGCAGGTCACTGGCGCGCGGTGGTCACCGACCGTCAGTGGAGCACGCCCGCGCATCGCGCCCGCGCAACTCGCCCGCACTTCACGTACTTCACGCCTGCGCGTTACGCCCGGGGTCCACGTACGTCACGCTTCCGGAACACGTCCCCGCCGCAGGACTGCGGGGCACGGCCGAGAGTCACCCCCGCGGAGCCAACGCCTCCCAGCGCACCGTGACTTCGCCCTGTCGCCAGCGCGTCAGCCCGTCCGCTATCGGCCAGTCGGCCGTCAGGTCGCGGACCGTGCGTATCCAGCGCTGCCGCACGCCGTACGAGGCGTAGGGCGCGGCGGCAGCCCAGGCGCGGTCGAAGTCGCGCAGGAACGCGTGCACGGGCTCGCCCGGGATGTTGCGGTGGATCAGGGCCTTCGGCAGGCGCTCGGCAAGGTCCGACGGGCGGTCCAGGGAGCCCAGGCGGGTGGCGAAGGTGACCGTGCGCGGGCCCTCCGGGCCGAGAGCGACCCAGACGTGCCGGCGGCCGATCTCGTCGCAGGTGCCCTCGACGAGCAGCCCGCCCCGGGATCCGGGCCCCGCCGGGGCGAGGCGTGCGCACAGGCGCTCCCAGACGGCGGCGACCTGCTCCTCGTCATACTGCCGCAGCACGTTCGCCGCCCGGATGAGGGAGGGCCTGCCCTGCACCGGGACCTCGAAGCCGCCGTGCCGGAAGACGAGGCCCTCGCGCTCATAGGGCCGCGCTGCCGCGACCCGGGCCGGCTCGATCTCCACTCCCACCACGCGCGAGCGCGGAGCGGCGGTGCGCAGGCGGGTCAGTAGCTCGACCGCTGTCCACGGAGCCGCCCCGTATCCGAGGTCGACCGCCACCGGGTCGGCGGTCCTGCGCAGTTCGGCGCCGTGGGCGGCCGCGATCCAGCGGTCCATGCGGCGCAGGCGGTTGGGGTTCGTGGTCCCGCGCGTCACCGTTCCCACGGGGCGGGACGCTGCGCGGGTTGTCATGCGTACGAGAGTAGGCGGATACGAGGAAGGGCGAGCGGACCTGTGGACAACCCTCCCGCCCGCGGCCACACCTGTGGACAACCCGTGCGCCTCCCCCGTACACCCCTGTGGATAAACCAGCATTACCCCACGCGGCCCTCCATCGAACGGTTGAGCGACAAAGGGTAATCATTCGGCAAAGAGGAAATGGAGTCGCTCAGTCCGACGTTCCTTCTCTCGGAGGGTGCGGCGCATCCTCCGACGGCATGCCCGCAGCAAGGAGGAACGCCACGTGAGCCAGTACGTCAGCAGGCTCGGGCGTCGCTCCCCGGCGGCGTCCACGAGGCTCAGGCTGCACCGCAGGCCCCGTCGCGTCGCGATGCTCTCCGTGCACACCTCGCCGCTGCACCAGCCCGGCACGGGCGACGCCGGCGGCATGAACGTCTACATCGTGGAGCTCGCCCAGCGTCTCGCCGCGATCAACATCGAGGTCGAGATCTTCACGCGCGCGACCACGGCCGCCCTGCCGCCGACGGTCGAACTCGCCCCCGGCGTCCTCGTCCGCCACGTCGACGCCGGCCCCTACGAGGGCCTCGCGAAGGAGGACCTCCCGGCCCAGCTGTGCGCGTTCACCCACGGTGTCATGCAGGCCTGGGCCGGTCACCGCCCCGGCTACTACGACCTGGTGCACTCCCACTACTGGCTCTCCGGCCACGTCGGCTGGCTCGCCGCCGAGCGCTGGGGCGCGCCCCTGGTGCACGCCATGCACACCATGGCCAAGGTCAAGAACGCCGCGCTCGCCGAGGGCGACACCCCCGAGCCGGCCGCCCGCGTCATCGGCGAGACCCAGATCGTGCGCGCCGCCGACCGTCTCATCGCCAACACCGCCGAAGAGGCCGACGAACTCGTCCGCCACTACGAGGCCGACCGTGGCAAGGTCGCCGTCGTCCACCCTGGCGTCAACCTCGACCGCTTCCGCCCGGCCGACGGCCGCGCCGCCGCCCGCGCCCGCCTGGGTCTCCCGCAGGATGCCCTGATCCCGCTCTTCGCGGGCCGCATTCAACCCCTGAAGGCTCCCGACGTCCTGCTGCGCGCGGTCGCCGTCCTGCTGGACGAGCGCCCCGAGCTGCGCGGCGACATCGTGGTCCCCGTAGTGGGCGGTCCCAGTGGCAGCGGTCTCGCCAAGCCCGAAGGACTGCAGAAGCTCGCCGCTCGGCTCGGCATCGCCGACGTCGTGCGCTTTCGGCCGCCCGTCGGGCAGGACCAGCTCGCGGACTGGTTCCGGGCCGCGTCGGTGCTGGTCATGCCCTCGTACAGCGAGTCCTTCGGACTGGTCGCCGTCGAGGCGCAGGCGGCCGGTACGCCGGTACTGGCGGCCGAGGTCGGTGGGCTCCCCGTCGCCGTGCGCGACCAGGAGACCGGGTTCCTCGTCCCCGGCCACGATCCCGTGGACTACGCGCGCGTGCTGCGCGATTTCGCCGACGACCGTACGCTCTCCGCCCGGATGGGGGACGCCGCCGCCCGGCACGCGCAGCGCTTCGGCTGGGACACCGCGGCCGCGGCCACGGCGGACGTCTACACCGCGGCCGTGCAGGAACACCGACGCCGGGTCCGCGCACATCACGGCTGAGGGCTGTGTGCATCGAGACTGAGGGCCACGCACATCACAGCTGAGGTGTGCATCGAGACTGAGGGCCACGCACATCGAGGCAGGCTGAGGGCCGTGCGCATCATGGGTGAGACCCGTCGCGTACGCTCCCCTCATGTCTGACGCAGCGTCGATCATCGAGCGGGTCCTCACCGAGGCCGAGCTGGAGTGGGAGAGCCCCAGGGCGGGCTCGTACGTCGTGAAGCTGCCCGGCACCCGCAAGCTCTCGACCACCGTCTCGCTGATCGTCGGCAAGCACTCCCTGTCGCTGAACGCCTTTGTGATCCGTCACCCCGACGAGAACCAGGAAGGCGTCCACCGCTGGCTCCTGGAGCGCAATCTCAAGCTCTATGGAGTGAGCTACGCGGTCGACTCTCTCGGGGACGTCTATCTGGTCGGCAAACTGCCGCTCGCCGCGGTCACGCCGGACGAGGTGGACCGGCTGCTCGGCTCGGTCCTGGAGGCCGCCGACGGCTCTTTCAACACCCTCCTTGAGCTCGGTTTCGCTTCCGCGATCCGCAAGGAGTACGCCTGGCGGGTGTCCCGCGGCGAGTCGACCCGCAATCTGGACGCCTTCACCCATCTGACTCAGCGCCCCGCCGGCTGATCGCGCCGGGCTCGAGGTTCAGCGCGAACTGACGCGATAGCGCCCGGGGGCGACCCCCACCAGCCGCTTGAAGTGGCGCGTCAAATGGGACTGGTCGTAGAACCCGGTCGTGGTGGCCACCTCGCCGGGTGGCTGTCCGTCGAGCAGCAGACGGCGGGCTCGGTCGACGCGGCGGGACATCAGGTACTGGTGCGGGGCGATCCCGAAGGTGCCGCTGAACGCCCGTACGAGATGGGCGGGATGGGCGTGCACGAGTCGTGCGGCCTCGTCCAGGGCGATGCCTTCCACGAGCCGTGCGTCGAGGAGTTCGCGCAGACGGTGGGCGAGCGGCTGTGGTCGTGGGCGCCGCGACGGCTCCTCGATCAGCCGGGAGCGCAGATGGCCGCGCAGCCGCTCACCGATCAGCGTCAGCCTGCTCTCCGCCTCCAGTTCGTCCCCGGGATGGGTGAGGGCCGTGTGGAGCTGCCCTACGCGGCGGCGCAGTACGGGGTCGACCAGGTCGGGTCCGTCCACCGCGGGCCCGATGAGGTCCTCGGTGAGATGTGTGCCGTCGAGGTAGAGGACGCGTTTGCGAAAGCCGTGCTCGGTGACCGGTGACCCGTTGTGCGGGACGTGCGGCGGCAGCAGTGAGACCGTGCCGTGCGGGGTCCCGTGCTCGTGCCGGTCGAGGTCGTACCGCACGGCGCCGTCGTCGACGATCAGAAGCGTCCACGCCTCGTGTACGTGCATCGGGTACGCGTACTCCGTGTAGTGGGCGTGGAACACCTCCACGACGCCCGGAACCCGCGGGCGCCATGCGGAGATCTCCCGCCGGGCCACCATGCAAACAACGTACAAGACGACGCCGTACGACGGTCGGCAGTCTCGAGGCATGAACAGCGAGCACCTCTCGGACACAGAGCCCATCCGTTTCGATACCAAGATCGCCGTCCTGTTGAGGGAGGACCTGGAGCCCTGGCAGCGACTTAATGTGACCGCTTTTCTGGTCAGCGGGCTCGGGACGGCCGTTCCCGAGGTGGTCGGTGAGCCGTACGCCGACGCGGACGACATCCCGTATCTGCCGATGTTCCGCCAGCCGGTCCTCGTCCTCGAGGGTTCGAAGGAGACCCTGAACGCCGCCCACGAGCGGGTGCTCGCCCGCGCGTTGCCGCGGGCGGTCTTCACGTCGGACCTGTTCACCACCGGGAACGACCGGGACAACCGGGCGGCTGTGCGAGCGGTGCGGACGGCGGAGCTGGATCTGGTGGGGCTCGCGGTGTACGGGCCGAAGAACGGGGTGGACAAGGTGTTCAAGGGGGCGCGGATGCATCCCTGAGTCCCCTCAGGGCCCAGGGGCGCATCCGCGCCCCGAGAACGGAACCGCGTCACCTCACGCCACGACGGTGAACAGACCGCTCTGGGAGCCGAGTTTGGTGAGGGAGGTCTTGCCGGGGATGCCGTTGGCGTCGGCGCCGGTGTAGCCGAGGTGGCGCTGCCACTTGGCGTAGCCGGCGATGGTCTTGGAGCCGAAGGAGCCGTCGCCCGCATAGGTTTTGGCGAGGTAGCCCAGTTTGACCAGGGCGGCTTCGGTGAGGTTAGTCCCCGCCATGTAACTGACGTGGCCCTGCTTGGCGCCGGGGTCGGTCTTAGCGGCGCCGACGAGACGGGACAGGTCGACCTTCGGCTTGGAGGCCGAGTTGCTGGGCTTGGTGGGCTTGGTGGGCTTACTGGGTTCGTCGGCTTGGACGGAGCGGGCTTGGCGGGGTCGTCCGCGAGCTGTGCGCGGGCGCCTGGGTATCGCGGCTGTGCCGCGTATCGCTCAGCATCGCGGAACCCATGCGTCACGCGGGGCGATTCCGCCCCATTGACCCATCGCACCGAGCGCGGCGTCCCCCTCACACCGCGTTGACCGCAGACTTCGCCGCCGCCGTGCCCGCCTCCATCGAGGGCTCCTCCGCCGGAAGTCGCCGCATCAGCATCCCGTACCCCAGCCCCGCCACCGTGCCCACCACCGCGCACAGCCCCCACAGCCACTCGGCGCCGAACCGGTCGATGACGACGCCGGACATCAGGGGTGCGACGAGGGCGGCGAGGGACCAGGACAGGGTGTACATGCCCTGGTAGCGGCCGCGGCCGTGCAGCGGGGAGAGGCGGACGACGAGCCCCGTCTGCGTGGGCGCGTTGACGATCTCCGCCAGGGTCCACACGCACACGGTGAGCGCGAAGACGCCGACCGACCCGGCGAAGGCGGTGAGCCCGAAGCCGTATCCCGCGAGAAGCGACGAGACGATGAGCAGCCGCCTGGGATCCCGGTGTTCGATGAAACGGGTGACCGGGATCTGGAGCGCGACGATCAGTACGCCGTTGACGGCAATCGCCATGCCGTAGTCGGCCGGGGTGAAGCCCGCCTCGCCCATGGCGACCGGAAGGCCGACGGCCCCCTGCTGGAAGACGAGGGCGACGAGGAAGGACAGCCCGACGACGCTCATGAAGCGCCCGTCGCGCAGGACGGTCCCGAGGCCGATCTCGGGTCCCGCGCCCTTGGTGACCTGCGTGGGCCGGGACTCCGGCAGCTTGGCGAAGACGACGAGCGCGCAGACGAGGGTCATGCCGGCCTCGATGAGGAAGCCCGCGAGATAGCTGGACTCGGCGATGAAACCGGCGGCCATGGAGGAGACGGCGAAGCCGAGGTTGATGGCCCAGTAGTTGAGGGAGAACGCGCGGACGCGGTCCTCGGGCCGGACGATGTCGGCCATCATCGCCTGCACGGCGGGCCGGGAGGCGTTGCTCGCCATCCCCACCAGGAAGGCCACGGCGGCGATCGCGACCGGGTGGTGCACAAAGCCGAGCAGCGCGACGGAGACAGCCGTCGACGACTGCGCGATGAGCAGCGTGGGCCGCCGCCCGAGCCGGTCGGCCATCACCCCCGCGCCGAGCGAGGAGACCACGCCGCCGAGCCCGTGCAAGGACACCACGAGACCTGCGTACGAGGCGGAGTACCCGCGGTCGAGCGTCAGATACAAAGCCATGAAAGTCGCGACAAAAGCCCCAAGTCGGTTGACGAGGGTGCTGGTCCACAGCCACCAGAACTCGCGGGGGAGTCCCGAGACGGTCTCTCGGACGGCGCGTCTCATGACGGCCAGTGGCATGGCGGTCCCCCAGGTCGGACGGGATGCGTAAGCAGCTCGGGCGGTGATCGCAACTTACGATTGATCGGTCCTGGTGGGCCACTCGATTAACAGATGCCGTCAACCGGCGTCCGGGTCGGCGGACGGCCGGTGTCCGTCTGTCGACCGGACGCGCGGCGTGTCAGCCGAGTCGATTACGCTCAAAGGCATGGCCGACGCACCGTACAAGCTGATCCTCCTCCGCCACGGCGAGAGCGAATGGAACGCGAAGAACCTGTTCACCGGTTGGGTGGACGTCAATCTCAACGAGAAGGGCGAGAAGGAGGCAGTCCGCGGCGGTGAGCTGCTCAAGGACGCCGGCCTGCTGCCCGACGTGGTCCACACCTCGCTCCAGAAGCGCGCGATCCGCACCGCCCAGCTCGCGCTGGAGTCCGCGGACCGCCACTGGATCCCGGTCCACCGCTCGTGGCGCCTGAACGAGCGGCACTACGGCGCCCTCCAGGGCAAGGACAAGGCCCAGACGCTCGCCGAGTTCGGCGAGGAGCAGTTCATGCTGTGGCGCCGCTCGTACGACACGCCGCCCCCGCCCCTCGAGGACGGCACGGAGTTCTCCCAGTCCGACGACCCGCGCTACGCGTCGATCCCGCCGGAGCTCCGCCCCCGCACGGAGTGCCTGAAGGACGTCGTCGTCCGCATGCTCCCGTACTGGTACGACGGCATCGTCCCCGACCTCCTGGCCGGCCGTACGGTCCTGGTCGCGGCCCACGGCAACAGCCTCCGCGCCCTCGTCAAGCACCTCGACGGCATCTCCGACGCGGACATCGCGGGCCTGAACATCCCGACGGGCATCCCCCTCTCCTACGAGCTGGACGCCGACTTCAAGCCGATCAACCCCGGCGGTACTTACCTCGACCCGGACGCGGCCGCGGCTGCGATCGAGGCGGTCAAGAACCAGGGCAAGAAGAAGTAACGCGACACCGGTAAGCCCCCTACCTGCGGGTTCTCCGCTGGTAGGGGGCTTTTGGGTTGCCCCGGGCCGCCTCTGGGCCGTCAGGTGCGGCGAGGCCAGAGGCGGACGCGGATGTCGAAGATGATCAGCAGCGCCACGGGGACGATGATCTCGGCTGGAACGTGGGCCCAGTGGGCGAGCGCGCCCCCGGCTGTGCCGATGAGTGCGATCGGCAGGTCGCGGGGACAGATGTCGACGCTGACACCTGTGCGTGGGAGCATGGATCTCCTCCTAATGATGCTGGTACATCGATGGAGACAGGGCCGTTCCCGTCGCGTGGGAGCGGCCCTGAATTTCGTGTGAACCCTATTCAGGTGAGTGCCTCTTCACCAAATCGCCAGGTGAGGGGAGGCGGGCATTGAATGGTCGGTGTTTCCGGTCTAGTTTGCAGGCGTCTTTGGCGTGCCCGGCAGCGCCTGCGTTCGCCAAGTTGATCTTGAGTGTGCGTGCGTGTCCAACGTGCGTGCATGCACGCCCAACAGGCAGTTGGGGGAGGTGGGTGCAGTTAGGCTCGCCATTATCTTTAGGTGATTGGAGACCGAATAGGTGGCTTCGGCTGTTAATCGGTACTCCTATCGGAGACTTCTAAGCGAGATGGCTAATCGCGTCTTCTAATCGCCTTCCTTAATCCCTCCAGTAGTCGCCGCCTGATTATCGATCGACCTAACCGTGCTAAAGATCCGCGCAACAGCGTTGCGAGTACGCTCCTGACTCGATGGCATGAGGTGTGCGTACACGCGGAGCGTCAGACCTGGGTCTGAGTGGCCGAGGTACTCGGCGAGAGCCTTGATGTTCTCTCCGGCGTCCAAGAGCACCGAGGCGTAGAAGTGGCGGAGGGCATGCATGCCGTTCTCGCGAGACTCGGCGTACGACTCGCCAGACTTACGCTCGGGGATCACGCCGGCCGAGGCCAGCGCCCGCTTCCACACCTCCTCGTTGAGGGACGTCCGCCAGACGTGCCCGCCGCGCGGGCCGGTGAAGATCAGTCGCTTGGTCACCAGAGGCCCGTCTGCCACCTTCCAGGGCAAGGTGATGTCCACCTGCGGGAACCGCTTCATGTGGGCCCGGAGGGCATCGGCCACCGGCCCGGGGAGCGGAACGTCCCGCAGCTTGCCGCCCTTGGGCGGTGCGAACACTGCCTTACTGCGGCTCAGCTTGAGTTGCTGGACCACGTGGAGCGTGTCCGACTCGAAGTCGATCGCGTCGACGGCCACGCCGAGGATCTCGCCCTGTCGCAAGCCGCAGCCGCCACCCAGGTCGACCATGGCCCGGAACCGCTCGGGCATGCCGGCCTGGACGGCGAAGACGCGTTCCGGTGTCCAGGGGACAACGCGCCTGTCATCCACGGTCGGCGGCCGGACGGAACGAGCAGCACACGGATTCCGGGGAAGATGTCCGTCGTCCATGGCCGCGCTAAGGGCGGCACGCACGTTGGAGTAGATGGTTCGGGCGTACGAGCCCCGGATGCCGTTCTCGCTCAGCTGCCGCACCCAGTCCCTGATGTGCGCAGGTTGGAAGGAGCCGAGCGGTCGCGATCCCAAGTACGGGAAGGCGTGCAGCCGAAGCTGTGACTCCATCGAAGCCTGGGTGTTCGGGTCGGCCCCTTGGGTGGCTACCCATGTCTCGGCGTACTGCTGGAAGGTGACCCGAGCGGCACGCGGGTCGATGTACTGCCCGCGTGCCATGTCCGCCTCGGTGTGAGCGAGCCACTGGTCAGCAAGCCGCTTCTGTCTGTCGGGGAAGCTCTTGGACTTCTCCGTACCGTCTGGGCCGACATACCGCGCGCGGTAGCGCAGGCCCGAGCCATAGCGCTCGCTCTTCAACTTGCGGGTCTTGCCGTCCGGACCGACGTCGATCTTGTACCACCGGTCTTGGATGTGTCCGGCCATCAGGCAGCTGCCCCCTCACGCCGGGAGTCCACCCAGGACCGCACGTCGGCCGGGTCGAAACGGAGATGCCGGCCTACGCGGAAGCCCCGGGGTCCGGTGCGCTTGCGTCGCCACTGGTAGACCGTCTCGACGCTGGGCAGCTCGAACATCACCACCAGGTCCTCGGGGGTCAGGTACCGCGCGGGCAGTGCGCGCGGTTCGGTGGCCACGTCGGCCAGGGCGAGGCGTCGGCTAGCCAAGGGTGGGTTCTCCTTCGGTTCCGGGGGCGGGTTCGAGGGATGCGGCGAGCCAGGCTTCGGCGTCTGAGAGGCCGGTTCCGGCGAAGACCCAGTGGGCGAGGACGTATGTCGTCTCGGGCTCGCGCTCGGGTGTGGTGGTTGTGGCTTGGGCGCGGCGCCATTCGGCGCGGGCGGTGCGGAGGGCGCCGAGGGTGGTGGAGTAGCGGCGGGACTTGGTGGAGAAGTGGCCGCGGAAGCCGAGCATGTGAGCCCAGGCGCGCAGGCGAAGGTGTTCGAGGTCTTTGCGTGCGCCGAGGGCCCAGGCGGTTCGGATCAGGCGGAGGGCGTGCTCGCTGATGTCGAGCTGGGCGAGTTCGGCGGCGAACTTCAGCGGCCGGTCGAGAGCTCCCGTCGCGGTCTCCGCGCCCTTGGTGGCGTACTTGGCTATGTAGGCGGCGACGGCGCGTTCGGTCAGCTCCTGGCCGCCGTTGAAGTCAGCGGAGCGAATGGTCCGGACGTCGAGTTGGCGGCCGAAGGCGAAGGTGTGAGCGCGGCCGTCGATCGTCGGGCCGTCGACACGGGCCTTGGACGCGGCAGCGTCGATGGCGTCGGTGAGCAGCTCGGCGGTTGCCCAGGCCGGGGGAGGGGTGTCTCCGCCGGTCGGGCCGTCGATACGGATGACGGCGTGAAAGTGGACTGCGCCGCGCTTCTGGTACTCGGCGACCTTGGCGAAGGACACGCGGGCGTAGTCGCGGAGACGGCGCTGTGACAGGCCTGCGCGCTTGGCGACCTCCCGGCGCAGGTAGATCGAGAAGCGCCGCCAGAGGGGACCGGCATGCGCGTTCCAGAGGATGGCGGCTTCGTAGTCGTAGGTGTCCGGGTTGAGCGGGGTGCCGAGGCCGTCGTCCTCCTGGTCGTGGTGGGTGCCGCAGCGGCAGGGGCGTCCGTCGGTGCGGCGGTTGTGGACCGGGCCGAAGCCGGGGGCTGTGAAGGTGGCGAAGACACGGGGGTGGGCGGCGACGTGTTCCGGGGTGCCCTTGCCGCCGCGCAGTCCGGCGGTGATCAGTTGGAAGGTGTCGCGGCGGTAGACCTCCGAGCAGGCCGGGCAGCGAGTCGTGCGGCGGTTGTTGCAGCGGACGAGGAGTTGGCCGGCCGGGAGGTCGCCCGAGTCGAGGTGGTGGAGGATGCGGCCGATCTCGCCCGTGACGGTGTCGACGTCGTATTCCGTGCGGTGCCCGTCCAGGCGGATCGGGTGGGTGCAGCCGCCGAGCCCGGAGAGCTGCCGCACGATACCCGGCAGGGTGCCGAGCTGGGCCAGCTTGGTGAGATCCGGGAGCGGGGGCGGGGTGGCGCGGGTGAAGATGGCTGTCTCCTTCTGGCTGGCTCGGTCAGGAGTGACGGGCCCCGGGGCGGCCGGATGCTTGGCGGTGTCGTGGCCGCCCCAGGGGTCGGGCGTGGTTCAGCGGCGGTGGTGTTCGCGGAGCAGGGCGCGCAGGACCACGGCGGCGACGGCGACTGAAATGGCCGTGACGGCGACGGCGGCCAGGAGCGCGGTGAGGACGACTCCGCCGACGAGCACGGCCGCAACCGTCTTCTGGTCGGGGGAGACCGACGGGAGCGAGCGGCGGATCGGGACCGGGTCAATTGGGGCGTGGGTGTGCGCGGGCGGCGGTGTGGGGTTGTCCGGGTACTTGGGCAGGAACACGGCGCCCTTCTTATCTACTCGTCTAGTCATGTGAGCCGTTTATGACGTCCACGCCGGAGCGTGTGCCGGAGTCGATGGCGGGGGCCATGAAGGTGTGCGAGAGCAGGAAGCCGAACAGGGCGATCACGAGGACGATCCAGGTGCGGACGCCGAGGAACTTGACCGCTCCCCAGGCGATGAGGCCGAGGACGAGGACGAGCGGGAGGCTGACGGTCACGTGGTGCGGGTCCTTTCAGCGGACGGGGCAGCGGTGGGTGCGGGCGGCGAGTTCGGCGGCGGCGCGGCTGTCGTAGTCGGCGGAGAAGCCGCAGCGCGGGGTGGTGCAGGCGGCGGTGTGCTTCTCACGGCCCCGGTTGCCGTAGGACGTGCCGACCTGGACGGGGCCGATGCGGACCACGTTGCGGAAGCGGCTCTGACGAGTCATGCGTCAGCCCTCCCCTCGGAGGCTGGCGCCGGAGAACTCGCGCAAGATGCGGGCGGCCTCGTCGGGGTCGACGGTGCGGTCGGCGGCCTCTTCGGCGAGGAGCCGGGCCAGCGTGGAGCGGCCAGCGTCGGCCATCTCGCGAGCAGCGTCGAGGTAGTCGGCGGCTGTGTTGAAGCTGAAGAGCGGCATGGGTTGGGCCTCCTTGTCAGGTGAGTTGGGCGGCAATGGCATCGGCCATGGGGACGGGGACGCCGAGCCGGGCGCGCAGGGTCGGGGTGTCGATGACCGTTCCGGTGCGGGTGTGGTGTTCGGCGGCGACCTTGCGGGCGTGTTCGACGAGGGCAGCCGGAACGGCTACAGCAGGTAGAGCGGGGGTCGGCTCGGGTGTCGGTTGCGCGGGGAGCTCTGGGGTGGGATCGGGCGCGTCCTCCTGGTCCTCGGCACCTTCGGTGTTCTCGCGCGATGCCGGGGCCGAGTGGGCGAGGAGTGTTCCGCCGAGGAAGGCAACCGCGGGCCAGCCCGCAACAAGAATCCGCAGCCATGCCGGCACCTGGTCCAGGTCGAGGAGCCCGGCGGTGGCGACGTTCGCCCCGAGGGACGCGGTGAGCGCGATCACGAACCAGCACCACCCAGCCGCTTTCGCTTCACCGGCCCGCAGTCGGCGCCATGCAGCGACGAGCAGCAGGTCGACGGAGATGGGATACGCCCACGCCTTCCACCCGTCCTGACCGGCCGCCGAGGCGACGTCGTGCAGGTGGGCGAAGGACAGCGCGGCGGCGATGACCGCTTGGACGAGTACCGCGTCGACGCGGGCCAGTTGGGCGCGCATGCTGCGGCTCCTTCCGGATTCAGGCATGGGAGGGGTAGGGAGTTGGCGCGAGGCGGGCACGCCGGCCGGGGTGGGGAGGGGCGGGCGTTAGTCGGTGACGGGGCGCGGCTGGAGTACCGGGGCCGTTGCAGTCTCGGCGGGTCGTACGGGTACGTCGGGCCGGAAGCGCTTGAGTGCGGGCAGGTCGGGCACCAGGTGGGCCGACTCGCGGCAGATCTCTGCGGCGTCGCCGAGGGAGAGGTACGGGGTGCGGATGCGGGACCAGCCGCCGGAGGTGTCACCGGCCACGGCCAGGCCAGGCCGTTCGGGCGCGATGGCGCACGCGGCGGAGACGGCTTCGGGGGCGATGTCGCCGAGCGCCATCTTGGCTGAGGCTTCGTCGTTGACGCGGTGGCACACACGGCCGGTCAACTGGGCTCGCAGCATGGTCGCCCCCTTGCCCAGTTCCGCACCGAACCGCTGCCCGCACACCTCCAGATAGATACCGGCGGCACGGCCGAGCTGGGCGAGGCGGATGAGCTGGGTGACCATCTCGTCGCGCCGGTCCTCGTCCTTGCGCGTGGCGACGAGGAAGAGCTCGGCCACCTCGTCGACGAACAGCACGACAGGTACCGGGCGTTCATGCTCGGGCAGGCCCCAGATGTCGGAGGTGATCTCCTCGCCGGGGGCGTCCGGCGCGACCCCCTGCCGGGCCTTGATCAGGTCGTATCGGTCCTCCATCTCCTTGACGAGCACGGGCAGCAGCTCGGCCGCCTGCTCCGGGTCGGTGGCCAGCGCCGAGAGCCGGGCGGCGAACGGCGCCAGCTCCACACCGCGCTTGCAGTCGATGCCGACCAGGGCGACGGGTTGCGGGGCGAGTCCGGCGACGAGATGCCGCAGGTACATGGACTTGCCCGACAGCGTTGCGCCAAGGGTCAGTTGATGAGGAACGGTCCGGTAGTCCCGTACGAACGGGGTGGCGTCCTCCCACAGGGCCACGGGCACCTTGAGGGGCCCGGCATCGGCCTTGCGCGGCATCCGGACCCGCCGCAGCACGTCGAAGCCGACAAGCCGCAGTTCAACGACACCGGGCTTGACGGTCGTGACATACACGGCGTGCACTCCCCAGGCATGCCGCAGCCGTTCGGCCGAGGCGGCGACATCCGCGGGTTCCTGCCCGGGGGCGAGCCGCAGACGTAGCCGCAGCCCGGTGGACGTAGGACGGATGATGCCCCGACGCGGCGGAACGGGGCGGATCTCGCGTCGGGTGGTGGTCTTGACCGCCAGGACCCGCAGCCGCGACGGAGCGACGGTCAGGCCGCAGGCCTCCATGACGGAGCTGTACGAGCTGAGCAGCCGGGCCGTGGATATCGGCAGACCGACCGCAGACCAGTAGACGCCGGGGTATCGGCCCCGGGCGTAGGCAGCCCCGCCGCCGAGCGCGGCGACAGGACCACCCACCTCCAGAAGCGTTGCCAGATCGGTCATCAGGCCGTGGCCCCCATGGCGGCCGGGAACGCGGCCGGAGTGACGGCGGCGGAGCGGTAGGCGATGCCGTGCCGCTGCTGCCCGTTGAACACGCTCTCCCACGGCCGGGCCACGAGCCCCGGCAGCGAGACCGGAGCACCGAGCACGAGCCCCTCAGAGACACCGCTCTCCGGAACCGTGACCTTGATCAGGGACGACTCCCCTTCCTCGATGTAGACGACGCCGATCGTCATCAGGGCCTCACCGGTGTTGATGTCCTTGGCGATCTCGCCGGTCTGGCGGTCGCGGACCTTGGGCTCGGGCGCCTCGGTCAGCAGGATCGTCGCGGCCGAGGTCTCCACACGGATGGTGCGCAAGAGCTCTTCCTATCTACTCGTCTATACAAGATGCAGCCGTCGAACCCGATCTCCGGGAACGACGACCACCCTGCCACACAACTTGCTCACTCGTCTATACGAGTATGCCTGTTGGCGTGTACGAGTTCCGGGAAGCGGCCTCGCGCACCACCGCGGATCACCCGCTCACACTGGTCACGTCGCCGGGAGCTGGTACGACAGGACGTACGCGTCCGCCGCCATGACCGTGTCGCAGACCTCCACGGCCCGCCCCTCGGTGTCGTACGCGGTGCGGATCAGGTGGATCACAGGCACACCGGAAGCCAGCCGGAGCGTCTTGACCTCGGACGGCGAGGGCATCCGGGCCCGGATCTCCTCCTCGAAGTGGTCGAGGCGGTGGCCGAGCTCCTCAAGACGGGCATAGATGCCTCCGGGGCCGGGATTGGGCTCAGCGATCGGGGTGTCCCGGGCGATATCGAGCGGGAGGTACGAGGTGGCGAACTCGACCGGACGCCCGTCGAGCAGATACCGGCGCCGGCGAGCGAGCACACGCCGTACAGACCCGAGCCGGGTGGAGATGTCCTGGCTGGCCTTCTCCTCCTTCACTTCCAGACTGTCCACCTGCGGGTGACTTCCAGCAGCGTCGGCCTCGACAATGAACGCGGACTTCCCCTGCTCGCGATGGCGCCGGGCGAACCGGTCGGAGGCGAGCCGTCGCACGGGCGGGCGCGGTCGCACGAAGACACCCTTCCCGTGCTCGGCATGCACGAGCCCCTCGCCCTGGAGGATGGAGAAGGAGTTCCGGACGGTCATCCGGGACACTCCGTAGTGCTCGACGAGCTCAGCTTC